>NZ_JAEMRO010000095.1 GCF_016463295.1 Brevundimonas sp.
GGGTTTGGGCGACTGGGTCAATAAGGCTGATTGAGTAGCAGCCAGGATCTGTTCCTGGCACACAGGTCGCCGGGACTGATTGAGGTCCTGTCGCGCAGGCCGCGAGCAGAAGCGCCGGAATGGCGGCGGACAGGATCAGTCGGTTCATTCTCTAACTCCGTTAGATTTCTCGTTCACCTCTCCGTCGGCGTAGGCCGATGGAGAGGACAGGCGGACGAAGGACGCCAGGAGGGGCAGCTCTAGCGGTGGCCGTCGTGTGCCAGAGGCAACCGCCTGTGCCGCCCCCTCCTGGTCGTCGCAAACGCGCCGACCTGTCCTCCCCATTAGCCTGCGCGAATGGGGAGGTGATGGTTTCGTCAATCTTCCGCCGGCGTGTCCATCAGGCGGCGGGACAGATAGGTGTATTCCAGAGCCAGTCGCCGCGCCGTCTCGCGCAGATTGGCCGCCGCGCCGTGGCCGCCGTCGACGTTTTCATAGAACAGCACCGGATAGCCCAGTTCCTCCAGACGGGCTGCGGCC
The DNA here is from genome assembly GCF_016463295.1 of Brevundimonas sp. Taxonomy (GTDB): domain Bacteria; phylum Pseudomonadota; class Alphaproteobacteria; order Caulobacterales; family Caulobacteraceae; genus Brevundimonas. Next base: position 520 of record NZ_JAEMRO010000095.1, read on the forward strand.
TTGCGGGCGTGGCCGGGGTGGACGCGGTCGTCCTTGGTCGAGGTGTGGATGAAGACTTCCGGATAGGGCTGGCCGGCGGCGAGGCGCTGATAGGGCGAATACTGTTCGATCCAGGCGCGCTCGGCCGGGATGTCGGGGTTGCCGTATTCCGCGATCCAGCTGGCCCCGGCCAGAAGCTTGTGGAAGCGCAGCATGTCGAACAGGGGCACCTGGATGACGGCGGCGTTGATCAGGTCCGGACGCTGGGTCAGCATCGCCCCCATGAACAGGCCCCCTTGCGAGCCGCCCATGATGCCCAGATGCGGCTGGGAGGTGATGTTGCGAGCGATCAGGTCCTGGGCGACAGCCTGGAAATCCTCATGCGCGCGCTGGCGGTTTTCCTGCAGGGCGGCCTGGTGCCAGCGGGGGCCGAACTCGCCGCCGCCGCGGGTGTTGGCGATGACATAGACCCCGCCGCGTTCCAGCCACAGCTTGCCCACCGTGGCCGAATAGCCGGGCAACAGCGACGACTGGAAGCCGCCGTAGCCGTACAGGACCGTGGGGTTAGAGCCGTCCATGGCCATGTCGCCCTTGTGGACGACGAAGTAGGGAATCATCGTGCCATCGGCGCTGCGGGCCTCGAACTGGTCCACCGTCATGCCGGTCGCGTCGAACTTGGCCGGCAGGGACTTGCTGACCACCGCCTGACCCGTTGACGCATCGGCCAGATACAGGCTGGACGGGTTCAGATAGCCGGTCACGCTGACGAAGATCTTGTCGTCCCGCTCGGAGGCCGAGCCGACGCCGACCGAGACGTTCTGGGGCAGGTCCATGCGGGTGCGCGACCACTCGCCCGTGGCGCTGGGCTCATAGACATAGACTCCGCCGCGCACGTTTTCGTACAGGGCCACGATCAGGCGGTTGCGGGTGGCGGTGATGCCCTCGATGGCCTCGCGCTCGGTGGGCCGGATGATCAGCTGCGCCGGGGTAGCGGGGTCGGCCAGCCAGCGCTGCAGGTCCCAGGCGATGACGTCGCCGGTCTTGAAGTCCTGACCCGAGGGGGCGGTCCAGTCCTGATCGGTGGTGATCACCAACTGGCCCTGGACCAGGGCGTTGATGTTCGACTTTGCGGGGAGCTCCAGTTTGGTCGTCGTGCCGTCGGCGTTCAGGCGGTGGGTCTCGCCCTCATAGAAGCTGACGCCGCGATTGATCAGGGTCGCCTGGATGACGCCGTCGGCATCGCGCAGGGCATAGCCCGAGACGGACACGTCCGCCGGCTGGCCGGTGAAGACGGTCGTGGCCTGATCCATGGTCTGGCCGCGCTTCAGCACCTTGACGATCATCGGATAGCCCGAGGTGGTCAGGGATCCGGGGCCGAAATCACGGCTGACCAGAAGCGTGTCGGCATCGATCCAGGCCGCGCCGCCCTTGGATTCCGGCAGGTTGAAGCCGCCGTCAACAAAAGTGCGGGTTGCACGGTCGAACTCGCGCACCACCACCGCATCCTTGCCGCCGTCGGACAGGCTGATCAGGCAGCGGGTCTCTTCGGGCGGCAGGCAGGTCGCGCCCTTGTAGACCCAGTTCTTGCCCTCGGCCGTGGCCAGGGCGTCGATGTCGAGGATGGTCTCCCATTGCGGTTCCGCGGTCTGGTAGCTGTCCAGGGTCGTAGTGCGCCAGATGCCGCGCACATGGGTGGCGTCCTGCCAGAAGTTGTCGATGGTGCCGTCGTGGTTGAAGCCAGGGGCCGGGATGCGGTCGCGCGACTGGACGATCTCCAGCGCCTGATCGTGCAGGGTCTGATAGCGGGGGTCGCCCTGTAGCGTGCCCAGCGAGCGCTCGTTCTGGGCGCGGACCCATTCCATGGCGCGCTCGCCCTCGACCTCTTCCAGCCACAGATAGGGGTCGGTCGCGTCGGAGGTGGCGAAGCCGCCACTGACGGTCGCGCTCGGTGTGGCGGGTGCGGGAGCAGTCTGGGCCATGGCGGCGCTCGATATAGCGGTGGAAGCGAGAAGGGCGGCGAGCGCGGCAGTGCGGATCATGGTGACAGTCCCCTGAACGATAAGTCGGCACGATAGGTCGGCGGGGCACCTTAACGACGGGCCCCCGCGCGGCAAGGCGCAGGCGGGCGAGGTTACGGTTTTGTCATGAAGCCGCTAGTGATGACCTTCGTCCGGGATGCACAGGATATTGCCGCAGGCCTTGCAGTGAACGGCGTCGGGATCGTGCACCTGAAGCCCGCAACGCTCGCAGGGGAAGCGGACCTTGTGCGGCCGCAGCAGGGTCTGGCCCAGCCGCACGAACAGGGTCACCCCCGTCAGCATGATGACGATGGAGACGATCCGCCCCCAGTTGCCGGGCAGAAGGATGTCGCCATAGCCGGTGGTCGTCAGGCTGGTCACCGTGAAATACAGGGCGTCGATATAGCCGCTGATACCCTCATAGGTGCCGACGAAGCTGGTGTAGACGAAGCCCGTGGCCACGAAGATGAAGGTGACCAGGGCGGTCAGGGCCTTGACCTGATCCTCGATCCGGGTGTCGTCGTAGCGCCGCCCGATGGTCCGCCAGAAGAACTCGGAATTGACCAGGGTCCAAAGGCGCAGGACCCGCAGGAAGCCCAGGTTGAACAGCCAGGCCGGGAACAGCAGGGTCGCCAGGATGAACAGGTCCATCCAGACGATCGGCTTCTTCAGCCAGTCCTTGATGTCCGAATAGCACAAGGCCCTGGCCGCCAGATCGAGGGCCAGGATAGCGGCGATGACATAGTCGATGATGTAGAAGACCAGCCCGCCCTCCTTCAGCAGGGGAGCGGCGATGAAGAAGGCGACGATGATCAGATCGATGATCAGGACGCCGAGCCGGAACCGCACCGCCGTCTGTGACGAGCCGTGATAGAGCGCGCGCAGGCGGGCGCGCAGGCGCCATCCTTCCGATTTCTGTCCTGCCGTGTCGGGGGCCGCGTCGGTCGTCATGGGCGCAACCTAGGCACGGTCGCTGACGAACGCCATGATTTCTCCTATATGACGCAGATGGCCACCATCCCCTTCGTCAAGATGAACGGTGCCGGCAACGACTTCGTCGTCGTCAACGCCCTGAAGACGCCCTTCGCACCGACGGAGGCGCAGGTGCGCGCCATCGCCGATCGTGAGACGGGCGAAGGTTGCGACCAGCTGATTGCGCTGGAGCCCAGCGACACGGCCGATGTCTTCATGCGGGTCTGGAACGCCGACGGCGGCCAGGTCGAGACCTGCGGCAATGCGCTGCGCTGCGTCGGCTGGCTGATGATGCAGTCGACGGGTCAGGACAGGGTGACCATCGACACCCTGGGCGGCCCGACGACGGCGTGGAGCGTCCCAGGCCGCGTCGGGTCGGGAGATCCCGAAGGGTCGACGAGCGCGGCCCAGATAAAAGTCGACATGGGTCCGCCGCGCCTGGACTGGACCCAGGTGCCATTGGCCGAAGAGATGGACACCCGCAATATCGAGCTGCAGATCGGGCCGATCGACGATCCGGTGCTGCATACGCCGGGCGCCGTCTCGATGGGCAATCCGCACGTGGTCTTCTTCATGGACCATGCGCCGAACGACGGCTTCGTACGCGGCTCGGGCTCGCTGATCGAGCATCACCCGCTGTTTCCGGAAGACGTCAATGTCGGCTTTGCCCATGTGGTCGCGCCGGACCGCATCCGCCTGCGGGTCTGGGAGCGGGGGGCGGGGCTGACCAGGGCCTGCGGCACGGGGGCCTGTGCGGCCCTGGTGGCGACGGCGCGGCGACGGCTGACCGGGCGGCACGCGGCGGTCGAGGTCGATGGCGGCCTGCTGCAGATCGATTGGGACGAAGCCTCGGACCACGTCTTCATGACCGGGCCGGTCGCGGTCGAGCGGACAGGCACCCTGACCCTGTGAGCGTCAGCCCCAGGGGCCTTGGCGGGCCTGTGGGCGAACCTGCGACGTCGTCGGCACACTGGTCGTGGCCGGTCGAACCTGTGACCGCTCCACCGGCGCAACCCTGGCGACCGGGCGCGGGCGCGGGCGCTGGCCGACCTTCGCCGCCAGTTCCATCAGAGCCTTGATGCGGTTGCCGGTCGCGGGGTGGGTCGAGAACAGATTGTCGGCCCCGCGCCCTGCCAGGGGATTGATGATGAACAGCTGGCCCGAGGCCGGATTGCGCTCGGCGGTCGTGTTGACGATGCCGCGGGCGTGGTTGTCGATCTTCTGGAGAGCATCGGCTAGGGCATGAGGGTCGCCTGCGATCTCGGCCCCGACGCGGTCGGCCTCGTATTCGCGCGAGCGGCTGATGGCCATCTGGACCAGACCGGCCGCCATGGGGGCCAGGATCATCAGGGCCAGGGTGCCGATGATGCCGCCCGGACGCTCGCGGTCGTCCCCGCCGCCGAAGAAGAGCGCGAAATTGGCCAGGGCCGCGATGGCTCCGGCCAGGGTCGCGGTCACGGTCATGGTCAGGGTGTCGCGGTTCTTCACATGAGCCAGTTCGTGCGCCATCACGCCGCGAATCTCGTCGCGGGTCAGCCGGTCGAGCAGGCCGGTGGTGGCGCAGACGGCTGCATTCGCCGGATTGCGACCGGTGGCGAAGGCATTGGGCTGGTCATTGGGGATGATGGCGATCATCGGCCGGGGCAGGCCCGCGTCGCGCGCCATCTGGACCACATCGGCGACATAGGTGCGGACCACCGCATTGGGGTGCTGCTCGTCGACCGGCTGGGCACGGTACATCTTCAGCACGATCTTGTCGGCGTTCCAGTAGCTGATCAGGTTCATGCCGCCGGCGAGCACTAGGGCGATGAGCATGCCGGTCGCACCACCGATCATGTAGCCGAGCCCGCCGAAGAGGGCGGTCAGGACGGCCAGCAGGATAAAGGTCTTCAGATGGTTCATAAGGTCACGTCATGGGCACTGCGGATGCAGTCCGCTAAGGTGCGGCCATGAACGCCCTGTCTCAAGAGCCCGCGCTGTGACCGATCACCCCACCCCTGCCGCGCCGGACGACGTCGCCAACGACGACCAGCCAGCCCCCGTCTTCAATGCCGACGTGCCCCATGCGACGCCGGAGCGGCCTTTGAGCGAGGTCGCGCGGCGCGCCCTGCTGGAAGCGGCGGATCGTCGCGCGGCAGAGGCCGGCGGCGATCTGGCCCCTGAACATGGCGGGCCGACCGGCCCCGAGCCGACCCGCTATGGCGACTGGGAGAAGAAAGGTCTGGCCATCGATTTCTGAGGCCGTTTTGCCCCGTCTCTGAACGGAAAAGGTTAAATTCAACGCCTCTGGGGGAAACCATAACCCGACCTTCCCCCGCTCGGTGCAAGCGCGAGAATCGTCTGTCGGACGTGTCTAGGACAGGCTCCTGAGTTGGAGCCTGTGCGATGCGAAACCTTACTGTGGCGGCCGGTGCCGCTGTCCTGATGCTGATGGCGGCGACGCCCGTCCTGGCCGGTGGCCCGCGCGGCGGCGGCGGCGGACATCCCGGGGGTGGCGGCGGCTGCAACAGCTGCGGCGGCGGTGGGCACCCCGGCGGGGGTCATCCGGGTGGAGGCCATCCCGGTCGCCCGACCGGCAACTTCAACTACAACGTCAATATCAATGCGAACGCCAATGCGAACGCGAACGCGAACGCCAATGCCAATTCGAACAGCTTCGGCGGCGCGCGCGGCTATCTGAACGCACGCAGCTATGACGTCCGCAGCGTGCGCGGCGGCACCAACTATGGCGGAACCAGCATCGGCGGTGGCGGCGGCTATTCCGAAGGCGGCTACGGCGGTTATTTCGGCGGGCCGGTCTATGCCGAGGAGCCCTATCGCGGCTCGACCTGCCGCACCGGCCCCTATGGCTACGTCCTGGGTGGCTTCGGCCGTCGGCCCCAGCCCGGTTCGACCACCTGCTCGGGCGGTTACGGCTATGAGCAGCGCGGCGGCCGCTATGGCTACAGCGAGAGCCGCTACGAGGAGCGCTATGAGGAGCGGTCTTCCGGCAGCAGCCACTATGTCGAGCGTCCGCGCTATCGTGACGAGTACCGCGACGACTACCTCGCGGACTATCGCCACCACTATCAGCCCGCGCCGGTCTACATCGAACAGCCGCCGGTCTATGTGCAGTCGCCGCCCGTCTATGTTCAGGGCCCGCCCGTGCACGTCCAGGCCCCGCCGGTCTATGTCCAGCCCGCCCAGGTCTATGTCGAGCCGTCGCAGGTCTACGTCGAACCCTCGCAGGTCCATGTCGCGCCGTCGGACGTCTATGTGGCTGCTCCCGAGGTGCATGTACCGCAGCCGCAGGTCCATCTGGCCCCGCCGCAGGTCCATATGGAGGCCCCGCGCGTCCATATGGAGCGTGAGGTTCGCATCCAGCAGCCCGACGTCTACGTTCGCCAGTCGGACGTCCAGGTCCAGCAACCCGACGTCTATATCGAGCGCCACCAGTATGAGGCGCCGCTGACGCCGAACCAGTATTACGGCCTGCAGGGCGAGGTGGCTCCGCCGCCCCCTCCAAGAACGCAGGAAAGACCAAAAATGCATTGAAGTCCAAGACTCCACTGCAAGCAGTTCTGGTGTTGCAGAAGTTGAGTTATGCGTCGCTCCCAAAAGTATCACACCCGTTCCTAATGCCCGTTGCCGAGAAAAACCTCTGCAAGTTCACCATTTACTTCTATGC
>NZ_JAEMRO010000096.1 GCF_016463295.1 Brevundimonas sp.
GCCGGGGTCGACACGGCGGACTATGGCGGCGCGGCGGGTGGCGTGGTGGCCAGTCTGACGGCGGGCGCTGCGTCGAACGATGGTGATGGCGGTTCGGACGGGCTGTCGGGCATCGAGAACCTGGTGGGATCGGCCTTTGGCGACCAACTGACCGGCTCGGGTGGCAACAACAGTCTGTCGGGCGGGGCCGGGGCGGATACGCTGCTGGGTCTGGCCGGTGACGACATCGTCGCGGGCGGAGCCGGCAACGATGTGCTGGACGGCGGATCGGGCATCGACCTGCTGGACTACAGCGGCGCTTCGGCGGGCGTGCGGGCCCAGTTCAACACCGGCACGGCGTCCAACGACGGTGACGGCGGCTCGGACACGATCAGCGGGTTCGAACACCTGACGGGTTCGGCCTTCAACGACCTGCTGGTCGGTGACGGCGGATCCAACATCATCCGGGGCGGTCTGGGTTCGGATCTCATTATCGGTGGAGCCGGTAACGACATCCTCTATGGCGGTACGGGCCTGGGCAATGAGTTGTACGGCGGGACGGGCGACGATCTGTTCATCCTGGAGGCCAACGACACGGTGGTCGAGTTCGCGGGCGAGGGCATCGACACCGTCGAGGTGAAGATCGGCGTCTATAATCTGGGGGCCAATCTGGAGCGTCTGGTGTTCACCGGCACCGGTGGCTTCACCGGCACAGGCAACAGCGGGGCCAATACGATCATCGGCGGGGCGGGCGACGATGTGCTGCGCGGCCGCGGCGGCGACGATCAGCTGACCGGCGGGGCGGGCCTCGATACCGCGGACTATACCCAGGCGACCTCGGCCATACTGGTGCGACTGGATTCGGTGATCACCCTGAACGACGGCGAGGGCGGGCGTGACTTCCTGACCGGCATCGAGAACATCACCGGCTCGCAGTACAACGACGTCATCGTCGGCGATGCCGGGGCCAATGTGTTGACGGGCGGTCTGGGTTCGGACGTTCTGCTGGGCGGGGCGGGCGACGACATCCTGATGGGTGGCCAGATCCAGGCCAATCAGGTCCAGGGCGGCCTGGGCAATGACTATTACATCCTGGATGCACCGGACACGGTGATCGAGAACGCCGGCGAGGGCATCGACACGGTCGAGAGCCGTGTCAGCACCTATACCCTGGCGGCCCATGTGGAGAACCTGCTCTATACCGGCCCGGCCAGCTTCAGCGGTTGGGGCAATGGCCTGGACAACCGCATCACCGGCGGGGTGGCCAACGACTATCTGCGCGGCATGGGCGGCAACGACACCATCGACGGCGGGCTGGGTACCGACACCCTGTATCTGCGCGGTCTGGCGGCGGATTACACCGTCACCGCCGAGGGGGCCGGCTGGCGCATCGTCGATGCCGTGAGCGGTCGCGACGGCTCGACCTTCGTGACCAGCATCGAAGTGCTGCGCTACAGCAACAATGCCGCCCAGGTCCTGACCTATCCGCCGTCGAACAGTGGCACGCTCGCATCCGACAAGGACGCCGACCAGCCCCAGGTCTCCCGGGTTCTCGATGACCACGCCCCGTCCGCAAAAGTCGATCCGGATGGCCCCCAGGTTCAGCCTTCGGTGCTGGACATCGCCGAGGCCAGGGACGGCCATGATCTGCCCCAGGTGTTGCCGGGCCTGATCGCCGTTCGAAGCGACAAGGCGGGACCGGATCAGCCGCTGGTTCAGCCGGGCTCGCTGGACGACGACTTCCTGGACCTCAAGGTCGATACCGACAGCGTCGGCCCGCAGATCCAGCCGGGCGTGTTCGACGACATGGCCGGCGTCGGCTCGGGCGGTTCGGGTTCGGAGACCGGCCTCGACTTCGGCGGCGGCTTCGGCGGCACCGGCGAGGGCGGCTTCGGTCTCTGGGGCCTGGACCCCGACATCCAGCGCGCCCTCGACGACCACAACGCCCGCCTCGACCACATGCCCACCACCGACCCCAATACCGACCCCTGGGGGTAACGGCCGGAGCAAAGACCAAACGACCATCGCCGCCGGATCACTCCGGCGGCGATGCTTCATAACAATAAACTAAAAAGTAGTGCCGCGTAGTATGACCAGTTCGCTTCTGAATGCAGACACCCCCTACCTTAATGAGGGTGACACTCCCCCTCACGAGTACTCTTTCGATTTCGATTCAGGTCTTGGTCCGTGGACGACCTGGCTGGCACCGTCGGTCGTCAGGGAAGAAGGCGGCGAGCATGCGGCATTCACACGTCTGAACGCACCCGGCCTGCTGGACCCCAACCATATCGACGGCATCGGCGCGTTACGCCTGATCGCGCATCTGTCGATTCCGGCGGCAGGGTCGCCCGGCATTCTGAACCTGACGGACGCCGAGTTCGAAATCACGATCCGCGCGACTGATTTCGAAGCGAACGGCGGCAAGTTGGTCGTCTGGCTGTGCCGCTATGTCCCCGAAGAGGGCGTTTACAAGAATTTCTACGTGCCGCTGGTCGCCAACAACTGGGCGAACACTGGTAACGACATCACCTCTCAACTGGTCGAGGGCGAATGGCGGACCATCACTGTTCGGCTCAGCGACGACGCCGCGGACTGGACCTATGCGGGTGAGAACCAGACCCAGCAGGGGGACTGGGCCGACCGTTATCAACCCTATGATCTGGCCGAAACCCTGGGCCAGACTGACGCGACCCTGCACCTGGTCATGATCAACGACGAGCCGGACGAGGCGCCGACTGGCTTTCTGGACGTCGCCAACATCACCGTGCGGACGCACGAACCCGCTATTCCTGTCGATGGCGGAGCAGCGACGCGCGACGTCTTTTATGGCCTCGAAGATCAGGACCTTACCGGCCAGTTGCCCGGTGACGGGGTCGTCGATCTGGACAATGCCACATTCGGGGTCGTGGCCGGTTCGGTCAGGAACGGCACAGTCAGCCTGGATGCCGCGACGGGGGCCTTCGTTTTCACCCCTGACGCCGACTATTATGGCCCGACCGATTTTCTGGGCCCGGCGTCGTTTCGCTATACGGTGACAGACGGCAGCAACTCGACCGAGCGGACGGCATATTTCTACATCGGCGGTATCAATGACCGACCAACCACGACGGTCCAGGATGAGTCGGTGGATATCGCGGCCAATACCGCCTTCACGTCCGGTCTGCGCATCGGTGCCGACGTCGATACGGACGAGCGCCTGACCTACAGCCTGGTCGAAGGATCTGCCACCAACGGCACGGTGACGATCAACCCGGAGAATGGCCGTTACGTCTTTACCCCCACGGCCGGGTTCAGCGGACACGCCACGTTCGCCTATGTCGTCAGCGACGGACAACTGGCCAGCGAAAGCCGCACGGTGACGTTCACGGTCCTGCCGGCCGGACTCCAGCCGGATCGCCTGACTTACTCCGAGGCTGTGGCTCTCCTGGTCGCAGGCGATCTGCAGGCGTTTGTGAGCAACGTCATCCTTCTGGCGGATGCAGGCGATGTCTTCGCAGCTTCGTTTTACGGAACATGGCTTCGCTATGGGCAGCACGTGCCCAAGGATACGGCTCTGGCCGCGCAATATCTGGAAATGGCGCGCGGCATTGCCGACATCAACATCATCCTGGCCGACATGTATGCGACCGGCGAGGGCGTGGACAAGGATCCCGCCGAAGCCCGGCTCCTGCTGGAAGCTCTGCCTACTAACGCCAAAGCCCTGTATCAACTCGCGATTCTGTATGACAATGGCTATGGCGGTCCCGTGGACGACCCCTTGGCGGTCGAAACCTATCTGCTGTCGGCCATGCTGGGCAATGCCGACGCCATGTATACGGTCGGCCGTCGCTATCTGATGGGCGAGGGCGTCGAAGTCTCGGCTGACGACGCCTACTTCTGGCTGGGTGTAGGGCTGAAACTGAACGGCGGACCTGCGCTGGCGGTGTTCGATCAGCAACTGCTCTTCAATATGCAGCAGGCGGTTGACCTGGGGCTGACAACGGAACAGCGCGCGGCGCTGGATGCAGCCATTGCCGCCTGGCAACCAGGCCAGCCGTCGCCGGTCAATGATGCGCCGGTGGTAGAAGATATCATCGGTGTGATCGGCACGACGGCGGGTGAGGCGCTGAGCGGTGTTCTGGCAGAGGCTTCGGATGCGGACGGCGATCGGCTGTTCTTTGCTGTGGTTCCCGGATCGAACCAGAACGGCACGGTGACCCTGGACGCCCGGACCGGAGAATGGGTCTTCACGCCTGCGGCCGGATATGTCGGCCCGGCGCGGTTCAGCTATACGGTCTCGGACGGACAGACGGTGACGTCGGCCCAGACCGTGGACATTATGTTCGGGTCGGCAACGGCCGCTGTCGCCGATGCCGTGACCCTGAACGAGGCCGGATCCCTCACGGTTGGTGCGGCCAGTGGACTTTTGGACAACGATGTTGTCGCCGCGGGTTCGGGTTCGGCGCAGGTCAGCACCGTCAACGGCGAGGCCGACAATGTCGGCGCTATCATCCAGGGCCAATTCGGCACGATCCGGATCAATGCCGACGGCAGCTACAGCTATACGGCGAATGCGGATACCGCCGCTTTGACCGAAGGCGAGACGGCGCAGGAAACTATCACCTACACCCTTGTTGACAGCGATGGCGTCGTCTCCGCCGCGACGCTGACACTGACGATTTCGGGTCTGGGCGGGCGCACGATCGTCGGCGAAGGCGTATTGATCGGCAGCGACTTTGCCGACAGCCTGACCGGAGGCGTCGGCTCCGACACCCTTGTGGGGCAGGCCGGTGACGATATTCTGGATGGCGGTGTGGGCGTTCCGAACGAGCTGTTGGGTGGGACCGGCGACGACACCTATGTGATCCGGGTTGTCGGTGACACCATCGTGGAGTTTGCGAGCGAAGGCATCGACACGGTTCTGACCGACCTGTCGATGTATGGCTTGAACCCCAATGTCGAGAACCTGACCTTCACGGGCAATGGCGATTTCGTCGGTACAGGCAATGAGCTCGCCAATCTGCTGACCGGTGGGGCAGGAAATGACCAACTCGACGGCGGTGATGGCGACGACCTGCTGCGTGGTGGAAGTGGCACGGACCTGCTGATTGGCGGTGAGGGTGTGGATGCTGCAGACTATACCTCCGCGCTTGGTGGCGTGGTGGCCAGCCTGACGCTGGGTGGGGCATCAGACGACGGCGAGGGCGGGTCGGATGGATTCTCGGGCATCGAGAACCTGATCGGTTCGGCCTTCAGCGACCAACTGACCGGCTCCGGAGCCGACAACATTCTTTGGGGTGGTGACGGCGACGATGTGCTGATCGGGCTGGCCGGCAACGACATCCTGCGTCCCGGCAGCGGTAATGACATTCTGGATGGCGGCGATGGGATCGATTTGGTCGACTACAGTCAAGCCGCGTCGGACGTTCGGGCGCAACTGACCACCGGCGCGTCCAGCAACAATGGTGACGGGGGCGTGGACATCCTTATCGACGTCGAACACCTGACGGGCTCGGCGTTCGACGACCTGCTGGTCGGTGACGGCGGGGCCAACATCATCCGGGGCGGTCTGGGTTCGGACATTCTGATCGGGGGGGGCGGCGACGACGTGCTGTACGGCGGTACAGGCTTGGGCAATCAGCTGTACGGCGGGACGGGCGACGATCTGTTCATCCTGGAGGCCAACGACACGGTGGTCGAGTTCGCGGGCGAGGGCATCGACACCGTCGAGGTGAAGATCGGCGTCTATAATCTGGGGGCCAATCTGGAGCGTCTGGTGTTCACCGGCACCGGTGGCTTCACCGGCACAGGCAACAGCGGGGCCAATACGATCATCGGCGGGGCGGGCGACGATGTGCTGCGCGGCCGCGGCGGCGACGATCAGCTGACCGGCGGGGCGGGCCTCGATACCGCGGACTATACCCAGGCGACCTCGGCCATACTGGTGCGACTGGATTCGGTGATCACCCTGAACGACGGCGAGGGCGGGCGTGACTTCCTGACCGGCATCGAGAACATCACCGGCTCGCAGTACAACGACGTCATCGTCGGCGATGCCGGGGCCAATGTGTTGACGGGCGGTCTGGGTTCGGACGTTCTGCTGGGCGGGGCGGGCGACGACATCCTGATGGGTGGCCAGATCCAGGCCAATCAGGTCCAGGGCGGCCTGGGCAATGACTATTACATCCTGGATGCACCGGACACGGTGATCGAGAACGCCGGCGAGGGCATCGACACGGTCGAGAGCCGTGTCAGCACCTATACCCTGGCGGCCCATGTGGAGAACCTGCTCTATACCGGCCCGGCCAGCTTCAGCGGTTGGGGCAATGGCCTGGACAACCGCATCACCGGCGGGGTGGCCAACGACTATCTGCGCGGCATGGGCGGCAACGACACCATCGACGGCGGGCTGGGTACCGACACCCTGTATCTGCGCGGTCTGGCGGCGGATTACACCGTCACCGCCGAGGGGGCCGGCTGGCGCATCGTCGATGCCGTGAGCGGTCGCGACGGCTCGACCTTCGTGACCAGCATCGAAGTGCTGCGCTACAGCAACAATGCCGCCCAGGTCCTGACCTATCCGCCGTCGAACAGTGGCACGCTCGCATCCGACAAGGACGCCGACCAGCCCCAGGTCTCCCGGGTTCTCGATGACCACGCCCCGTCCGCAAAAGTCGATCCGGATGGCCCCCAGGTTCAGCCTTCGGTGCTGGACATCGCCGAGGCCAGGGACGGCCATGATCTGCCCCAGGTGTTGCCGGGCCTGATCGCCGTTCGAAGCGACAAGGCGGGACCGGATCAGCCGCTGGTTCAGCCGGGCTCGCTGGACGACGACTTCCTGGACCTCAAGGTCGATACCGACAGCGTCGGCCCGCAGATCCAGCCGGGCGTGTTCGACGACATGGCCGGCGTCGGCTCGGGCGGTTCGGGTTCGGAGACCGGCCTCGACTTCGGCGGCGGCTTCGGCGGCACCGGCGAGGGCGGCTTCGGTCTCTGGGGCCTGGACCCCGACATCCAGCGCGCCCTCGACGACCACAACGCCCGCCTCGACCACATGCCCACCACCAACCCCAATACCGACCCCTGGGGGTA
>NZ_JAEMRO010000097.1 GCF_016463295.1 Brevundimonas sp.
TGCAGGTCGTGCACGGCGGTGACGCCCGGCAGGGCCAGAAACCCGGCGCGGATGGCGGCGACGTCCACGCCGCGCGGGGCGGCGTCCAGCGCCAGGTTGACGCTGTCCTTGAGCAGGCCCCAGGTCCCGATCAGGATCAGGACCACGATGGCAATGCTGACCAGGGGGTCGAGGATCGACCAGTCGGTGAACAGCATGACCGCTCCGACCACGACGACGCCCAGCGACACGGCGGCATCGGCCATCATGTGCAGATAGGCCCCGCGCACGTTCAGGTCCTTGTGCTGGTCCTTCATGAACAGCAGGGCGGTGCCCAGATTGATGAAGAAGCCGATGCCCGCCACCACCATGACGGTGGTCGAGCCGACAGGGGCCGGATCGTTCAGCCGCCGCACGGCCTCGAAGGCAATGGCTCCGCAGGCGAAGATCAGCAGAAGCGCGTTGAACAGGGCGGCCAGGACGGTGGCCTTGCCGAAGCCATAGGTGCGGTGGCTGGCCGAGGCGCGGCGCGCCAGCCAGGCGGCCCCTCCGGCCATGGCCAGACCCAGGACGTCGGACAGGTTGTGGCCCGCATCCGCCATCAGGGCGGTGGACTGGCTGATCACGCCCGCGCCGAACTCCACCGCCACGAACGCCAGATTGACCAGCAGTCCGACAGCGTAGCGCCAGTCCCCGGTGTTCACCGGTCCATGGTGGTGCCCGCCGATGCCGTGGGAATGGCCGTGACCATGATCGTGGGCGTGACCATGATCGTGGCCTTGGTCGTGCCCGTGCTGATGGTCGTGCGGGTGAGCGTGGTCATGGGCCATGACGCTCTCCTTAATCCTAGTGATGGTGCGTCGCCACCAGAACGCCGATCAGGATCAGCGACAGGCCCAGGGCCGCGCCTTCATAGCGGGCCCAGCGCTCCAGCCGCAGGATGGAATAGCCCGCGCGCGCCAGGGCGGTGAAAGCCGCCATGCCTGCCACCGTGCCGATGGCGAAGACGGCGGTGAGGGCCATCAGCACGGCGAACCCCTGCGTCGCCTGCGAGAGATAGAAGGGCAGCAGCACCTCGCCCGGCGAAATGGCCAGGGTCGCGACCAGGCCGATGAAGGCGGCGCGGTGCGAGACCGACGGCTCGGCGAACTCCATCGGGGGGCCGCCGGCCAGGGCGGGGCGTCTAATGAGGGCGCGCACCAGATAGAAGGCTCCAAAGGCAAACAGCAGGCCCGCAGACACCCAGGGCAGCACGCCGGCGATCCAGCGATCCAGGGCCAGCCCGGCCACCACGATCAGGCTGCCGACCACGGCGGTGGTGACGATATGGGCCAGGCCTGCGGTGACGACCGCGCTCATGACCTGGGCCAGGCTCCAGCGCTGGGCGCGACCGACCAGCACGAACGGCAGCCAATGCGTCGGCAGGGCCGCATGCAGAAAGGCCGTCGCCAGCCCGGCCCCAAGGACGGACAGCAGGATCGGTTGCTGGAGATCGGACGGCGTCATCGCGGCCTTCCTATCGTGTTACTTTATAACAGTCGAGAGGGTGGGGCAGAAATTGTTGCTCGGTCGCTGGCGGTCGCGGGAATCCCTGACTTTCCCGGCCTTCGGCGTTGACTCGCAAGGTCCCTTCCGTATATGTCGCCGCTCTTCGCCCGAGGGGTCTCCTTCGGGCGCTATCTTTTTTGCGTTTACGCTGAGGCTCCAACATGTACGCGGTGATCAAGACCGGCGGGAAACAGTACCGGGTTCAACCGGGCGACGTCATCGTTGTCGAGAAGCTCGATGGCGAGGCCGGCGCTTCGGTATCGCTGGGCGACGTCCTGATGCTGGGTGGCGACAAGGGCATCACCCTGGGTGCGCCGCTGATCGCGGGTGCCGCGGTCGCCGCGACCCTGGTCGAGACCCGCAAGGGTGAGAAGATCAAGATCTTCAAGAAGACCCGCCGTCAGGGCTATCGCCGGACCAACGGCCATCGCCAGATGGAATCGGTCCTGCGCATCACCGGCATCGACGGTGCCGGCGAGAACGCCAAGTGGGACGGCGAGACCTCGCTGATGACCAAGGCCGAGATGAACCTGCGTGCCCGCGGCCTGGCCCCGCGCACGGAAGAGACCGAAGTCGAAGCCAAGCCCAAGCCTGCGAAGGCCGCCGCCCCGAAGGCCGAGGCCGCCGCGACCGAGGACAAGCCTGCCGCCAAGAAGGCTCCGGCCAAGAAGGCTGCGCCCAAGACCGAAGCCGCTCCGGCCGCTGACAAGACCGACGAAGCGTAAGAACAACAGAGTTTGAAGCGCGCTTGAGACGCCGCAAGGCGATAGCGCACCAAGGAAAGACGGAGCAGACCTATGGCTCACAAGAAATCCGGTGGTTCGTCGCGTAACGGTCGCGACTCCGAGTCGAAACGCCTGGGCGTGAAGCGCTTTGGCGGCGAGCATGTGCTGGCCGGCAACATCATCGTGCGTCAGCGCGGCACCCAGTTCCACCCCGGTGAGAACATGGGCATCGGTCGCGACCACACCCTGTTCGCCAAGGCCACGGGCGCCGTGAAGTTCACCACCAAACGCGGTGGCCGCTGTTACGTGTCGATTCTTCCGGCCAACGACGACCAACAGGCGATGGCCGCCGAGTAACGCGAGACTGGATCACACCGGATCGCGTTGCTCACCACAGCAGCCGATCCGGACCAGGGAAGTTTTCCGCGGGGAGTCTGGATCACCAGGCTCCCCGTTTGCGTTCCCCGCCTCGAGCCGCCCGAGCCCTCCAAAGGGGGCGGCATGATCGAAGGCGACGCCGATGTGCGTGATCGAAACCACCCCCGTTCTGGAGACGCGGCGTCTGACGCTGCGCAGTCCGAACCCGCAGGATGTCGGCCGTCTGGCCGACCTGGCCAATGACCCGGACATAGCGCGGATGACCCTGCGCATGCCGCATCCCTATTCCAGCACCGATGCCGAGGACTTCATCCTGGCCGTCGCCGGACAGGACCCCCGCCGCGCCGCGACCTTCCTGATCGAGCACGAGGATCACGGTCCTGTCGGCGTCATCGGCCTGTTCGAGGATCGGGATCCCGCCCCGGAGGTCGGCTACTGGATCGGGCGTCCGTACTGGGGTCGGGGCTATGCCACCGAGGCGCTGGACGGTGCCCTGGTCTGGGCGTCGAAGCGCTGGAAGCGGCGCGCCCTGATGGCCGGCCATTTCGCCGACAACCCCGCCTCCGGCCGGGTGCTGGAGAAGGCCGGGTTTCTCTACACCGGCGAGGTTCGCAAAGGGTTCAGCCTGGCGCGCGGTGCCGTAACCGACACGCGCCGGATGGTCTGGCTGGCCTAGACGCGCGTCAGACGGGCAGGGCCCCGCGCTTGACCACCGTCCGCATCGCCACGCTGGACGAGACCCGCGTCACGCCGGGGATGCGGGTCAGCTCGCGCGAGTGAACCCGCTCCAGGTCATCCACGTCGCGCACGACCAGCCGCAACAGATAGTCCGAGCCGCCGGTCATCAGATAGCATTCCACCACCTGGGGCACCGTCGCTATGGCAGTCTCGAAGGCGGTCAGGGCGCTCTCGGCCTGGGACGAAAGGGTCACGGTCACGAAGACGCTGATGGGCAGGCCCACAGCGCGCTCGTTGATGATGGCGGCATAGCGGCTGATGACCCCCTCCGCCTCCAGCGCGCGCAGCCGGCGCAGGCAGGCGCTTTCGGACAGGTTCACCGTGCGCGACAGGTCGCTGTTGGTCATGCGCCCGTCCGACTGCAGGGCGCGGATCATCTTGCGGTCGGTGTCATCCAAGGTGACGGCAGAAATCGTCTTCATGGCGCGGCTCGTTCGCAGTTTCTGCGACTTTACGCTGATCAGTCGCCGAAAAGAACAGGAACCTGCGCCGGTTCCCTCGCTAGATTGCCCTCGAAACGCGGTCGGCTCTACCGGCCCCTTCATCACAGGAAACGTCCCATGCGCGTCGGTGTCCCCAAGGAAATCAAGAAGAACGAACACCGCATCGGCCTGACGCCGACGGCGGTGCGCGAATATGTCTCCCATGGCCACACCGTCTCGATCGAGACAGGCGCCGGCCTGGGCGCGGGCTTCACCGACGAGGACTACAGGAAGGCCGGGGCGGCCATCGTCGCCGATGCGGCCACCATCTTTGCCAACAACGACATGATCGTGAAGGTCAAGGAGCCCCAGAAGGTCGAGTGGGAAATGCTCCGAGAGGACCAGATTCTCTTCACCTATCTGCACCTGGCGCCCGATCCCGAACAGACCAAGGGTCTGATGGCTTCCAAATGCGCCGCCGTCGCCTATGAGACCGTGACCGACGCCAAGGGCGGCCTGCCGCTGCTGGCCCCCATGTCCGAAGTCGCCGGCCGTATCGCCGTCTTCTCCGCCGCCGAAACCTTGCTGAAGCATAACGGCGGCATGGGGCTGCTGTTTTGCGGCGTTCCGGGCGTGGCTCCGGCGCGGGTTCTGGTGCTGGGCGGCGGCGTCGTCGGCCTGAACGCGGCGCGCATGGCCATGGGCCTGGGGGCCGAGGTCGTGGTGCTGGAACGGTCGATCCCGCGGATGGCCTATATCGACGAGGTCACCAATGGTCGGGTCATCACCCGCTACTCCTCCATCGGCGCGGTCGAGGAAGAGATGGTCAAGGCCGACGTTATCATTGGGGCTGTGCTGGTCCCCGGTGCCGAGGCACCCAAGCTGATCAAGCGTGAGCACCTGAAGGCGATGAAGCCCGGCAGCGTGCTGGTCGACGTCGCAATCGACCAGGGCGGCTGTTTCGAGACCTCCAAGGCCACGACCCACGAAGACCCGACCTATGTCATCGACAACGTCGTCCACTATTGCGTCGCCAACATGCCCGGCGCCGCCCCGCGCACCTCGTCCGAGGCCCTGAACAACGCCACCCTGCCGTTCGGCCTGGCCCTGGCGAACAAGGGTCTGGACGCCCTGAAGGACAACCCGCACCTGGCGCGCGGCCTGAACGTGCTGAAAGGCGAACTGACCTACCCCGCCGTGGCCGAGGCCCTGGGTATGGGCTGGAGCGATCCATACGGGGTTTGGGCCAAGGCGTAAGCTCACTGATTTCCCTCCCCCTCGGGGGAGGGTGGTCGCGTCAGCGACCGGGTGGGGAGAGCTAAGGCAACGCATCTAAGGTGCTTGTGTCGCCGAGCCCCTCCCACCCTGTCGTCGCTTCGCGCCGACATCCCTCCCTCGTGGAGGGAGGGAGAAGGTGGGTGCGGTCTGTAAATCGCCGCTCTCTTGAGGCATAAGCCGCATTCAAGCCGTGCGCGACGACCGCGCTCAAGCAGTGTGCGACCGCGTCGCGCGCGTTAGCGCCCAAAAGAATGCCCGATGAAGTTTCTCGACCAGGCCAAGATCTATATCCGCTCCGGCAATGGCGGGGCGGGGGCCGTCTCGTTCCGGCGCGAGAAGTTCATTCCGAACGGCGGACCCGATGGTGGCGACGGCGGCAACGGCGGCAACGTCTGGATCACGGCGGCCGAGGGTCTGAACACCCTGATCGACTTTCGCTATCAGCAGCATTTCAAGGCCGCGACCGGCACCCACGGCATGGGCCGTCAGATGCACGGAGCCAAGGGCGAGGACGTCATCCTGAAGGTCCCGGTCGGCACCCAGGTGCTGGACGACGACAAGGAGACGGTGCTGCTGGACATGGACGTCGCCGGCAAGACCGAGATGCTGCTGAAGGGCGGCAACGGCGGCTGGGGCAATGTGCGCTTCAAGGGCCCGCAGAACCAGGCCCCCAAATACGCCAACCCGGGGCAAGAGGGTCAGGAACGCTGGATCTGGCTGCGGCTGAAGCTGATCGCCGACGTCGGCCTGGCCGGCCTGCCCAATGCCGGCAAATCGACCTTCCTGGCCGCAGCGAGCGCGGCCAAGCCCAAGATCGCGGACTATCCCTTCACCACACTGGTGCCCAATCTGGGCATGGTGGATCTGTCGCCGACGGAGCGGTTCGTCATCGCCGACATCCCCGGCCTGATCGAGGGGGCCAATGAGGGGGCCGGTCTGGGCACCCGCTTTCTGGGCCACGTCGAGCGCTCGGCCAGTCTGGTCCATCTGATCGACGGGACGCAGGACGATGTGGCCGAGGCCTACCGGATCATCCGGCATGAGCTTGACGCCTATGGCGCAGGCCTGGCCGACAAGACCGAAATCCTGGCCCTGAACAAGATCGACGCGCTGACGCCCGAGGCGCGTGAGGAGAAGGCGGCCGAACTGGAAGCCGTCGCCGGTCGCCGTCCCATGCTGGTCTCCGGCGTGTCGGGCGAAGGCGTGACGGACCTGCTGCGGGCCGCCTGGAACGAGGTGCGCAAGACCCGAGGCGACATCGTCATGGTCGATGACGAGGAAACGGTCGCGGATACCCCCGGCGGCTGGGCTCCCTGAGATGAGCGCGCCCGACCGGTCGGCCCAGGCCATCGCGGGCGCGCGTCGCATCGTCGTCAAGATCGGCTCCTCACTGCTGGTGGACGGCGCGACGGGGGCGGTCGATCAGGCTCGGCTGGAGGCCCTGACGGCGACCATCGCGGGCTGGCTGGCCGAGGGCAAGCAGGTGCTGGTGGTGTCGTCGGGTGCCGTCGCCCTGGGCGCGCGCCGTCTGGGCACGACGACCTCGGGCCAGGGGCTGGAGCGCAAACAGGCCGCAGCGGCCGTGGGCCAGTCGCTGTTGATGCGGGCCTGGGGCGAGGCCTTTGCGCCGCAGGACCGGGTGACCGCGCAAATCCTTCTGACGCTGGACGATACCGAGACGCGCCGTCGCTGGCTGAATGCCCGGGCCACGGTGGCGACCCTGCTGGACCTCGGGGTCGTGCCGGTGGTCAATGAGAACGACACGGTCGCCACCGACGAAATCCGCTATGGCGACAACGACCGGTTGGCGGCGCGCGTCGCCCAGATGATCGGGGCGGACCTGCTGATCCTGCTGTCGGATGTCGATGGCCTCTATACCGCCGATCCGCGCCGCGATCCC
>NZ_JAEMRO010000098.1 GCF_016463295.1 Brevundimonas sp.
GGGGATGGGCCGGGGCGGGGCGGCTTTACCCTGAACGACATTGTGCGGGTGAGCTTCGATCCCGAATATTGCGCCGAGGTGATGGGGATCGATCCCGATGCCCCGCCCGACCCGGACAAGCAGGAGTACTGGGATCGGATGCGCGAGGCCCGCAAGGCCACCGCCGCGGCGCAGGTGGCGCTGAAGACCAAGGGCTATCGCGAAGGTCGCGCCGAGATGAGGGCCGAGCTGGGGCTGGAGCCCGAGGCGGTGCCGGAGCCGGGGACGGAAGGGGCGGAAATCTATTATTTCTATGCGGGCGGGGTGTATCGCCTGCGCCAGCGGTGAAGGCGGGCGCTTCGCCTGTGCCCGGTGACGGGCCGGAACCGGATGCCGCCCGCGCCATTTCAGCCTCATGAAAACAGCCATCGTCACCGGAGCCGCGGGCCTGATCGGCCGGGGGATATGTCAGGCCCTGCTCGCAGACGGCTGGACCGTCGCCGCGTTCGATCTGAAGCCCGGGCCGGAGGGGACACGGTCGGTGATCTGTGACGTCGGGGACGAAGCGTCGGTGAAGGCGGCGTTTGCCGAGCTGGGGTGGGAGGCGCTGGACCTGCTGGTCAACAATGCGGGGATCGCCCAGCCGGATCGCGGGCCGCTTGTCGAGCTGTCGCTGGCCGAATGGCGCAAGGTGACGGACAGCCACCTGACCGGGGCCTTCCTGATGAGCCGGGCGGCGATACCGCTGCTGGAAGCCGTCGGAGAGGGGGCGGGGGCCATCGTCAACATGGTCTCCACGCGGGCCTTCATGTCGGAGCCGAACACCGAGGCCTATGCCGCCTCCAAGGGGGCGCTGGTCGCGCTGACGCATGCCATGGCGATCAGCCTGGGGCCGAAGGTGCGGGTCAATGCCATCGCGCCGGGCTGGATCACCGATGACGACGACCTGAGGCCGGTCGATCATCAGCAGCATCCGGTCGGCCGGGTGGGGCGGCCCGAGGATATCGCGCAGGCGGTGCTGTACCTGGCCGGGGCGGGGTTCGTGACGGGTCAGGTGCTGAGCGTCGACGGCGGGATGACGCGCAAGATGATCTACGCGGACTGAGGCGTTCAGCGCCTGACGGAGCTGAGGATCGGCTCGAACAGGTGGCGGGCCAGGTGGCGCACGGCGGGCACGACCACGCCGTCGCCGGTCAGGTGCAGGGCGTCGCCCTGGCCCATAGGCAGCCGATAGCGGTCGGGCAGACCCATCAGGCGGGCGGTCTCGCGCGGGGACATCAGGCGCGAGCGGAGGCGGTCGCCGGTGACTTCCAGCAGGATCTGGCGGCTGGAGCCGCCGCCGGGGGTGCGCAGACAGCCCGCGATGCCGTCGAAACGGACCTCGGCCCGCTGGATGCGCTGGCCGTTCTCCTGGCGGGTGCGGCGGTAGGCGGTGCCCCAGGTAAGGGTGCCGGTGCGGCGGGCGGCGGCCAGCTTCTGAAGGTTCAGCGGGCTCATCTGGGACAGCAAGCGGGCGGTCTGGTCCGGGGTGTGCCAGGGGGTGGCGGGGCCGTCGGGTTCGATCAGGTCCGTCAGGATGAGGGTGCGTGGCGGAGGCTCGGGCAGGGACCACCACAGGGTGCGGGCGGCGACGTCGGGCGGCAGGGTGCTGACGGCGCGGATGACGGCGGGCGTGTGGAAGGGGCCTTGCGGGCCGGGGCTGTGCAGCCGATCGGGCAGGGCGACGCGGTCGCGCAGGCCGATGACGAACAGCCGGGGCCGGGACTGGGGCAGGAACTGCTCGGCGTCGATGACCACGGCCCCGGGGCGATAGCCGCCCTCTGACAGGGTGCGCATCAGCACGGCGAAGTCGGCCCCGCCGCGTGACGTCAGGGTGCCGCAGACATTCTCGATGGCGACGATGGCGGGCGCGCGGTCGTCGGCGGCCAGACTTTGGATCACGCGCCAGAAGCCGTGGAAGGCTCCGGACCGGTGGCCTGCCAAGCCGCGCCCGGTCCCCGCCAGCGACAGGTCCTGACAGGGGAAGGAGGCCCAGGCCAGATCGGCCTGACCGGGCAGCTGATGAGGCGTGATGTCGGCGACGTCGCCCAGGTGGAGCGCATCGCTTCCCCAGTTTGTGCGATAGGCGGCGGCCTTCTTCGCGTCGATGTCGTTGGCGAACCGGCAGGTCCAGTCGGGGCCCAGACCGGCGCGGACCATGCCACCGCCGGCGAAGAATTCGTAGACCTCAGCCACGGTCGTCTATGACGGTCAGCTCGGGCCAGCGGGCGCGGGCGCTGGCCACCGCCCTGTCCCAGCCCTTCGCCTTGGGGCGGTTCGGATTGGGGCGCAGGGTCATGTCGAACAGATCGTCCAGACCGAAGGGCGCGGCGACGGTGATCCGGTCGTCAGCCTCCAGCCGGATGCCGACAGCAAAGGCCGGGGCGACGAAGCGGGACAGGGCCTGATCGGTCTCGGTCAGAGGCTCATAGGGCTCGCCGAAGCGGTCGTGGAACCACAGGTGAACGCGGGCCTGATTGCGCACCTCGACGAGGTCGCGCAGCGGCGGCTCAAACGCGGCACCGACGCGGCGGATGATGACGTCCTCGGCATCGTATGAGGTGTCAGGGTCGAAATAGCCCAGGTCGTAGTCCTTGATGCCATAGCCGATCGCGCGGCCGGTCTGGTGGTTCCAGACGGCCTGATAGACCGCGCCGGAGAAGACGCGCCAGTCGGGCAGGGCGAGGGCGCGGATGGTGGTCAGGACCTGCATCAACTCGGGATGAGCGCGGACGATGGCGACGAGGCGGCCTTCGAAATCGTCCATGCTCAGAGGTCGCGCACGGGCCAGCCGTGATCCAGCGGCCCGTGACCGCCACCCAGGCCCGGTGCCCGCCGGATGGCCTCCGAGACATAGGCCCAGGCGTTGGCCACGGCGGTTTCCAGCGGCAGGCCGCGCGCCAGACCGGCGGCGCAGGCGCTGGCCAAGGTGCAGCCGGTGCCGTGGGTGTGGCGCGTCTCGATGCGCGGCGCCTCCAGCAGGGTCTCGCCGGTCGGGGTGATCAGGACGTCGATGACGGTCTCGCCCGGCACATGTCCGCCCTTCATCAGCACGGCCTTTGTCCCCATGCCCAGCAGGAACTCGCCCGCCCGACGCTGGCCGTCCAGATCGGTGATCGTCAGACCCGTCAGGGCCTCGGCCTCCGGCGCATTGGGGGTCAGCAGGGCCGCGCGCGGGATCATCAGGCTGCGGACGGCGGCGACGGCGTCAGTGTCCAGCAGGGGGTGGCCGCCCTTGGCGATCATGACGGGGTCGACGACAGCGGGGGCGGGGGTGGTGTCCAGGATGGCGGCGACCCGCTCGATCACGGCGATGGAGCCCAGCATGCCGGTCTTGACGGCATCGGTGCCGATGTCGTCCAGCACGGCGCGAGCCTGTTCTTCGATGAGGTCCAGCGGCAGAGGATGGACGCCGTGGACGCCCCGGCTGTTCTGGACCGTGATGGCGGTGATGGCCGTGGCAGCAAACCCGCCCAGCATGGTGACGGCCTTGATGTCCCCCTGAATCCCAGCGCCGCCGCCGGAATCGGACCCGGCGATGATCAGGACGCGGCCGAGGTCGGCTGGGGGCGGCGGGGTGTGGGCGGACATGATCCTGAGATGGCCGATGGCGGCGATCAGGGCAAGCGGTCAGCGTGTCGGCGTGGAACGGTTGGACGCCTAGTTTGCGGCGTTGGCTGCGTCCTGCGTTGCCCTAAAAATCCTATAGGTTTCCAGTATTCCCGCAGCGGCCTTTGACGTGTTCCCATCTCTTGCGATGGGCTCGCATTTCCCGGTGCTGATAAAAACCTGATTACCCTGATAGGCCGTATCCACGAATGTGTTCTCAGATTGCAGAACCAGCGTTTGCGGCAGGTAGTAGGCTCCAACGACCAATTCTCCCCCGTATTCCCGCCAGTCGTTTTCTTGCCCGCCGTAACAGCCTTCGTCCGTGCATCGGGCATAACTCCAGAGAGCAAAATCAACTTCGATAAAAGTCGTGAGATCGACGGACGTGCAAACTCCGTCAAGACAGGAGACTTTGGTTTCTGGATCGCATCGCCACAAAGATGGATGGCTGGATTCTGGACTGTAAAATAAAACTACAGCTGCAATCAGAGCTTTCACGCTTCGTCCTTACCGGCAAAATGTAGCTAGCGGTTAGTTAGAAAGAAAAGTGGCTCAACTGTCGATGGCCGACAGCGCCGCCTGAACCTTCAGCGCCTGAACCGTTTCGCGCACGTCATGCACCCGGATAACGGCGGCACCGTTGCGGGCGGCCTCCAGGGCCAGGGCCAGTGAGCCGCCCAGGCGATCTGCGGCGTCGGTGGCGGTCGCGTCGATGGACTGGATGGTGCGCTTGCGGCTGGCTCCGTAGAGAATGGGCAGGCCGGTGGCGGTCAGGCGATGCAGGTTTCGGGTCAGGGCCAGGTTGTGCGCGGCGGTCTTGCCGAAGCCGATGCCGGGGTCCAGCCAGAGGCGGTCGGGCGCGAGGCCTGCGGCCATGACCTCTCCGGCCCGCAAGGCCAGCCAGTCGGCGACCTCGGCGACCACGTCGTCGTACTGCGGGGCGTCCTGCATGGTCTGCGGCTGGCCCTGCATATGCATCAGGACGACGTCGCATTGCAGCGCGATGGCGGTGGCGACGCTGTCGGGCGCAAAGCTCAGGGCGGTGACGTCGTTCCAGATATTGGCCCCAGCGGCGACGGCGATGTGGGCGACCATGGGCTTCATGGTGTCGATACTGATGGCCCCGGACCATCCGGCATCGCGCAGCCCGGCGATGACGGGGGCGGTGCGGGCGATCTCGGTGTCGACGTCCACGGGAGTCGCACCGGGCCGGGTGCTTTCGCCGCCGATGTCGAGGATGTCTGCGCCCTGTTCGGCCAGCTTCAGGCCGTGAGCGATGGCGGCCTGGACCGAATCGTACTGGCCACCGTCCGAGAAGCTGTCGGGCGTGACGTTGACGATGCCCATGACCCTCGGTCGGGATTGGGAGCGCAAACCGACGCTCATCCCTTGCCGCCGATCAGTCCGGCGATGGCATCCAGATAGGTGCCGAAGGCCTTGCGGCCCGCAGGCGTAATGGAGACGCGGGTCAGGGGCTTGTTGTCCTTGAAGCTCTTGGCGATGGCGACATAGCCGGCCTCTTCCAGCTTCTTCAGATGGACCGACAGATTGCCCTGGGTCGCCTCCAGCGCGTTCTTCAGCTCGGTGAAATCAGCCGTGTCGGCATCGACCAGATAGACCATGATCCCCAGCCGCAGGCGGCCGTGGATGACGTCGTCGATCCGTCCGAGGTCGGCCAGGCCCATGCGTCAGGCCCGCCTGGCCGCACGCGCGTCGCGCAACATGATCCAGCCGGGCAGGGCGAAGAGCAGGAACAGGGCGGCGGTGCATACCCCCAGATACCAGTCGACCTGACGCACCAGCAGGCCCAGGGCCACGGCCGTGACCCAGCCGCCGATGGCGGTGGCCAGCATCCAGGGCTTGCGCTTCAAGGTATAGACCAGCAGCCAGGCAGACCCCTGAAGGCAGAAGACCACGGCCGGATAGTAGAGCCAGACGGCGAAGTCCTGGTCCCGCATGGCGCCGACGCCAAAGATGATGATGACGGCGACATTGGCCATGCCCGCGCTGCTGAAGGCAGCGTTCAGAATACGGGTGGCCAGGGGGCCGCGCGTGCCGCCGACGCCGTCGGCCTTGTCCTTGCGGATGGCCCAGACGAGGACGCTCAGAAAGGCGACGCTGATGCCGATGACGAAGGCCAGATTTGCCAGGTCGGGCCAGACGATGATGCCTGTCGCCTGACCGATGTGGAACAGGCACTGCAGCCCGTACAGAAGCCCGCCGGCCAGATAGGCGACGGCCAGGGTCAGTTGAGGCTTGCCGCCGCCCTCGACGATGGCGCGCATGAAGGCCAGGTCGTCTTCGGCGGAGTGCAGGCGGGGCGGGGTGGGCATGCGGGTGTCTCCGGCAACCGGCTCGTCCATGAGGTGAACGAGCCGGTTCCTGTTGGCAAGCTATTCGGCGGGCACAGCGTGGGGAACGGAAGGCTTGCGCCACGGGACGCGCCGGCCGTTCAGCGCCTTGCCGACGAAGGTGTGGCGCACCAGCAGTTCGTAAGTGATCAGCGACACGGCCATGACGCCGAGGATGACGGCCCCCAACTTGCCCCACCAGGGCAGGGCGACCTCCAGCATCAGAACCTGTCCGGCCATGACCAGCGGCAGATGGATCAGATAGATCCAGTAGGAGGCGTCGGCCAGATAGCGTCGCACGGCGCTGTAGCCCCTCATGAACCGCAGCGACAGGCTGATGGCGGCGAAGGTCGCGGTGAAGACGGCGAAGGCATAGACGGCGGCGGCGAAGGCCTTCGCCGACGGATCGGATATCGGCATCAGCGATGGGATGGGCCCGCCCGAGATCATCAGGGCACCCGTGCCCGTACCCAGGGCCACGAGGGTGAACAGGGGCCACAGCCGCTCGATCCGGGGCAGCAGATCGCGACGGCGGTCCAGCAGGATGCCGAGCGTGAAGCTGAGGCCGAAGGCGACGACGGCGGCGGGATTGGGCACGAACCCCTTGTCCGGCGTCGGAATGCCGAAGAAGGCGATCCAGTCCGGCGTCAGCCACAAGGCCAGGGCCAGGGGCGCGGCCAGGACGGCGGGCGTCCATGGGCCGATCAGGATGTTGGTCAGGCGGTCCAGACCCTTGGCGAGGGTGCCGTTGCGGTCGATGCGCTGGCCGATCAGGCGGACAACGAGGAAGACCGCATAGAAGAGCAGCAGCACCCAGAGAAACCACAGGTGCAGCAGGGGGAAGGTCTCCAGCATCAGGGGCGGGGGTGGCGGGCCGTCGGTCGGGATGGAGCCGCCGTTGTCGATGGCCGCCTTCCAGACGATGACGGCGATGAC
>NZ_JAEMRO010000099.1 GCF_016463295.1 Brevundimonas sp.
AGCGTCTGCGCGAGGCCAAGCTGGGCGACGACCTGCCCGAGGCCGAGTTCGAGGATACGGCGCACAAGGTGGCCATAGCGGCGCTGAAATTCGCGGACCTGTCGAACGCGCGGACCACCAGCTACGTCTTCGACCTGGACCGGTTCATGAGTTTCGAGGGCAAGACCGGGCCATATCTGCTGTATCAAGCGGTGCGGATCAAATCCCTGCTGCGAAAGGCCGGTGAACAGGGTCTGGCCCCCGGTGCGATCGTGGTTGGTGAGCCGGCCGAGCGCGATCTGGCCCTGACACTGGATGCGTTCTCACAAGCTGTGACCGAGGCCTATGACAAGCGCATGCCGCACCTGATCAGCGAGCATGCCTACCGGTTGGCGCAGAGTTTCTCGAAATTCTATGCCGCCTGCCCGGTCCTGATCGCGCCGGATGCGGAGACCAAGGCCTCGCGCCTGGCGCTGTCGAAGGCGGCTCTCGATCAACTGGAGATCGCGCTGGACCTGCTGGGCATCGCGACGCCGGAGCGGATGTAGTAGGCTGCGGACCACACGTTCGGAGCCTCAATGTCCCTCGACACCTTCATCGCCGGCCTGCCCAAGGCCGAACTGCATCTGCATATCGAAGGCTCGCTGGAGCCCGAGCTGATGTTCGAGCTGGCGCGGCGCAATGGCGTGGCAATCCCGTATGACAGCGTCGAGGCGGTGCGGGCGGCCTATGACTTTTCGAACCTGCAGGACTTCCTCGACATCTATTATGCGGGGGCGGCGGTGCTGCTGACGCGGCAGGATTTCGAGGATCTGGCCTTCGCCTATTTCCAGCGGGCGGCGGCGGACAATGTGCGCCACGCCGAGATCTTCTTCGACCCTCAGACCCATACGGATCGCGGCGTGCCGTTCGGTGCGGTGGTCGAAGGGCTGATCGCGGGGATGGATCGGGCAAAAGCGGAGCTGGAGGTTTCGAGCGGTCTGATCCTCAGCTTCCTGCGTCACCTAACGGAGGAGGAGGCCTTCGCGACACTAGAGATGGCCAGGCCCTGGCTGCATCACTTCATCGGCGTGGGGCTGGATTCGTCCGAGATGGGCCATCCGCCGTCCAAGTTTCAGCGCGTCTTCGCCGCCGCCCGCGACCTGGGCCTGAAACTTTGCGCCCATGCCGGGGAGGAAGGCCCGCCCGCCTATGTGCATGAGGCGCTGGACCTGCTGAAGATCGACCGCATGGACCACGGCAACCGGTCGATGGAGGACGAGGCCCTAATCGCGCGTCTGGCCGCCGAACAGATGACGCTAACGGTCTGTCCCCTGTCGAACCTAAAGCTCTGCGTTGTCGACGACCTGAGACATCATCCAGTGCCCGAGATGCTGCGCCGGGGCCTGCACGTCACCCTGAACTCGGACGACCCGGCCTATTTCGGCGGCTATGTGAACGAGAACTATCGCCAGCTGGCCGAGGCCGTGGGGCTGACGCGCGAGCAGATCGTGCAGATGGCCCGCAACAGTTTCGAGGGGTCGTTCCTGCCCAACGAGGCCAAGGCTGGATATCTGGCCGAACTGGACGCCTACGTACGCTGAATCAGACTCCTCGCCCGCACTTGTTCCTGTTATGTTCCAGTCATGGAGCAGGCCGGGACACAGCGGGATGACGACGGCGCGAACCTGCGCTGGCTGTTCGTCGACCTGAACGCCTTCTTCGCCAGCGTCGAGCAGCAGATGAACCCGGACTGGCGCGGCAGGCCCGTCATCGTCCGGCCGGCCCTCAGCGAATATACCGGGGCCATCGCGGCCAGCTATGAGAGCCGTCCCTATGGCATTCGCACCGGCATGCGGGTGTCGGAGGCGCGCGCACTCTGCCCCGGCCTGATCGTCGCCGAGGCCCGGCCGGACCTTTATGTGCAGGTCCACAAGCAGATCATGGCCGAGATCGACCGACATATTCCCGTCTGGAAGGTCGGGTCGATCGACGAGTGCTCCTGCGAACTGATCGGGCCGGAGCGGCAGGAGGCCAATGCGGTGGCCCTGGCCCAGCGAATACAGGCGGGCATTCGCGCGAATGTGGGCGACTGTCTGCACTCCTCGGTCGGGATCGCCCCGTCGCGGTTCCTGGCCAAGACGGCCTGCGGCATGAAGAAGCCGGACGGGCTGACGGTCCTGAGGGCCCATGAACTGCCCGGTCCGCTGCTGGATCTGCCGCTGTCGAAATATCCCGGGATCGGGTCGCGCATGCTGGCGCGGCTGGAGAAGGCCGGGGTGGTCGATACCGCCGGCCTGTGGGCCATGAGCGGAAAACAGGCCCGCGCCGTTTGGAACAGTATCGAGGGCGAGCGCATCTGGCGCGGCCTGCACGGGCTGGAAAGCGAGGTGCCGCCGCCCAATCCACCCGCCTCCATCAGCCACAGCCATGTGCTGGCGCAGGACATGCGGACACCGGCCAAGGCCAAGGCGGTGGCGCGGCGGTTGATCGTCAAATGCGGGGCGCGGCTGCGGCGCATGGGCCAGACGGGGGCCA
Source organism: Brevundimonas sp. (assembly GCF_016463295.1). Classification (GTDB taxonomy): domain Bacteria; phylum Pseudomonadota; class Alphaproteobacteria; order Caulobacterales; family Caulobacteraceae; genus Brevundimonas. The sequence goes on from NZ_JAEMRO010000099.1 coordinate 2,497, forward strand.
GCGTCAGCCTGCATCTGGACATGGGGCCGAAGGGAACGCCACGGAGCGGGCGGCGCGGCTGGGAGACGGCGGGGCTTCACTGTGCCGTCGCCCCGACGCAGGACACCTTTGCGCTTCTGACCGCGCTGGACGGCCTGTGGCGCAAGGTCGAGCCGGAGCTGGAGGCCGGGCGGCTGAGCTATGTCGGGGTGGCGGTCCATCACCTGAAACCCTGCGGCGCGGCGCAGACCGACCTGTTCGGCGATGCCCCGGATCAGGGCGGCACCGCGCCATCGCTGAAACTGTCCCAGGCGCTGGATGCCCTGAACCGCCGCTATGGCAAGGATACCGTCAGCATCGGGCCCAAGGCGGGTCTGCCCGACTATATCGGGGCCAAGATCGCCTTCACCCGCATTCCCGATGTCGAGGACTTCTACGAATAAGGGGCTCCGCGAGCGGAGCCCCTCAAAGTGTTCGCAACGGAGCGATCAGATCAGATTGGCAGGATGGCCGTGCCGAAGGCTTTCTTCAGATTGTGGGCGGCAAACTGCTGGGCGACGGCTGCGTCGGGCACTACCAGACCCATGCCAAAGAACTCGTGCGTCCAGCCATGGAAGGTCTTGTGGCGCACGTCGTTGCCCGCAGCCTCCAGCTTCTCGGCCAGCTTTTCGCCCTCGGTCCGAAGCGGATCGATCTCCGCCAGGATGACGGTCGAGGACGGCAGGCCCGCCAGATCGGCGGCTCCGACCACATTGACGCGCGGGTCCGACGTTTCGGCCTCGCTGGCAAACGTGTGCTTCACGAACCATTCGATCATGGCCTTGTTCAGCGGCTTGGCCTCGGCGTTCTCCATATAACTTTTGTTATTCAGGTCGTTGCCGACGAGCGGATAGACGAGAACCTGATGCATTGGGGCCTGCAGGCCTTGGTCGCGCGCGGCGATGGAGACGTTGATGGCCAGGTTGCCACCGGCGCTTTCACCCATCACGGCAATCCTGCGGGGGTCGCCACCGATGGTCTGGGCATTGGCGAGCGCCCATTTCCAAGCGGCTACGGCATCATCATGGGCCGCAGGAAACTTGTTCTCAGGGGCCTGGCGATAGTGAACCGACAGCACCACGGCATCGGCAAAGCGCGAAACCCCGCGCGGGCCGCCGTCATAGACGTCCAGATCGGCGATCACGAAGCCGCCGCCGTGGAAATAGACGATCAGGGGTTTCAGATCGGTGCCGTTCAGGTCGGGGCTGTAGATGCGGGCCTGCAAAGGTCCGGCAGCCCCGTCGATGGTGATGTCCCGCGTCTGGATGCCCAGGGTCGGGTCTTCGTCCTTGACGGTGTCGCGCAGGATTTTCTTGACCGCGTCGGTCGGCGTGGGCTGCTGGCGTGCCTCCTGTGGCGACAGTGTTTCGATGGGCCTGCCGCCCAGCGCGGCCAAGGTATCCAGGACCTTGCCCATCATCATGTCGGGCTTTGCTGGGGTGGTGCGGGGCGCGTCGTCATCGCGGCCGAGGATCTTGTCGATGATCGACATGCAATCATTTCCTTGTGTTAGCGGGGAGCGTCGAAAGAACACGGGGATCAAGGGCCTGTTCCGTTTGGCACAGCTTGACTTGCCGCCGGTTCCGGGGCCTTAAGTCGCTCGCTCTCGCGGGAGAGATCGGCGGCTGATTCAGGCGTCGGAGCCGAAGGCGCAACCGCCCCGGAAACGCTCAGGCAAACGGACCGCGAGGACATACGGACGCTGGAAAGTCGATCTTCGGATCGCGCCGACGGAGCAAGGTGCCATCTTTCTGGCACCGGAATCTCTCAGGCTTCACAGACAGCGGGGGCGCGAGGACGGCGGAGCTTTCCGCATCAACACGCGACCGCGAGAGTCTGAATGGCCGATACTCTGACCGAAGCGATGCTGAAGACCACGCCCCTGAACGCGGCCCACCGCGCGCTGGGAGCCCGGATGGTAGGCTTCGGCGGCTATGACATGCCGGTGCAGTATGAGGGCGTGCTGGCCGAGCACCGCTGGACGCGCGAGCATGCCGGGCTGTTCGACGTGTCCCACATGGGCCAGTGCAAGATCACTGGTGCCGACGCCATCGCCCAGTTCGAGCGGTTCGTGCCCGGCGACTATGCGGTGCTGAAAGAGGGCCGCCAGAAATACAGCCTGCTGCTGGATGCCCAGGGCGGCATCCTGGACGACCTGATGGCGGGCAAGCCCGACCACGACGGCCTGTTCGTCGTCGTCAACGCCGGCAACAAGGACGCCGACTTCACCTTTCTGGACAGCCATCTGGAAGGCGACGCGCATCTGACGATCCTGGCTGACCGCGCCCTGATCGCCATTCAGGGCCCGGAGGCCGCCGAGGTCATGGCCGCGCATGAGCCGCTGCTGGCCGAGATGGGCTTCATGGACTGCGCCCGACTGATGCTGTTCGGGGTCGACTGCTATGTCTCGCGCTCAGGCTATACGGGTGAGGACGGCTACGAGATTTCGGTGCCCAATGCCGACGCGGAGCGCATCTGGAACACCATCCTGGGCGACGCCCGCGTCAAGCCGATCGGCCTGGGGGCCCGCGACAGCCTGCGCCTGGAGGCGGGTCTGCCCCTGCATGGGCACGACATCGACGCAACAACCAGTCCCGTCGAGGCGGCCCTGACGTTCGCCCTGTCGAAGTCGCGCAAGGAGGCCGCCAACTTCAACGGGGCCGAGCGCATCCTGAAGGAACTCAGCTCTGGCCCGTCGCGCGTCCGCGTCGGCCTGAGCGTCAAGGAAGGCGCGCCCGCGCGTGAGGGGGCCGAGATCGCCGACATGGATGGCACCGTCATCGGCACGGTCACCTCCGGCGGCCCCTCCCCGACCCTGGGTCGCAACATCGCCATGGGCTATGTGCCGCCTGCCTTCGCCGATCTGGGCACAGAGCTGAAGGTCATCGTGCGCGGCAAGCCCGCCGCCGCCGAGGTCATCGCCATGCCCTTCGTGGCCCAACGCTACTATCGCAAACCCAAAGCCTGAGAGACGACCATGCATTTCACCAAGGATCACGAGTGGGTTCGCCTTGAAGGCGACATCGCCACCGTCGGCATCACCAAACACGCCGCCGACGCCCTGGGCGATGTGGTGTTCGTCGAGACGCCGGAAGCCGGCAAGGCGGTCGCAAAGGGTGACAGCTTCGCCGTGGTTGAGAGCGTCAAGGCGGCCTCCGACGTCTATGCGCCGGTCGCCGGCGAAGTGATCGAGGGCAATGCCGCCCTGGCCGGTGCGCCCGAAACCGTCAATGCCGATCCCGAAGGCGAAGGCTGGTTCGCCAAGATCAAGGTGTCGGACGCCGCTGCGACCGAAGGCCTGATGGATCGTGCGGCCTACGACCAGTATCTCGGTTCTCTGTAGTTTTTCACCGCTCACCCCGGCGAATGCCGGGGTCCAGATCACATGGCTCTCTGCTCGACGGTATGGCGTTTCGTCATCTGGGTCCCGGCATTCGCCGGGATGAGCGGAGTGTAGGGACATCCATATGCGCTACCTCCCCCTGACCCCCGACGACCGGACCGCCATGCTGGCCGCGATCGGTGCCAAATCCATCGACGATCTGTTTGTGGATGTGCCTGAACCGGCGCAGCGCGACGGCTTCGTCGACCTGCCGCGCGTGGCGGGCGAGATGGAGGTCGAACGGACGCTGTCGGCCATGGCGGCCAGGAATGCCACGGCGGGGACGGTGCCCTTCTTCTGCGGGGCCGGGGCCTACAAGCACCATGTGCCGGCGACGGTGGACCATGTGATCCAGCGGTCGGAGTTCCTGACCAGCTACACCCCCTATCAGCCGGAGATCGCGCAGGGCACCCTGCAGTACCTGTACGAGTTCCAGACCCAGGTTGCGAACCTGACCGGCATGCCGGTGGCCAACGCCAGCCTGTATGACGGTTCGACCGCCATGGCGGAGGGCGTGCTGATGGCCACCCGCGTGACCCGTCGCAACAAGGCGGTGATCTCGGGCGGGGTGCATCCGCACTATGTGCGGGCGACCGAGACCGTGGTCCATGCCGTCGGTGTCGAGACCGAGGCCCTGCCCGCCGCCGTCGATGCCGAAGCCGAAGTCATCGCCCGCATCGGGCCGGACACGGCCTGCGTCGTCGTCCAGACCCCCAACGTCTTTGGCACCGCGACAGATGTGACGAAGATCGCCGAGGCCGCCCATGCCGCCGGAGCCCTGCTGATCGTCGTGGTCACCGAGGCGGTGTCCATGGGCCTGCTGAAATCGCCGGGCGAGATGGGGGCCGATATCGTCGCGGCCGAGGGCCAGTCGATCGGCAATGCCCTGAATTTCGGCGGGCCCTACGTCGGCCTGTTCGCCACGCGCGACAAACTGGTGCGCCAGATGCCCGGTCGCCTGTGCGGCGAGACGGTGGATGCGGATGGCG
>NZ_JAEMRO010000100.1 GCF_016463295.1 Brevundimonas sp.
GGCTGGGCGCGTGGCGGTGTGGGTTGTGGACGCGGGGTCGGGGCTGGTCGGGTCGGCGTGGGCGTCGGACGCGGGGCGGGCGGTGTAGGTTCCACCGGCACAGGCTCGGGCGGGACTTCGACCGGGGCGGTGGTGGCGTCTTCGGTGACCAGTTCCTCGCTGGGATTGTCGGCGGGGCCGGCCTCGATCACCACGTCCGAGACGATCGACACCGGCACGGCGGTGACGGTGGGTAGAGGGGCCTTCACCCAGCCCAGGCTGCTGGCCAGGACGGCGATGCCGATCACGCCCGCATGCAGCAGGACCGACGCGATAAGGGCAGGCGCGGGCCGTTGCATCGCGCGTTAGCCCTCCTCGGCCGAGGCAGCGGTGTCGGTGATCAGGTTCAGCTTGGTGAAGCCTTCGGAGGACAGTCGGGCCATGACGCGCGCCACGGCCTGATAGGGCGCACGGCCGTCGGCCCGGACGAAGACGGGGCGTTCGCGGGCGCCCTCGCCGCCTTCCTGGGCCACGCGCAGCACCAGATCGTCCCAGCTGACGCCGCCTTCGCCCACGAAGATTTCGCCGTCTTCCTTGATCGAGACGGTCACCGGCTCATCGCTGGCATCGACGGCTCCGGCCTCTGTCTTGGGCAGTTCCAGCGGCACGCCAACGGTCAGCAGCGGGGCCGAGACCATGAAGATGATCAGCAGCACCAGCATGACGTCCACCAGGGGCGTGACGTTGATCTCGCTCAGCGGCTGTTTGCGGGCACGGCGACGACCGCGTCCGCGACCTCCGCCCCCGGCTGCTCCACCCATGGCCATGGCTCAATACTCCCGGCGGGCGGTATCGTCGTAGGGACGGCTGGCTGGCGTACTGGGCACCGGGCCGCTCAGTCGACGCGCAACGGCGGCCTGAAGATCGTCGGCAAAGCTTTCCAGACGGCCGGTGAACTTGCCGGCGTCGATCGAGAACTTGTTGTAGGCGATATAGGCCGGGATGGCCGCAGCCAGACCCAGGGCCGTGGCGAAGAGCGCCTCGGAGATCGCCGGGGCCACGGTGGCCAGATTGGTGTTGCCCGAGGCCGCGATAGCCCCGAACGCATTCATGATGCCCCAGACCGTGCCGAACAGGCCGACGAAGGGCGAGGACGTCGCCACGACCGACAGAACGCCCAGCCCGTTCTCGACCCGCTGGCTTTCCCGCGCGATCAGACTGTCCAGTGCCCGGTCGATGCGCGAGACCAGCAGATTGCCCTGATGCTCGTTCAGCGGACCGCGCGTCCGTGTCTCACGCCAGTCGGCCAGGGCGATGACCAGCATGCGGGGCAGGGGGTGTTCGGGATTGGTGCCCGCCTGGGCCGCGATATCCTCCAGCGACCGGCCCGATCCGACCTCGGCCTCGAAGGCCCTGGCGCGGCTGTTCAGCCCGCTGAACTTGATCGCCTTGTCGATGATGACCGCCCAGGACCACAGCGAGGCCAAGACCAGACCGATCATGACGGCCTTCACGACCAGATCGGCCGCCATGAACATCTCGATCGGGTTCAGCATGGACGTGGCGTGGGCGGCGATGGTCATTCAGGCGTCCTCGGTCGCGATTCGTGCATGTGGCTCCATCCCTGTGCACCGGATGGAGGTGGCGGTTGTGTGGCGGTGTGGCGCGGGTCTAGCCGGGTGTGGCCCCGGCGTCACTCAGTCGGCGTCTGACGGTTGCGTGAGCGGCCGATCATTCGGAGCGCGCGGCGGACGGGGCGTTGGGCTGAACCGCCACCGACACGGGCGCACCCACGCTGATGATCACGCCCTCATGGCCTTCCTTGGCGATGGAATAGGTGGCGGCGTCGCGCAGCAACTGGTCCTCGCAGGCCACGTCATTGGCGCGGCCCAGATCCTGACAGCCGCGCTTGGCCGCGTCGGCCCAGCCGCGCACGCGGCGCGTCGCCGCCTCCGCCCGCTTGATCGCCGCCTCGTCCTCGGCGGCGGCCTGGGCGATCAGGGCCTGGCGGGCCCCCTGCTGATACTGAAGCTCGGCCTGACCGGCCATCTTGCGCTCCCAGACCTTGTAGTAGGGACAGCCGACCAGGCCGCCGCCGAACAGCAGCACGGTCAGCAGGCCGATGGTGATCAGTATGGTCCAGCCCTGGCGTTCGGTCATGGTGGTCGTGGTCTGGGCCATGTCAGGTCTCCGGTCCGGTCAGGGTGTGAGGGGTGGCCAGCCAGGGGCCGACCTTGTCCTTCAGGGCTTGCGTCGGACGACGCGGGCGACCGTCCATATGGATGCAGACGACCTCGACCTCGGCCCGGCACAGCACCTCGTCGCCGCGCGTGACGGTCTGGTTGATCAGCAGGCGGGGGCCCTTCACGGCATCATAGTGGGTCCGCACGATCAGGGCGTCGTCGATGCGGGCGGGCTTGTGAAACGTCAGACCCATCTTCGAGACGACGAAGGCCAAGGGGCGATCGCCGTCCAGCAGTTCCGCATGGCCGATGCCCATCATGCGAAGGGCATCCGACCGACCCCGCTCGAAATACCGCACATAGTTGGCGTGATAGACCAGGCCGGTGAAATCGGTGTCTTCGTAATAGACGCGGACCGGCAGGCGATGCTCTCGCCCCTCGAACCGCCCGGAAGTAGGGGAGTCGGTCATGGCGTCGGCCTGGGAGCGGGACGGCGTTCCATGAAGCCGGGGCAGTCGGCGCGGACCATGGCCGCGAACTCCTTGGGCAGGGGATCATTGTCCAGCAGGATGCGCTGGGGTCGGGAGACAAAGGCCACCACCTCGGGCTCGCCGCGCCGCCCGGCATAGCCACACAGAGCCAGACCGTCGCCCTGTTCGGTGTAGCGCAGCTCGGCCGTGCGCCCCAGATGCTCGCGCAGCTGGGTCAGGGCGCGGGCTTGACGATCCGGTTCCTGAGGCGTCAGGGCTCCGTTCTGCACGAAGATCCACGCGGCCAGTCCGCCCAGCACCAGAACCGCGATGCCCAGCACCACGATCAGCCGATCCGTTCTGATGACCCGACGCGCCATGCGGCCAAGCATGCCGGGGTTCGGCCTGAAGGTGAAGCCGTCTCTTGGCCTACTTCCCGCCAAACAGATCGGGCGCCTTCGGTGGTGCCGGTGGTTCAGTCAGGCCCAGATGGGCATAGGCCTTGGCGCAGGCCATGCGGCCGCGCGGGGTGCGCTGTATAAAGCCCTGTTGCAGCAGATAGGGCTCGATCACATCCTCCACGGCGTCGCGGGCTTCTGCGATGGCGGCGGCCAGGGTGTCCATGCCGACGGGACCACCGCCATAGTTCTCGATCAGGGCCTTGAGGAAGCGGCGGTCGTTGGCGTCCAGACCGACCTCGTCGATCTCCAGACGTGACAGGGCGCGGGCGGCGACCAGTTTCGATATGGTTGCCGCCCCCTCTGCCGTGGCGAAGTCGCGCACGCGGCGCAGCAACCGCCCGGCCACGCGCGGGGTGCCGCGGGCGCGCGATGCGATCTCGCGCGCGCCTTCCTCGTCGATGGGGGCTCCCATCTTGCGGGCCGCGCCGGTGATGACCCGGACCAGCTCGTCGGGCGTATAGAACTCCAGCCGCAGGGGGATGCCGAACCGGTCGCGCAGGGGCGTGGCCAGCAAACCAGCCCGCGTCGTGGCCCCCACCAGGGTGAAGGGGGCCAGGTCGATCCGGACCGACCGCGCCGATGGGCCTTCGCCGATGATCAGGTCCAGCACATGGTCCTCCATGGCGGGATAGAGGATTTCCTCGACCGTGGGGGCCAGGCGGTGGATCTCGTCGATGAACAGGACGTCGCGCGGTTCCAGATTGGTCAGGATCGCCGCCAGATCGCCGGCCTTGGCCAGGATGGGTCCAGAGGTGGCGCGGAAGCCGACGCCCAGTTCGCGCGCCACAATCTGCGCCAGGGTGGTCTTGCCCAGGCCGGGCGGGCCGAACAGCAGGACGTGATCGAGGGCCTCGGCCCGGCCGCGCGCGGCGTCGATGAACACCTTCAGATTGCCCTTGGCCGCTTCCTGACCGACGAATTCCGACAGGACCTGGGGCCTAAGGGCGCGGTCGTAGGCTTCGCCAGGGGCGGGCTCGGGCGAGATGATGCGGTCGTCGGTCATGGAGTGGTTCTGATCCTTCTCCCCTTGGGGGAGAAGGTGGCATGCGAAGCATGACGGATGAGGGGTCGCGCGGATCTATAAAACAGAGGAGTTGCGCCAGACGCTTTGGCACCTGTGCGACCCCTCATCCGCCCCTCCGGGGCACCTTCTCCCGCAAGGGGAGAAGGGTAGTGGGTTGCGCTACTCACCGTCCCAGCTCCTGCAAGGCCGCCCGGATCACAGCCGACAGTTCGGCCTCCTCGCCCAGCCGGATCAGCGCCTGATCGACGGCGCGGCGGGCATTGATCTCGGCGACGCCCAGACCCAGCAGGGCGGACACCGCCTCACCGGTCACACTGGGCACCGGCACCACGGCTTCGGCATGCATCCCCGGCGCGCTCGGTGTGAAGCTGACCTCGCCCAGCGGCTTGCCCTTCAGCTCGGTGACGATGCGCAGGGCCAGTTTGGGGCCGACGCCGTTGGCGCGCGCCACCGCCGCCTTGTCCTCCCGCGCCACGGCCCCGGCCAGGTCGCCGGGCGGCAGGACGTCCAGCACCGACAGGGCCGCCTTGGGCCCCACGCCCTGAATGCCGGTCAGGGTGGTGAAGGCCCGCCGCTCGTCGCGGGTCAGAAAACCGTACAGGCGCGGGCCGCTCTCGGCGTTCCAGACGTGCTCCACATGCAGGGTGGCCTCATCACCGGGCGCAGGCAGGCGCTGGAGAGTGCGCGCCCCGCAGGCCACGACATAGCCGACACCGGCGCAGTCGATCAGGCAGTGATCCTGCTCCACCTCCGCCAATAAACCCCGGATGCGGCCAATCATGACGCCACCGCCAGCAAGGCCCGCTTGCGCAGCTGAGCATGGGTGATGGCGACGGCCAGGGCGTCGGCGGCGTCGGTCTTCACGTCGCCAGCAGCAGGCAGGAGACGTTTGATCATGAAGGCGATCTGGCTCTTGTCGGCATGGCCTGCACCGACCACGGCCTTCTTGATCAGATTGGCCGAATATTCCGCGACCGACAGGCCACATCGCGCGGGAGCCAGCATGACCGCGGCGCGGGCATGGCCAAGCTTCAGCGTGGAGGACGGGTTCATATTGACAAACACCTCCTCGATCGCCGCTTCATCGCAGGCATGGGCGGCGCAGATTTCGGACACGGCTTCCAGGAGGAACAGCAGCCGCTCGCTGAAGGGCGCGGTTTCTGGCGGTGCGACTACGCCGTGGGCGACCCAGCGCAGCCGCGACCCCTCGGCCACAACAACGCCCCAGCCGGTGCGGCGCAGGCCGGGGTCCAGGCCCAGGATTCGCGTTCCATTCTGAATCAGCGCGTTCGTCATTCGTTCCAGTCATGCCGCAAAGACGGTTAGCGAACAATGACTGCGATGCCGTTCTAATCGTCGCGCGGGTCCAGATCGTAGCCGATGACCCCGTCGATGGCTCTCAGCCGCTCGGCGAAGGCATGGATGGCTTCGGGTGTCGCCTTGGTGAGGCGAAAGCCCCAGCGCACGGTCTGGCCATCGTCCAGAAGTTCGTGGTGGTCCGAGCGGGCCACGCGGTTGAGATTTTTCAAGGCCTGATGCACCGCCGCCTCGACCTGCGGTGTCTCGCGTTTCCAGGCGACGCGGGCATCGACGACTGCCGTCTGTGGCAGCCGTCCGCTGACAAGTCTGAGGCCAATCAGGATAATCGCCGTCAGCAAAGTCCCTACCGCACCCAGGCCGTACAGCCCCGCCCCGAACAGCAGGCCGATCGCCGCCGTGACCCAAAGTGACGCCGCTGTGGTCAGGCCGTGGATCGAAAAGCCGCTGCGAAAGATCACGCCCGCGCACAGGAAGCCGATGCCGGTCAGGACGCCGTGCGCCATCCGGGTCGGATCGCTGACGATATCCGTCCCGGGCAGGGGCGCGAACCGCCACATCCCCTGCATGACGGCCGCCTCCATCAACAGGGCCGAGCCCAGGCAGACCAGGATGTGGGTGCGAAAGCCCGCCGCCCGGCCCCGCCATTCCCGCTCGAAGCCGATCAGGCCGCCTGCCAGAACAGCGGCAAGAAGGGGCAGGGTGAAGGCGGGCAGGTCGTTCCAGTCCATCCGGAGCGAACGGTGGGCGCGGCGCGGCGGTTCCTCCGAATGGACCTAGCCGTGCTTTTCGACGTAGGCGTCCGGGTCCTTGTTCACCGGCTTGACCCCGGTGATGTGCTCGGCCTCGAAGGCGGCGAACTTGACGGCCAGGTCGTGGCGCATCTCCAGATCAGCGTTCAGGCGGAAATCGGTCAGCCCCTGACGTTCTTCCTCGCCCATGTGCTTGGAGTTGACGACATTGGCCGCGCCCACAGCCTCGAACCAGCCGGGTGAGCCGACCTTGTGGCTCTCCACGGCCTTGACCGCGTCGCGCAGTTTGTTGTGGTCCTCGATGGCGTCCTCGGTCTCGCCCGCGACCGTGCCGTCCTCGGCGTCATTGGCCCCTTCGCCGATCTTCATCAGCTGCGGATAGAAAAACCGCTCCTCGGCCTCGGCATGCACATCCAGAAAGGCCGACAGGCGGCCCCATACCGCGGTGAGGGCATCGGTGTCCTTCGGATCGATCTGCTCGATGATGGCGAACAGGCGGCGCTGCTCGGCATGGTCGTCGAGGATCAGCTGGGTGATGTCCATGAGGTCGGCTCCGGCAAGGCTTGAAGCCGCATAATCGCCGCCGCCCTCACCGGTTCCGCGCTAACGACTCGCAAGCCTCAGCCCGCGTATTTCGCCAGGTCCTCGTCGGAGATGTC
>NZ_JAEMRO010000028.1 GCF_016463295.1 Brevundimonas sp.
CCATCCGCGCCGGGTTTCTGGCCCTGCCGGGCGTCACCGCCGTGCACGACCTGCATGTCTGGGGCCTGTCCACCACCGAGACGGCCCTGACCGCCCACCTGGTCCACGACCGTCCCGACGGCGACGCTCTTCTGTGCGAGGCACAGGCCCTGGCCCGCACCCGCTTCTCCATCGGCCACACGACGCTACAGCTTGAGAGCGGCGCCCTGCCCGACTGCCCCGACTGCTGACGTCTACCGACCGAAGATCGTCGTCATCACCCGCTCCAGCAGCCCGACCCTGGCACCCCCGGGTTTGGTGGCGGTCGATGCCACACCCAATGCCTTCCCCTCCAGCAAGGCCATGAACTCGGCCTCCGAAACAATTCTGAGGTCAGGATAGGCCTTGATCCAGGCGGCGCAGTACGCCTCGACGGAATGACGGTCCTGTTCATCGAAGAAGCGGTCATCGAGCTGGTCCAGGGCGGGCAGGTCGTGATCGAAGATCGCCTCGACCGCCTGAGGATTCGCGATCACCCAGTCCCTCATCTCCGAGAGGATCGCACGGTGCACCGACGCACCGATCTCGCCCAGGCCCAGAAGGGCCGCTTGATGAATGATGCTGCGGTTGTCGGCGTTCGCGATATACTGCCGATGGCCGCCGTTCCTGACTTCTCCGGCATAGTTCAACGCTGCATAGACATCGGGGACAGGCTCCGTCCCGATCATGGAGCCGAAGATGCCGCCGTCGGGAATGCTGCTGTAGAAGTGGTAGAAATCCTCGACGATCGCCTGATCGTCGCCCGCTGCAGTCTCGGTGATGTAGATCGGTCGCACAGAGTTCCTCGCCGATGCGGGCGGATACGCCCGACACCCGAATAGATCGCTCTTTCGCTGACGGTGAGCGCCTGACGTAATCTGACCCTTCCCATCCGGCCGCCCAGCCTCCATCTAGCGGGCATGACCGATACCCTCGCCGCCACCGCCAAGATCCCCGTCACCGTCCTCACCGGCTATCTCGGGGCCGGGAAGACCACGCTTCTGAACCGCATCCTGACCGAGGACCACGGCAAGCGGTACGCCGTCATCGTAAATGAGTTCGGCGAGATCGGCATCGACAACGACCTCGTGGTCGGCGCCGACGAGGATGTGTTCGAGATGAACAACGGCTGCGTCTGCTGCACGGTGCGCGGCGACCTGATCCGCGTCGTCGCCGGCCTGATGAAGCGCCAGCGCCCCGGCAAGCCCGCGTTCGACGCCATCATTGTGGAGACCACGGGCCTGGCTGACCCTGGCCCCGTCGCCCAGACCTTCTTCGTCGACGAGGACGTCAAGGCCAAGACCGCGCTCGACAGCGTCACCGCCCTGGTCGACGCCAAACACGTCATGGCGCGGCTGGACGACTCCAAGGAAGCCCGCGAGCAGGTGGCCTTCGCCGACCGTATCATCCTGAACAAGGTCGATCTGGCCACGCCCGCCGAACTGGCCGAGGTCGAACGTCGCCTGCGAGCGCTCAATCCGCTGGCCCCCATCACCCGCGCCGAACGGGCCAATGTGCCGCTGGATCAGGTGCTGGGTCTGGGCGGGTTCGATCTGGAGCGGATCCTCGACATCAATCCGCAGTTCGCCAATCCGGCGCACGGCGAGGACGGCCACGTCCACGACGAGCACTGCGGCCATGACCACGATCATCATGATCACGATCACCACGGGCATGACCATGCTCACGCCCACGCGCACGCCCATACGTCCGGCGCGCGCGGCCACGCCCATCAGGACGACATCAAGGGCATCTCCCTGTCGCTGGACCGCCCGCTGGATGGGGCGAAGTTCACCGCCTGGCTGGATCAGTTGCTGGGCACGCAAGGCCAGAACATTCTGCGTGCCAAGGGCATCATCGACGTCCAGGGCGAGGATCGCCGTCTGGTCTTCCAGGCCGTCCACATGATCCTGGAGGGCGACCTTCAGCGCGAGTGGGGCATCAGCGAGCGCCGCTGGTCCCGCGCCGTCTTCATCGGCCGCGACCTGGACGAGGCCGCTTTGAAGGCCGGGTTCGAAAGTTGCGCAGCATGAGCAAGGACACAGACATGAAAACCATCCTGATCGTCGGCGCATCGCGCGGCCTGGGCCTGGGTCTGGTCGCCGAGCACCTGAAGCGCGGCTTCAACGTCATCGCCACGGTGCGCAAGGCCGCGGACGAGGCGGAGCTGACGGCCCTGCCCGGTGCCGAGCGGCTGACCCTGCACCATCTGGACGTCACCTCCGATGACGACATCGCCCGGCTGGCCAAGGATTTGCCCGCCGACCTCGACATCGCCTTCATCAATGCCGGCATCTCTGGACCCAAGAGCGTGGTCACCGCTTCGGCCGATGAGCTTAACCAGATCATGCAGGCCAATGTCTTTGGCCCCGTCCGTCTGGCCCATGCCCTGCTAGGTCACGTCCGGCCGCAAACCGGCATCCTCGCCTTCATGTCCAGCATCATGGGCTCGATCGCCGAGAACGAGAGCGGCGGCATGGAAGTCTATCGCGCCTCCAAGACCGCCCAGAACAGCTTCGCCCGTTCGCTCTGGCTCGGCGAGGCCAAGGAAGTCGGCGTCACGGTCCTGTCGATCCATCCCGGCTGGGTGAAGACCGACATGGGCGGTGCCGGGGCCGACATCGACGTGGACACCAGCGTGACCGGCATCGCCGACCAACTGGCCGCCCATCACGGCACACACGCCCACCGCTTCATCGACTACAGCGGGCGCGAGATCGCCTGGTAGGCGTCTTTCCGGGAGGGCTCAGCCCTCCACCGTCTCCGGATATTTGATCGAACAGCCATAGGGCGTGGCGAAGGCCGTCTGGACCGGGCGGCCTGCCTCCATGTCGGCCAGGGCCGCGCGGACATGGTTGTTGGCGCCGTTCAGGTCCTCGGGCTTGTTGGTCGGGCGGTCGTCGATCCCGCCGACGAAGCGCAGGATGCCGTCACCATCGATCACCCGCATGTCCGGCGTGGTCTTGGCGTCGAACAGCTTGCCGACCTCGCCGGTCGGGTCCAGCAGCAGATGGGTCGAGGCGCCATTGGTCCGCGTGCGCCACTCTCGCGCCGCCTGTCCTTCCACGAACCCTTGCGTGCCCGGCGCGGACGAAATGATGGTCAGCCAGACCACGCCGTCGGCGACTGCTTCACGCTGCAAGGCCTGCATGGCCCCGGTGTAGTGTTTGATCACATAGGGACAGCCCTCGTTGGTCCATTCCAGCACGACCGTCTTGCCGCGGAAGTCGGCCAGGGAGCGCGGCGTGCCCTCGGCATCGACCAGGGTGAAGGCCGGCGCGGCCTGACCGGCCGATGGCGGGGCGGCGGTGGCCGCGGCGACAGCTGCGGGGGCGTCGGCCTTGTCTGGCGCGGCGGCCTGCTGCTGGCAGGCGGTCAGGGCCAGGGCGGCGAAGGTGACGGACAGGAGACGAGAGGCGACGGGCAGGCGTGTCATCGGGCAACTCCTTGGCTAGGGACGAATATCCTCCAGGGCGTCGATAACGACCCCCTCGGTCAACAACTGAGGTAGAATGCGCGGCTCGGTCGAACCGGGCGCATAGAGCAGATAGAGCGGAACGCCGGAGCGGCCGTGCCGCTGCAGTTCGGCGGCGATGACGTCGTCGCGCCGGGTCCAGTCGCCGACCAGATAGACGGCATTGGCCTGTTCGATGGCCGCGCCGACCCTGGCGGACGACAGGGAGGTCCGTTCGTTGATCTTGCAGGTCACGCACCAGTCGGCGGTGAAGTTCACGAGCACGGGACGGCCCTCGGCGAGCGCGGACTGAACCGCCGCGTCCGACCACGGCGCACTGGCCAGTGTGGTGCCGGACTCAGGCGACGCGTCGGCGGATACGGGCGCTGGCGGGACGCGCGCCGCCAGGGCCAGTGCGCCCCCGGCCAGAATGAGCGCCAGCACGCCCGACACCAGATGCAGGACCCCGCGTCGGCCGGCCATGCGTTCCGACTGACCCCCGCCGATCAGCCAGACCCCCGCCGCCAGCAGCAGACCGGCCACGAACAGCAGGCCCAGGGCCTCCGTGCCCGTCTGGCGACCGAACACCCAGGCCAGCCACAGGGCCGTTCCATACATCGGAAACGCCAGCAGCCCCTTCAGCCGCTCCATCCAGGGACCGGGACGCGGCAGGCGGCTCAGCAGGCCGGGCGTCAGGCTGACGATCACGAAGGGCAGGGCCAGCCCGAGGCCCAATCCGAGGAAGACCCCCAGCGCCAGCGGCCAGGGCATGACCAGAGCCGCTCCCAGCGCAAAGGCCATGAAGGGCGCGGTGCAGGGTGCCGCCACGACCACAGCCAAGACGCCGGTGAAGAAGGCCCCCATGCCGCCGGGCAGCCGGGACAGCGGTCCGGAGCCCGCGCTTTGCAGCCCAGCGCCGACATGGAAGACGCCGGACAGGTTCAGCGCGACCGCCAGCATCAGCACGGCAAGAGCTGCGGTGACCGGCGGTGACTGCAGCTGGAAGCCCCAGCCCACAGCCTCGCCCGCCGCCCGAAGGCCGAGCAGCAGACCGGCCAGCAGCAGAAAGGTCGTCAGCACCCCGGCCAGAAACGCCAGGCCGTCCCGGCGGGCCTTGGCCGGCTCATGCGCGGCGGACGCCAGAGACGCCGCCTTCATCGCCAGTATGGGAAAGACGCAGGGCATGAGGTTCAGGATCAGCCCGCCCAGAACAGCGAACAGCAGGGCCTGGACGAAGACGGCCAGGCTGGTGCCTTCAGCGGCCTGGGCCGTTGCGGGTTCGGCAGAAGCGGACGCGTCCGGAGCCGCCGTCAGCGAGCCCGAACCGGTCGCCCCGGGCAAGGCGTCCCCGGGCTGGGCCGTGATCTCGAATGCGCCTTGGGCCGTGACCAGAACGCCCTGGACAGACGCGGTGATCCCGGCGGCCCGCGTTGCGCCTCCCGGCGTCAGGCGCAGGGTCAGCCCTTGCGGGCCCCATGCCCCGGTCTGGGGTGCGGGGTGGCTGATCACCCCGGTGCCGAAGGGAAAGAAATAGCTCGGACCGGGGTTCTGGCCGGTCAGGGGGCCGCCGGTCGCCGTCAGGATCAGCTGGCCGTTCTCAAGGACGATCCGCGCCTCGATCCCGGCTGGACGCGGGGCCTTTTCCAGCACGGCGGCGATCGCCGCCCCATTGCGGGGGTCCAGCGGCGCGGCCCCGTCCCGGATCGGCAGGGCCAGTGTCAGGGTCAGTTCGTCCGGCACACACATTTCGGCGCTGCAGACCAGAAACAGGGCCTCGACCGTCAGCGGCAGGTTGGTCCCAGCACGCGCACTGGCCGGAATCTCGATCGGCACCGGCAAATAGGCCGTGCCGGAATAGCCGTAATTCATCAAGCCCGACAGCCGCTGGCGCTCGGGCACCGGCCAGACGATCTCGCCCGCCTTGACGCCTGCGGGCAGGCTCCAACTGAGCGTCGTCGCCCCGCCGGAGTCGCCCGGATTGCGCCAATAGGTGTGCCAGCCGGGCTTGATGGTCTGTTTGATCGCGACCACGGCCGTCGATCCGGGCGCGGCCCAGGCGGACATGGGCACCAGTTCCGCCTCAATCCGCTCGGTGCGCTGGGGACCGGGTGAGGCGACGCGGCTGACCCTAGCCTCCGGCCCCACCTGGGCCACCGCCTGCACGGGCGACAGACACAGGGCCAGCAGGATCAACAGTTGGGCTAAGCGTCTCACGCGGCCTCCGGAAGAGATGCGTAAGACCTTAGTCGTCAGCACGGTCGCCCGTCCACCGAAGCCGCCTCCCGCGCGGCGTCACGCCTCAGGTGCGCGGCGAGGCCTCGACCAGCACTTCGGTGCGCCGGCGCATGGGCTCGTTGATACCGGCGGTCGTCGCGCCCTCTGCACCCACGCCCCCGATATCGAACACGGGCGCGGGCCAGCCCGCAGCCTCCAGCGCCTCGACCACCGCGATCGCTCGCTGTTCGGACAGGGTCTGATTGGCGCTGGCACCGCCGCTGGCATCGGCCAGACCGATCACCTGAACCTTGTCGATGCGGCAGCCCTGAAGCTGCGTCGCCGTCAGTCCGATGGCCTGACGCGCCACATCCGTCAGCCGCGCCTCACCCTCGGCGAAATAGACCTCGAACCGCTTGGCCTGACAGGCCGATGGTTCGGCCACGATATCGCTGCGGCTCAGCGTCGGGGCCAGGTTGCACCCCGCCGCCGTCAGCCCGACCGCGACCAGACCGCCCACCAGAAACACTCTCACAAGCCCACCCTCCATACTCGACCGCGTCACCGTCGCAGCCCTCACGCACCAGCGCCAGCCCCAAAAACAAAAAGGGCGGCGCGCCTCTCGACCCGCCGCCCCCTTCTTACCGTCTACGATACTGGATTAACGGCGACGCTGGCCGTTTTCCCAGTAGCATTCGTTCTGACGGCCATCGTAGCAGTAGTAGTAGCCGCCGTTGCTGTCACGGTAGCGCTGCTGGTTGGCGCGGTCCTGGTTGGAGCCGCGGATGGCACCGGCCGTACCGCCGATGGCACCACCGATCAGAGCGCCGGTCGCAGCGTTGCCGCCACCGACGTTGTTGCCGATGATCGCACCGGCGACGGCACCGATACCGGCACCGACAGCGCCCTGACGGACGGTTTCATTCGTGCCGCCGTAGCCGTCGCTGGCACAGGCGCTGGCCATCATGCCGGCTGCAGCAATGGCGAGAATTGCCTTTTTCATGGTGAATTCCTTTGTTCCCGGGTTCGCCCCTGCTCTGCCAAACGCCAAGTCGCCGCGCCGGTTCCGGAAATGGCCAAGGTTATTGCGCGGGAACGTTCTGGAGGGCTTATGATTGCGTGGCCCAGGCGAACGGTCATGCTGGGCTGCACAGGCGGAACATCGGGTGGACAGGGACGTTCGGGCGGCATGACAGACATCCAGACTCCCATTGATGCCGCCGCTGGCGACGACGCGCCCGGCCTCACGCTGCCTGCCCATGTACCCCTGGGTAAAGTGATCATGCTGGTGAACGCCCTGTCTGGCAGCGTCGGCAATCAGGCTGCTGCCGAAGCCGAGGCGATCTTCGCGGAGTACGATTGCGAGGCCGAAGTGGTGTCGCTGGAGCCCGGGCAGTTCGACGAACAGATTCGGACCGCCATCGACGCCTGTCCCGACGCGCTGTTCGTGCTGGCGGGCGACGGCACGGCGGGAACCATCGCCTCCCAGGCCGGGCCGAACGGGCCGCTGATCGCCCCCCTGCCGGGCGGCACCATGAACATGCTGCCCAAGGCCTTGTACGGCACCGCTGACTGGAAGGCGGCGTTGCGGCTCGCGCTCGAAGAAGGCGCGGAACAGGATGTGGCGGGGGGCGAGGTTTCGGACGGCGTGGTGAAACAGGCCTTCTACTGCGCGGCCATCTTGGGCGCGCCCGCGCTGTGGGCTCCGGCCCGCGAGGCGATCCGGACCGGCAAGTTCAGCCTGGCGTGGAACCACGCTCGCAAGGCCATGAAACGGGCCTTCTCCGGCCGGTTGCGGTTCTCGCTGGACGGCTCGGTCACCAAACGTACGGGGGCGCTGGTCCTGATCAGCCCGATGATCTCCAAGGTCATGGACGAGAATACCGGTCTGGAGGCCGCTGCCATGGACCCGACGGATGCGGCGCAGGCGTTCCGGCTGGCCGCCCATGCCGTCATGAACGACTGGCGCAACGACCCCTCCGTGACGACCCAGTCGACGCGCAGGGTCGAGGTCCGGGCACGATCCAAGATTCCCGCCGTCATCGACGGCGAGCCGCTGATGCTGAAACAGACGGCGAAGGTGCGGTTCATCAAGAAGGCGTTTCGCGCCCTGGCCCCCAATCCTCCGGCGGCGGCGGACACTGTCTGATGGGGCGTGTTCTCCAGTTCTCGGACGTCCATTTCGGTTGCGAGCACAAACAGGCGGTCGAGGCGGCGCTGGACTATGCCCACGCCACTCCGTCGGACCTGATCCTGATCACCGGCGACATCACCCAGCAGGGTCTGCCCGACGAGTTCGAGGCGGCCGGGCGCTGGATTCGGCGCATGCCCGAGCCCCGCTTTGTCATCGTGGGCAATCACGACGTTCCCTACTGGAGCCTGCTGGCGCGGCTGTTCCGGCCGTGGAAGGCGTTCGAGCGGGCCACCGGCCATCCGGCGCATGACCACCAGTTCCTGAGCCCGGCGGTCATGGTGCGCGGCGTGGTCACTGCCCGCGGGTGGCAGGCGCGGGCCAACTGGTCCAAGGGCGTGATCGATCTGGATCAGACCCGCAAGGCGGCCGAGGCCCTGCGTCAGGCCCCGGTGGGGACGCTGCGCATCCTGGCCTGCCACCATCCTCTGGTGGAGATGATCGGCACGCCGATGACCGGCGACGTCAAGCGCGGCGATGCGGCGGCCTTGATCTTTCAGGAAGCGGGCGTCGACCTGATTACCACGGGCCACGTCCATGTGCCGTTCGCCCTGCCCATCGCGCTTGGGGACCGCTGTTCCTATGCGGTGGGGTGCGGGACGCTGTCGCATCGCGAGCGGGGCGCGCCGCCCAGCTTCAACCAGATCGAGTGGGACGCCCATACCATCACGGTCACCGTCTTGGCCTGGACGGGCGAACGGTTCGAGGCCGACAAAGTCTGGACCCTGCCGCGCCGTCAGGACACGCGAAAGGCCGGCACCGCGCCCGATCCGAACGCCCCCGGCGAACGGGAGATGGCTGCAAGCTGATCGCCGCGTCGGCAAAAGAAAAAGGGCCGGTGGATGTCTCCGCCGGCCCTTTTGTCATGTGCTCAGAATGCAGCTCAGTATCGACGGCGACCGTGAGACTTCTCGGTGAAGGCGGCGGCAACCATGGTGGCGAGGGCCGGGTTCCTCAGGAAAATCCAGCCTCCCGCCAGTGCTGCGACAGCTCCGAGAATGGGCCGCTCACGGAAGAGCGAGAAGGCACGCTGTCCTAAACCGACCGGTTCGTCATCTTCCTCATCGTCACTGTCGCCCTTCAGATAGACGAGCGTGACGATGAGAGCCGTCAAGGCGAACAAACCGAAGGTGATGGCCGCCGCCCCCATTTCAGGAACGACCAGGCAAAGCGCGAAGAATATGGTCGCGCCCAGAGCCACGATGGCGACAAAGCCAGCTCCGGCGGCGATGGCGACCGCGACGGCCTTTTTGACCAGTCCCCTGGCCAGCCCCCCGCCGAGCATCAGCGACGACGACCCGACAGGAGCAGACCCAGCACCACGCCGACGCCGAGAGCGATGGCGGTCGACTGGATCGGACGTTCCTGCACGCGCTCCACGACATAGCGCTGGGCTTCGTCGAAGCGCTCGGAGGCTTCGTCATAGTATTCGCGGCCACGCACGCGGGCGGTGTCGTAATAGCCCCGCGCACGCTCGCGCACGACCTCGGCCTGTTCACGCAACTTCGCCTCGGCTTCCGACGCCTTGGCGCGGACCTTGGCTTCAGCGGCCGTGGCCTTCTCGCGCAGTGCGGCCTTTTCCTCGGCACCCAGCACCTTGAGGTCATCCTTCAGGGTGTTGAGGTCGTCTTTGACGGCTGCCCGTGCGGTCTTGTTGTTGGCCATGATGCGAACTCCTGTCGTCAAGCGTGACGGTTAGATAGATAATCTTGCGAGGGAACGCCACTCCACCATCGCGGTTCCCGCAATGCAGCAAGACAAACGCGCTCATCCGATAGCGCTTTCGGGTGGCCCGCGATAGAAAACGCCATGACCGATTGGCTGTTCCCGCCCGCCCCGACGCCCAGCCTGCCCATCGCCGGACGCGGCGAGCGATTTCCCGTACGGCGTATCCTGTGTGTCGGCCAGAACTATGCCGCCCACGCCCGCGAGATGGGTCTCGAGCGGGCCGAGCCCTTCTTCTTTTCCAAGCCGGCGGATGCAGTCGTCACCGACGGGGCCGACCCGGTCTATCCGTCCGCGACCAGCGATCTGCATCATGAGGTCGAGATGGTCTGTGCCATCGGGCCGGATGGCGACATCGTGGGCTGGGCCGTCGGCTGCGACCTGACGCGCCGCGACCTTCAGGCCGCCGCCAAGGCCAAGGGGCGGCCCTGGGATGCGGCCAAGGGTTTCGATCGGTCGGCCCCCTGCGGAGCCCTGACGATGGGGCCCCTGCCCGATCCGGCGGCGGCGATCGCCCTGACCGTCAACGGCCTGATGCGCCAGTCAGGTCGACTGGACGACATGATCTGGAGCCCGGCAGAGGTTCTGGAAAAGGCACGAACGCTTTGGGACGTCCGGGCGGGCGATCTGATCTTTACCGGCACGCCCGAGGGTGTGGGACCGCTGGTGCCCGGCGACAGGGTCGAGGCGTTGATCGCGGGACTTTCGCCGCTGTCTTTCACGATGAGGGCCCGATGATCCTGCACGGCTACTGGCGCTCCGGCGCCGCCTATCGCGTCCGCATAGCCCTGGCGTTGAAGGGGGTCGACTATGAAACGCAGGGGCACGACCTGCGCACAGGGGCCCAGAAGGCGGCGGACTATGTCGCGCTGAATCCTCAAGGCATGGTGCCCGCGTTGCAGATCGACGGGGCGGTCCTGACCCAGAGCCCGGCCATTCTGGAATGGCTGGAGGAAACCCATCCGGAGCCGCCTCTGCTGCCCGCCGACCCGCTGGATCGCGCGCGCGTCCGGGCCATGGCGGCGCTGATCGTCTGCGACATCCATCCATTGAACAATCTGCGGGTCGGCAAGAGCCTGCGCGAGGATTTCGGGGCCGACCAGGCGGCGGTCGATGCTTGGGCCGCGCGCTGGATCGTGCCGGGGTTTACCGCGCTGGAGGCGCTGGTCGCGCGCGACGGCGACGGCTGGTGTTTCGGAAACACGCCGACGCTCGCCGATGCCTGTCTGATCCCTCAGATCTACTCGGCGCACCGGTTCAACGTGCCGCTGGACGCCTTCCCCCGCCTGCTGGCCATAGACGCGGCAGCCCGCGCGCACCCGGCCTTCATCGCAGCGCATCCGGACCGCCAGCCGGACGCGGACTGATCGCGCTCTAGTACCGCAATCAAGCCAGGAACCGGTCCACGGCTGCAAGGAACCGTGTGGGCTGGTCGATCATGACCATGTGTTCGGCCCCTTCGATCCGCTCGAAGGTGGCGGGTGAGCGGAGGCGCGCATAGGCGGAGCGGAACAGGCTGTCGGCCCGGCTGCGCGGCGAGGCGTCGTCCGGGCTCCAGCCATAGGCGACCGTGACGGGCACGCGCACATCGGCCAGTCGCGGACGCAGGTCCACAGTCATGACTTCATACAGCGCTTGCGCCAGCACGCGGCGGTCGCCGCCCTGCCAGCCGATGGAGCCGAACAGGGCGTCACTGGCCCCGCCCAGTTCGACCCCCATCTCCCGTCCCCGAGCCAGCAGCACATCGTCGCCCAGGAACTGCAGGGCCTGATAGGCGACCTGGGCCAGAGGCTCGACATCCGCTGTCGTCGCCTGGGGGCTGATGAGGGCAGGGAAGAAGGGTGAGGAGTCCACGGTCATCAGGCGACCGACCGCGCCACCCGCATCGGCGGCGACGCGCACGCCGATCTGACCACCCATCGAATGCCCGATGATAGCGGGCCGGTTCAGTCGCTGTTCGGCGATGTAGCGACGGATGTCATTGGCGACGGGGGTGAGGAGCGGCCCGCTGCCGTTGTCCTGCGCCTCCAGATCGCCGAAGCCCCGCACCGATACCAGATGCAGCCGATACCGACGCTCCAGACGCGTCGCCGTGCCGCGCCAGACCTCGGCGGTCGAGGCCAAGCCTGGGATCAGGATCAGGTCCGGTCCTTGGCCACGAACCGACACGGCGATGCGGCGGGACTGGAACGGAGTCTGCGTCCAGGCTGTGCCGCCTGTCGATCCCGCCAGGATCAATCCGCCCATCAGGCTCAGAATATCGCGTCTATGTGCCATGCCGTCATCGTGCCAAGGTCGCATTGAGGGACAACGCGAGGGAAACCGAAATGAGCCAGCCGTCCGACGAAATCGTCTTCTACACCAACCCCATGTCGCGCGGTCGCATCGCGCGCTGGATGCTGGAGGAGGTCGGCCAACCCTATCGCACCGTGGTTCTGGATTACGGCACGACGATGAAGGGCGACGACTATCTGGCCCTCAATCCGATGGGCAAGGTACCGGCCATCACCCACCGCGGGGTGACGGTCACCGAATGCGCCGCCGTCTGCGCCTATCTGGCCGACGCCTTTCCGCAGGCCGGCCTGGCTCCGGCGTTGGATGACCCGAAACGGGGGACCTATCTGCGCTGGATGTTCTTTGCGGCCGGTCCTCTGGAGGCGGCGGTGACGGCCAAGTCGCTGGGCCTGCTGGCTCCGACGGAGAAGTCCGGCATGGCCGGCTATGGCTCGTTCGATCAGGTCGTCGATGCGCTGGAGACGGCGGTCGCCGACGGCTCGTGGATCCTGGGCGACAGATTCTCGGCGGCAGACGTCTATGTCGGCAGCCAGATCGCCTGGGGCCTGCAGTTCAAGACCCTGCCCGAACGCGAGGCGTTCAAGGCCTATGCCGACCGGCTGCAATCACGCGAAGCCGCAGGACGGGCGCGGGCACTGGATGATGCGCTGCTGCCGCCGGCCTAGGACCGTATCCGATCAGCCCTGCGTCGAGGCGGGACGCAGAGCGGCGCTCTGAACCTGCGGACGGCGTTCGCCGCCGGCGGCGCGAATGCGGTCGATACGGGCCTTTTCGGCGCGGAAGGCGGCCAGATCGGCCCCGGCCAGAACCGTGCCCTCTTCGGTGCGGATACCGGCGGGATTGATCCGCTGACCGTTGCGCCAGATCTCATAGTGCAGGTGCGGACCGGTCGAGGCTCCGGTGGAGCCGACATAGGCCACGACCTGGCCCTGACGCACGCGCTGCCCGGCGCGAATGCCCGACCCATAGCGCGACAGGTGGCCATAGCCGCTTTCGAGACCGTTCGAATGACGGATGCGCAGCCAGTTGCCATAGCCGCCCCAGCGCCGCGCCTCGACCACCACGCCGTCGGCGGGGGCCACGACCGGCGTACCGGAGCCGGCGGCGAAGTCGATGCCCTGGTGCATCTTGCGATAGCCAGCGATCGGGTGGCGGCGGAAGCCAAAGGAGGAGGAGACGCGGAAGCCCCGCTCCAGCGGGGTGCGCATGAAGGCCGAGCGGGTATTCTTGCCCGTGGCGTCGAAATACTGGGCTTCCTTCGCGCCCGCAGGCTGGAAGCGGTAGAAGGCCACGCCCTTCAGCTCGGCATACAGCAGGCCGTCAGTGGCGATGGTGCGGCCCGCCTCGGTGACGGTGCGGCCGAAGACATAGGTGAACTGGTCGTTGGAATGGATGTCACGATCCATGTCGAACTTGTGCGAGAACAGTCGACCGGCCACGCGGGTGATGTCGGCCGGCACGCCACCACGACGGGCGGTCCGGGACAGCGAGCCCTCGACCTTGCCGCTCAGAACGACCGTTTCATGGGTGACGCGCTCTTCAAGCGCGCGCAGGCGAAGGGCACCGTCGAAGCTGCGCGACACGGTCACCTGGGTCGCGGGGCCGGTCCGCATCGTCAGGCCGATCAGGCGGGCATCGCCGCGGCCACCGCGCGGACGCGAAATGGCGGTTTCGAACTTCTGGCCCGCGCGCATGGCGGTCACATCGACGGCATTGGACAGGGTGGCGGCGACGGCGGACGCTTCTTCCGGTGCGATCCCGGTGCGGCGCACGGCTTCCTCGAAGGTCTCGCCGCGGCGAATCTGGACGGGAACGGCTTCAGGCGCGGTCAACCCGTCCGGGGCGCTGGCGGTCGCCAGAGCATTGGCCTCCAGCATGGCCAGCTGGGCGGCGCTGGGGGGTGGAACCACTTCGGCCTGAGCGGGTTGGTATGCACGTCCTGCGAACAGCGCCACCGTCAGCGCGGCCACGGCCGTCATGGCATGTGGCGCAATGCGCATCGGCTGACGACGTGGGTCGAACTGAGCCATCGGTCCCCGAAACATAACGACGCCGGTCGGCGCCAAGCCACTGGTAATCGGTACTCCGCGACGGGCGCTGTGTCCCGTTGCGAGACGGGGCCTATACCCCGTCCGTCCCATGATGGGAAGACAGCATGTTACAAACTGTTAACCGCTGCGACAACATCGGTCAGTTGCGCCGTCGTGCTCGCCCCCGGGCTGAGCATCTTTCGAGTAGTCGCGGGGTTTTCTTCAAGATCAGCGAGTGCCAAAGAATCCCTTGCCTTAGAGCGTAGCGCAGTGTTGGACAGGTGGCTGATCTGACACTCTACTGTGGTTCGTTCGCAACGGACCTGATGCTGTTTTCCGGAGCCTGTCTTGCCCGTCGTATCCCCAGAGAATGATTCTCAAGGATGTCGCGCTTGAGCGCCCAGGCTGACGGTGCCGGGTCGACGAAGGCGAAGCCGCGCAAGCGGATATGGCGACGCCTGGGGCTGGCCCTCGGCGTGTTCGCCGCGATCATCCTGGTCCTGACGGCTGCGCTTTATCTGAACCGTCGGGCGGCGACACGTGAGGTCCTGATCGGCTGGCTGGAGCGTCAGGGGATCGACGCCGACATGCAGGTCGAGCGGGTGGAACTGGATGGCATCGTGGCCAGCATCCGCATCGGCGATCCTGCTGATCCCGATGTGGTCATCGAGCGGGTCGAGGTCGATTATGCCGTGGCCGCGCCCTGGTCGCGCACGGGTCTGGGGGTCACACCCAGCCGCATCCGGCTGATCCGTCCGGTGGTTCGGGCCGGGTTCCGTGATGGGAAACTGACCTTCGGCTCCCTCGACCCCCTGATCGATCGCTTCACCGGCCAGCCGCCGCGTCCCGACAGTCGCAGCCCCCTGGTCATCGTGGAGCAGGGGCGTCTGCGGCTGGATACCGACTATGGCCCCGTCACTGTTCTGGCCGATGCGCGGGTCGACAATGGCAAGCTGATGCAGATGAACGCCCGCCTGCCCGAAACGGCCCTGCGCAGCGGCGATGTCCAGGCCCAGGGCCTGAAGGCCACGGTACAACTGTCGACGACGGGCGACCGGGTCGATGTGCGGGCCAGCGTTTCGGCGGATGCGGCCACTGTATCGGGCGTGTCGACCGAGGCGGGGTCCATCAGTCTGACCGGCACTGTGCCCTATCCCGACCTGAAGACGCGCCGTGGCGACGGGGCGGCGGACCTTCAGGCCGTGGTGGCGGCGCGTCGCCTCCGCTCCGGCGCGACGGATGCGCGTGACCTCAGCGCCCGCCTGAGCTTCGACGGCCAGATGCGGGGCTGGCTCGAGACCTTCACGATCGACGGCCAAACCGGGGCCGACATCCGCACGGGCCGTCTGGAGACCTCTGACGCAGCCGCGACCGGTGCCCGCCTGATGCTGGAGCGCAATCCGGTTTCGGTGTCGCGCAATGCCGAGGGGCTCGCCTGGCGTGTCGATGGCCCGCTGCAGATAACGGCGGCCCGCGCGTCGGGTGCCGGTCTGGACGGAGAGGGTGTGCGTCTGTCCTCGCGGGCCTTCACCCTAGGAGGCCGAGGCGAGGCCGTGGAATTCCAGGCCCCTCTGATGCTTCAGGCGCGCCGCCTGACATGGGACGCGCTGTCGCTCAGCGGCGTGGATGGGGCGGTCAGTCTCGACGCCGTCGTCGATCAGGGCTTCCGCATCACCGGTGTTGGTCGTCTACAAAGCGCAGGCGGGGCCTGGCCTCTGTTCGGACCTCCGGCATCGGACGACATTGCCGAACTGGGGGCCATGAAGCGGGCGCTCGGCGATTTCGCGGTCGACATCCCGGCCTTCACCCTTGCCGCGTCTTCCGCCACCACGCGCGTGACGCTGGACCGGCCTGCGACGCTGACACCGCGCAATGGTGGCGTGCTGACGCTCCGCCCCGCTGCCACCCCCATCTTCAGCGCCCGCGATGGTCAGGCGGGCGGCGGGGCCCTGTCCCTGAGCGCCACGCGCGGTGAGGGCCTGCCGGAGGCCGCCTTCGACATTCCGGCCTGGCGGCTGACCCCCGGTGGCTTCACTGCGACGCTGGACGGTCGCGCGGCGCTCGACTTCGACCTGGCAAAGGGCATTGCGCTGGAGACGCGCGGCGAGCTGGCCTCCTCCAACGGCCGTCTGACCTATGCAGCGGCGAGCTGCATCCCCCTGACCGTCGAGCGGCTGGAGCTGGATGAGAGCGATGTCACCACGATCGCCGGCCAGATCTGCCCCGCCGACCGCCCGCTGGTCACCGTGGCCGACGGCGGCTGGCGCGCGGAGGGTCTCATCGCGGGCCTGAACGCCTCGGCACCTTTCCTTGCCCTGAACTTCACCGACGCCAAGGGCAGGTTCGTCGCCACCGGCGGACCGTCCGGTGTGGGGCTGGAGGCACAAGTTGCCTCGGCCCTCGTTGTCGATGCCACCACCCCCGCCCGCTTCAATCCGGTCACGGCCCAGGGCTCGGCCCGGCTGGCCAATGAAAACTGGACCGGCTCCTTTGACCTGGCCCGCAGCGGCACGGTTCTGGGTCGCATGACCCTGGCGCATGACGGGCGGGCCGGGGCGGGTGGCCTGACCATCGATGCGCCGTCCATCGTCTTTGCCGAGACAGGTCTTCAGCCCGACGACCTCAGCCCCCTGGTCGCCGATTTCATCCAGTCGCCCGCCACAGGCTCGGTCGGCTTTCAGGGCCGGATCGACTGGTCGTCGGACACCGACGGCTCCAGCTCGGGTCGCCTGACCATTCCCGGCCTGGATTTCGTCAGTCCCGGTGGTCCGGTGAGGGGCCTGCGCGGCACGGTCGATTTCACCAGCCTGGCCCCCCTGGTCACCGCGCCGGACCAGCGGCTGACCATCGACACCCTGGAATCGGTCGCGCCGATCACGGACGTCGCCGTCACCTTCGACCTGGCCGCAGACGCCTTCATGATCGACGGCGGAGAGATCAACATCGCGGGCGGCAAGGTGACGGTCGAGCCGTTCTCCGTGCCGCTCGACATCTCCAAGGGCTTTTCCGGCGTCATCACCCTGGATCGGGTCCAGCTGGGCGAGGTGGTGGCCAACTCCGGCTTTGCCGACAAGGTGAAGATGGACGCCGTCGTCTCGGGCCGCCTGCCCTATACCTATGACCCGACCAACGGCATCCGCATCCAGTCCGGCACGATGGAGGCGGTGCAGCCGGGTCGCCTGTCCATTTCGCGCGACGCCCTGACCGGGGTTCAGGCCGGCGGGGCCGGCGGCGAGGTACCGCCCAATACGGTTCAGGACCTGGCCTTCCAGGCCATGGAAAACCTGGCCTTCGACGTCCTGACGGCCCAGCTCAACAGCCTGGACGAGGGCCGGATCGGCGTGATCTTCCACATCAAGGGGCGTCACGAGCCGCCGCAGTACCAGGACCTGCGCGTCACCATTCCCGACCTGATCAGCCGCGAATTCCTGAACCGGCCCATCCCCCTGCCGTCGGGCACGGCCATCGATCTGACGCTGGATACGACATTGAACGCCAATGAGCTGGCGGGCGATCTGATGGAGCTGAACCGTTCGCGCAACGGCGAGGTCAGCACGCGCACGCCCGAGGTAGAACCGGATGTGGTGCCCCCGCCAACGCCCGTGCCCGCAGCTCAAGCCGAGACACCATGACGCCCGCACCTTGGCCGTTCAGAACCTGTTCACCCTGCAAGGCGTTATTGGGCGGCGACAGATCGAGACGGAGACCCCTCATGACCCGCAAGCCTTTGACCGTCGCCCTGCTGGGTCTCGCCTTTGTCGGCGTGGCCGCCTGCACCCCGACGATCCGCCTGCAGGTGGACCCGATTCAGATCTATGCGAAACTGGACGCCGACGTCCGCGTTCGTCTCGACAAGGAGCTTCAGGACCTCCTGGTCGAAAACCCCAACCTGTTCTGAATGCGAAAGTTGACCAAGATGTCGTTCCGCAAATTCTTCGTCGTCACCGCTGCCGTGGCTGCGCTGGGCGTCGCCGCAGGCGCAGCCCTGGCCCAGACGCCCGCCCAGAAGTCGCTGATCGACGCCGCCAAGGCGCAAGGCACCGTGGGCGAACAGTCAGACGGCTATCTCGGCTTCCGCACCCCGTCCTCGGACGCGGCCCTTACCCAGGCGGTGCAGGTAACCAACACGGCCCGCCGCGCCGCCTATGCCCGCAGCGCCCAGGCCGCCGGGACCGCGCCTGATGTCGCCGCCGCCCGCGCGTTCGAAACGATCGTCATGCCGCGCATCAGTTCGGGCGAATGGTATCGCAACGCCTCGGGCCAGTGGGTCCAGCGCTAGGCCGGGACTGACCGAGTGGGAACTATTCGTCAGCTTCTGATCGTCCTGGCCGTCGCCGTCGTCTCGACCGTGGCGGTCGGTGCGGCCTGGGTGGCCATCGGCGGTGGCTCCCTGCCGACTCACGGCTGGATCGCGCTCAGCCTCGGCATCGCCGGCACCGTGGCCCTGACCTGGGTGCTGATGCGGCTGGCCTTTCGCTCCGATCGTGACGGCTGGGACGCGCGCGCCGATGACACCTCTGACCTAAGACGCAAGCCCCCCGAGGCTTGAGCCCATCGCCGCGACGGGCGATAGGTCGCCCATGACCGCACCTGCTGACACGTCCCGCGCCGACATCACCTATGCCGGCTATCTGTCGCTCGACGACCTGCTGGCCGCCCAGCACCCGCTGTCGGACGAACATGACGAGATGCTGTTCGTCGTCATTCACCAGACCAAGGAGCTGTGGCTCAAGCAGATCCTGCACGAGGTGGCGCAGGCGCAAGCCCTGGTCCGCGCCGGCGATCTGGTCCCCGCCTACAAGAGCCTGGCCCGTGTCAGCCGGATCCAAGCCGTCATGACCATGAGCTGGGACATCCTGGCCACCATGACCCCCGCCGACTATCTGCGCTTTCGCGGCGTGCTCGGTTCGTCCTCCGGCTTTCAGAGCGATCAGTTCCGCCGCTTCGAGGCCATGCTGGGTCTGAAGGACGCCCGTTTCCTCAAATTCCACACCGAACGCCCCGAAGCCCTCGCCGCGCTCCAGGCGGCCATCGACGCGCCCAGCCTGTATGACGACGCCCTGGCCCAGCTGGCGGCGGCCGGCCTGCCTGTGCCCGCTGAGGTCCTGAACCGCGACGTCAGCCAGCCCTATGAGCCATCGCAAGGCGTCGAGGATGCCTGGCTGGAGGTCTACCGCGACACCACCCGCTGGTGGCCGCTGTATCAGTTGGCGGAGAAGCTGGTCGATCTTGACGACGCCCTGCTGACCTGGCGGCACAAGCATGTGGTGACGGTCGAGCGGATCATCGGCCGCCGTCGCGGGACGGGCGGCACCGAGGGCGTGGCCTATCTGACCGAGACCCTGCAACGCCGCTGCTTCCCCGAGCTGTGGTCGCTGCGCACGAAACTGTAGCCCCCTGCGTCATGCCGCGCCGCAACCTCCGCCGTTTCGGGCCGTTCTAGGCACCTGACATTGCGGAGACCTCCCATGACCGACGCCAACCGCCACGATATCCAGGTCCTGAACGGCCTGATCCAGTCGATGATCGACAGCGCCGAAAGCTATGGCGAGGCCGCCGCCGAAACCACCAATCCCGAATACGGCGAACTGTACGCCCGGCGCGAGGCCGAACGCCGCGCCCTGGCCGAGGACCTGTCCCAGCACGTGCGCCTGCTGGGCGGCGAGCCCCAGACCTCCGGCTCCATCATCGCCAAGGCCCAGCGCGCCCTGACCGACGTCAAACACGCCCTGATGCGCAATGAGGCGACCGTGGCCGGCGGCCCCGAACAGGCCGAGGACGCCATCAGCGCCCGGTTCGACAAGGCGACCGCCGACACCTCCATCTCGGCCACCACCCGCGAAACCATCCGCCGCGTCCATGCCGCCATCCGCACCGGCCACGCCGAGATGAGCGAACTCAAACACACCCTGGAAAGCCGCCAGACGGCCGAGAGTGGGCTGTTTCCGCAGTAGGGCTTTGACGGCGCGACCGCAGACGCCCAGCGAGTCAATGCTAGTGCCAGAAGCGCGTCACGTGCATGGTGATCAGGTTGACATCCCGTAGTTCGATCAAGCGACAGACCCGATGACCCTGCGCGTGTTGGTGGCCCCCTCCGGATACAAGGAATGTCTTGAAGCGGATCGCGTCGCCGATGCCATCGCCGTCGGCGTGGTGCGCGCCATGCCCGATGCGCGGGTGACCACCCTGCCGCTGGTCGATGGTGGCGAGGGATTTGCGCAGGCCATGGCCGTGGCTACGGGAGGCAGGACCGAACGCCTGGGTGTCACAGGCCCCGTCGGTCAGCCGGTCGAGGCGGTCCTGGGCTGGCTAGGTGGCGACGCGACCCGCACAGCCGTTGTCGAGATGGCTCAAGCCGCGGGGCTCAGGCTGGTCCCGTCCGATGCCCGCGATCCGATGAAGACTACGACGCGGGGCGTGGGCGAGCTTGTGGGGGCGGCACTGGATCGCGGGGCAGACCGCATCCTGGTGGGATGTGGCGATTCCGGTACCAATGACGGTGGTGCGGGCATGGCCCAGGCCCTGGGCGTAAAGCTCCTGGATGCGGATGGACGCGACATTCGGCCCGGCTGCGAGGGGTTGGCCGATCTTGTGAGCGTAGACATCGGCGGGCGCGACCCTCGGCTGGATACCGTGCGGATCGAGGCGATCTGCAACATCACCAATGTCCTGTGCGGCCCTAGAGGCGTCGCGCGTGTGTTCGGACCTCAGAAAGGCGCCTCGCCAGACATCGTCGAGCGAATGGTTGCGGCCCTCGACACCTATGCGGCGGCGCTGGAGACGGCTTTCCAGATCGATGTCCGTCAGATGCCCGGTGGCGGAGCGTCAGGCGGTCTGGGGACGGGGCTGAGGGTGCTGCTGGGGGCCGAACTGCGGTCCCGTTACGATGTGGTCTTGCCCTATTTTGATCTGGATCGTCGCTTGGCCGAGGCCGATCTGGTCTTCACCGCAGAGGGCGGCATCGACCTGCAAACCCCGAACGGCAAGATACCGGTCGAGGTAGCGCGCCGGGCCAAGCTGCTGGGCCTGCCGGTCTTCGCCCTGGCCGGGGCTGTCGGAGATCCGGCACGGATCGTCTATGAGCATGGGGTGGATGCCTTCTTCTCGACCGCCATGCGCCCCTGCCCGATGGAGATGGCCATGGCGGAGGCCGAGACCCAGCTCGCGCTCGGGGCCGAGAACGTGATGCGGACCGTTCTGGCCGGTCGGGCCATGCCGCGCGGATGACGGCGGCAGGGGCGCAGACGTCCAGACCGAGGCGCTGGCTGAAGCCAATCGGGCTGCTGATCGCATTCGCCCTGCTGGCCATACTTGTGCTGATGCCCGTCGATCTGTTCCTGCCGGGGCGCGTGGCGCTGGCGGTGTTCGGTACGGCCGTAATTCTGTGGGCGACGACCAGGCTGGACGCCGCATGGATCGCCCTGGCAGGCGCCGTCGCGCTGGTCCTGTTCGGGGCAGCGGGCCAGCGCGACGTCACCGGCATGCTTGGCGACGACATCATCTGGCTTATGATCGGGGCTTTCGTCATCGGCACGGCCTTCGAAACGAGCGGGCTCGCCGCCCGCCTGACCGGAGCGGTGGCGGCACGGGCACGGACGACGGGCCAGCTGTTCTGGCTGACGACCCTGGCCCTCATCCCGCTGACCTTTCTGATCCCGTCCACCTCGGGCCGGGCGGCGGCGACACTTCCGGCGCTGAATGCCTTCTTCGGCGCGGACCGGGGCGCAGAGGCTGAGCGGGGGCGGCGGGCCTTTGCCATTCTGATCCCGACGATCATCCTGGTGGCCACGACGGCGGCCCTGACCGGGGCCGGCTCGCATCTTCTGGCCGAAGACCTGCTGTATCAACGGATCGGCGAACGCTTCGGCTTCGCGCAGTGGGCCTTGTGGGGCCTGCCGTTCGCCTTGGCCGTATCGCTGGCGTCGTGCTGGGTTGTCCTGAGGCTGTTCCTGAGCCGCGACGAGCGGGCCACCGCCGTCCCCCGTTCAAGTCTGGGGCAAGGGCCGATGACGCCCGCCGAATGGAAGACCCTCGCCATCGCCGCCATCACCTTTGGCCTGTGGTTCACGACCGCGTGGCACGGATATCGTATTGCCAGCGTCGCCGTTCTGGCCATGATCGTCCTGACTGCGCCGGTGATCGGCGTCCTCAAGTTCAAGGCCGCGATGAAGGCGGTGAACTGGTCGCTGGTGGTGTTCGTCGGTGCCGCCCTGCTGCTGGGGCAAGCCCTGATCAATACGCAGGCTGCGGGCTGGCTGGTCGGCGGCCTGTTCGATATCACCAATCTGGACACCATTCGCGGAGGGGATGCTCCGGCGATGGTGGTCGTCGCGGCCATCGCCCTGATCAGTCTGGCCTCGCACCTGTTCATGACCAGCCATGTGGCCCGGATGGCGGCGCTGGGACCGCCGTTCATCCTGATGGCCCAGACGGCCGAACTGAACCCCGTCGCGGTCCTATTCATCGCCACGGCGGGCATGAACTATTGCTTGACGCTGCCGGTCTGTTCGAAGGCCTTGTTGTTGTTTCAGGATGTCGACGGCGTCACATTTCGGCCTCGCGATCTCATGCGCCTCAGCGCCGTGCTGATGCCGGTGCATCTGGTGTTGATGATCATCTTCTATTTCGGCTGGTGGCAGTGGACCGGTCTAGCCCTGGCTGCGGGCTGATCGGTCAGTCATCGTCGTCACGCGCGGGCGCTTCGCTGCGGTCTACATTGGTGACTCGCCCGTCGCGATTGATGGTGACTTCCACATTCCGTCCCCGACGATCGCGGCCTTCGATTTCCCAGCCGCCATCATCGCGCTCAACCTCCTCCACCTCGACCATGCCGTAGCCACGCGCGATCTGTACGGCTTGGGCCTGGGTGACCTCGCGCCGCGTCGAAGCACGGTCGCGGTCCTGCGCGAACGCGGCCGCGGGCAGGCTGAGGGCCAGTAAGGCGACTGTCGTTCTAAGTACGCGCGAGAGCATCACGGCTTTCCACTGATGTGGCGTCGACCAAGGGTCCACGTCATCTTCTAGAACCATACCTCAGAATGGTAGATGCCTCAAAGGCGTGCGACGCGGCCGACCTTATTGCGTGAAAATGAACCGCGGTCCGTCCCGGCGATTTTGCTCTGCGCCCGACATTCGAAGACTGTCGGCACATTGCTGCGTCAAAGAAAAAGGCCCCGGCGTTTCCACCGGGGCCTTCTTCAATCTCGAACCGATGAAGCGGTTTAGGCTTCGGTGTCGGCGGCCTTGTCGGCGGTGCCGGTTTCCGGAACGGCCACGCCCTTGGCGGGACGCACGGTCTGCTTTTCGGCGATCCGGGCCGACTTGCCGCGGCGGTCACGCAGGTAATACAGCTTGGCGCGACGCACGACGCCGCGACGTTTCACTTCAATGGCGTCGATGTTCGGCGACATCAGCGGGAAGACGCGCTCGACGCCCTCGCCGAAGCTGATCTTGCGCACGGTGAAATTCTCGTTGATCCCGCCACCGGCGCGGGCGATGCAGACGCCCTCGAAGGCCTGGATGCGTTCGCGCTCGCCTTCCTTGATCTTGACCATGACGCGCAGCGTGTCGCCGGGCTGGAAGTCGGGAATGGCGCGTTTTTCGATCAGGCGGGCTTTTTCTTCCGCCGCGATGGTCTGCAGGATGTTCATTCGTCTTCTCCTCGGGCTTTTGCGCCCTTTAGCTGTGATTTGGCGGAAGCGGATTCCGCAGTTTTTGTCTTCTCAAGATGCACCGCCCAGAGGTCCGGCCGTCGCGCCTTCGTCGTCTCTTCCCGCTGTGCCTGACGCCATTCGGCCACCCTGCGGTGGTCGCCCGACACCAGGACCTCGGGTATCTCCAGTCCCTCGAACGTCCGCGGTCGCGTGTACTGCGGATGCTCCAGAAGACCGTCCTCGAAACTCTCTGACGACAGGCTGTCTGCCGCGCCGAGCACTCCGGGGATCAATCGTACGCACGCCTCGATCACCACCATCGCCGCCGCCTCGCCACCGGCCAGGACCGCGTCGCCGACGGCGACCTCCTCGAACCCGCGCACGTCCAGCACGCGCTGATCCACCCCCTCGAACCGGCCGCACAGGACGGTGATCCCGTCATGCGTCGCCCAGTCTTTCACGCGTGCCTGGGTCAGGGGCCGACCCCGGGCACTCATGTACAAAAGCGGCCGCGAAGACCCCGGAATGCTGTCGAGCGCCCGGGCCACCACGTCCGCTTTCAATACGGCTCCGGGCCCGCCACCCGCAGGGGTGTCGTCCAGGAAGCCGCGCTTATCCTCGGAAAAGTCCCGAATGTCCAGCGTCTGCAAGGCCCACAGCCCCTTCTCGCGCCAGGCGGTGCCGATCAGGCTCACCCCCAGCGGCCCCGGAAAGGCCTCGGGGAACATGGTCAGGACGGTGGCGGTGAAGGGCATGGCGGCAGGGTTTAGCGACGAAATGCAGGCCCGCGAAGCCAAATCTGACGGCCCAGCCAGCCCCTTGACTTGATCCGGCCGGACCAATCACTGTTCTGAAACATCGAGGGGATGACGAATGCGGCTACAGTTTCTCGCCATCATCGGCCTCGTCCTTTCCTCCTGCACATCACTCCCTGAAGCACCCTCAACTCCGATGCGGAACGAGACCGTCAGGCTTGAGCCGACAGGGGAGCTCTCGCTTAGAGCCGGGGACTACGTCGATACTTCCGGCTTCGTCTTTGTGATCGGCTTTGAAGAGGATGCGCAGGACCTTTCGACACCGAATTCTGTGTCGTGGTCTATCGGCTTTCGAAACTACTGCCGTGATCGTCCCAGCCGGGTTCGCTCGGTCGTCAAGGGTCCGTCGGGGCAAATTTGGGGTGGGTACCCAGCGTTCGTACCGGCCGGACCTGACCACCCTCAGTATTGGTCCAGCGGCGGCAGCGGAAGCGAAGAGTATGGCGGACCAGCAACGCCAGGAATTCTGGAAGCCATTACCCAAGGCGGTCAGTTCATTCTGGCTGTCGAGGATGATGAGGGTCAGCTGTGGAATGCCGTAACCATCGACACCTTGACGCCGGAGGCTAGAAATCGGCTTTTTGCGGCCCAGCCCTCAACTGCGCCGCGCGAGGAAAGCATGCTGGTTGTGGCCCCGGCACCTGCGGCGGTTGCGCCCCGCTCTCCCAGAACTTGCCCCTGAGGAGGGCTCCTCAAATCATAATCGGGTGGAGGTCGGGGGCGGCACTCAACACACCTGCCCCGCCGCCCATCCTGACGACCAGGCCCACTGGAAATTATAGCCGCCCAGCCAGCCGGTGATGTCGACGGCCTCGCCGATGACGAACAGGCCGGGGACGGCGGGCGCGGCCATCGTCTGCTGTTCCAGCTGGTCCGTCGCGACGCCGCCCAGGGTGACCTCGGCGGTGCGATAGCCCTCGGAGCCGACGGGCTTGACCGTCCAGGCGTTCACCGCCTCGTCCAGCCGGCGCAAGGTCTTGTCGCCGATCTCGGCCAGCTTGCCCTTTACGCCTTCGCGCTCGGCGATGCTTTCGGCGAGGCGGCGCGGGACGATGTGGCCAAGCGCCGTGTGCAGCATCTGCTTGCCGTTTTCTTCCTTGGCGGCCTTCAGCCGGGCATAGACGTCCTCGCCGGGGGCCAGGGCGGCGGTGATCGCCTCGCCCTCGCGCCAGTAGGAGCTGATCTGCAGGATCGACGGCCCGGACAGGCCGCGGTGGGTGAACAGCAGACCCTCCTTGAAGGTTGGCCTATCGCCCTTCGGGCTGGTTGAGGCCGTTCGGACCTCCGCCTCGACCGACAGGCCGGACAGGGGGGCCAGCTTCTCCAGCAGGCCCGGCTCGAAGGTCAGGGGCACCAGGGCGGGGCGGGTCTCGGTGACCCGAAGGCCGAACTGGCGGGCGGTGTCATAGGCCCAGCCGGTGGCCCCCATCTTGGGGATCGACTTGCCGCCGGTGGCCAGCACCAGGGAGGCGCAGCGCACGACCGAGCCGTCCGACAGGGCCGCCTCGAAGCCTTCACCGTCGCGGGTCACGCGCTCCACGCCGGTGCCCATCTTCAGCACCGCCCCGGCGGAGCGCATGTCGTCCGTCAGCATGCGGACGATCTGCCTGGCGCTGTCGTCGCAGAACAGCTGGCCCAGCGTCTTTTCGTGCCAGGCGATGCCGGCGCGATCGACCCGCTTGATGAAGTCGTGCTGGGTGAACCGCTTCAGGGCGCTGGTGGCGAAACGGGGGTTCTCGCCCAGGAAGTTGGCCGCCGTGGTGCCCAGATTGGTGAAATTGCAGCGCCCGCCGCCCGAGATGCGGATCTTCTCGCCGGGATTGCGGGCGTGATCGACGATCAGGACGGAGCGGCCGCGCCGGGCCGCCTCGGCCGCGCACATCATGCCGGCGGCTCCGGCACCGACGATCAGGACGTCTACGGTCTGTGGCTTCATGCGGGCGTCCTAGCACCGACGGGGACGGGCAGCGAGGCCCGAGAGCCTGAGGGCGGGGGCGTCAGAGCCGCGTCAAACAACGAGCGCGCCTGCGAGCATCTCTTGCATGGCGAAGGCGCGTCTTGACCCTGCTAGGTATATGTACCCCTCAGTGCGCCTCGTCCCAGTTCGCCGCCGCGCGCGCCTCGACCACCAGCGGCACGCTTAGCGCCACGGCCGGTTCCGCCGCCTTTTCCATGACCCGCTTGATCACGGCGATGGCGCGGTCGGCCTCGGCTTCGGGAGCTTCGAAGACCAGTTCGTCGTGGACCTGGAGCAGCATGCGGGTGCTCAGGCCTGCGTCGGCCAAGGCCCCGGGCATGCGCATCATGGCGCGGCGGATGATGTCGGCGGCGGCCCCCTGGATGGGGGCGTTGATGGCGGCGCGTTCGCCGAACTGGCGCTCGGCGGCGGATTTGGACTGGATGGCCGGGATGTGGATGCGGCGGCCAAAGACGGTGGAGACCGTGCCGGTTTCCCGCACCAGGGCCTTGGTCGCATCCATATAGGTGCGGATGCCGGGGAAGCGTTCGAAATAGGTCTTGATGTAGGCCCCGGCCTCGCCCTGGTCGATGTTCAGCTGATTGGCCAGGCCGAAGGCGGAGATGCCGTAGACGATGCCGAAGTTGATGGCCTTGGCGCGGCGGCGGGTCTCGG
>NZ_JAEMRO010000101.1 GCF_016463295.1 Brevundimonas sp.
TAGTTGGCCATGTACAGTTCCCAGATCATGCGGGTCATCAGCGTCACGTCGACGTCCTGACGCAACTCGCCCTCGCGGATGCCGGCCTGAAGAATACCGGCGATGGACTCGACGAAGGGCTTGGCCATGGCGCGCTGGCGCTCGTTGGCGTCTTCGGGCTGGAACCAGGCGCGGGCGAATATCGCCTGAACCAGCGGCAGATGGTCCAGACCGCGATGATAGCCGACCGACAGGGCCGATGTCAGGCGCTCGGCCGCGCGACCGTCCGCCGTCGCCGCCGCCTGAAACGCTTCCAAGGTCCCGGCCAGATTTTCCGCCAGGACCGCCTCGAACAGTTCGGATTTGTCCTGGAAGTTGGCGAAGACCGCCCCCGTCGACATGCCGGCACCCTTGGCGATGTCGCGAATGGTGGCCGCGTCATATCCGCGCTCCGCGAACAGGACGCGCGCGGCCTCCAGCACCTTGGCGTGGGTGCGGACCTTGGCGGCCTGGCGTCGGTTCAGGCGCGGGGCCTCGATATCGGCGTCGGTCTGGGTCGTGGGCAAAACGGAATCTCGCATGAAATCGGTTACTCGACTGGCGGCTTGAACCCTTGTGCCGCGTGAAACTGGATCACCGAAGTGACGGAAGGAATGGAACACGGCGGCCGCAGCACACCGAACGTCTTTCCGGACAGCGCGGCTGTTGACCACCGAACGATGACCAAAATGGGGTGCAGGGATTAACAGCCCGGCCGTTTCGGCAACACAATTGGTGACACCCTGACAAACCCAAGGCCGCGTCAGCTCCGGTTCGTGGCCCGCAGCGCGCGCGGCCGTCGGGCTGTCTGTCCATCGGGCATGGCGGCCTGAAACAGCTTCCGATAGCGATCGCGACGTTCGTGAACGGACGCCAGAACCAGGCCCATGGGCACCCCCAGATCGACCAGGGTGTTCTCGGCCAGTTGCAAGCTGGCCTCGGTGGTTTCCGGCACGGCATCGGTCACGCCAAGCCGATACAGCCGTTCGGCATGGCGGTCGTCGCGGGCCCGCGCGATCAGGATCAGATCCGGCCTCAGGGCGCGGGCGGCGACCACCACCTCGTCCACCTTGGAGGGCGCGTCCATGGTGACGATGACGGCGCGGGCCGTGTCGATCCCGCACAGCCGCAGCATCTCCTCGCGTCCGGCATCGCCATAGAAGACATTGGCCCCCTCGGCCCGCCCCATGGACACGGTCGAGGGATTGGCGTCGATGGCCAGAAACGTCTGGCCGTGCTCGGTCAGCATCTCGCCCACCAGCCGCCCGACCCGACCGAAGCCGACGATCAGAACCTGATTGTCCGTATCGACCGGCACCAGGGCCTCGGGCGGCAGATCCGGATGCGCCGCCTCGACCCTCTTCGTCAGGCGACTGGCGATCAGGGCCATCAGCGGGATGGTGAAGATGCTGATAGTCGCCGCCAGCAGGGCGGTCTGGGTAAAGCCGGGTGACCCGATCCCCTCCAGCACGCCGGCCCCCAGGATGACGAAGGCGAACTCTCCCGCCGGTCCCAGGACAAGGGCTGTCTCGATAGCGGTGCGATTGTTCAGTCCCCACAGCCGCGCCGCCCCATAGATCAGGCCGATCTTGACGGCGGTCAGCAGGGCCGCGAGACCGAACACGCCCCAGGGATCGGCAGCGACGGCATCCAGGTCCAGACCGATGCCCACCCCGACGAAGAAGACGCCCAGCAGCAGCCCCTTGAACGGCTCGATCGAGATTTCGACCTCGCGCCGGAACTCGGTTTCGGCCAGCAGCAGTCCGGCGATCAGCGCCCCCAGGCTCATCGACAGGCCCGCCGCTTGGGCCGCCAGGCCGGAGCCGACGACGACCAGCAGGCTGGCGGCCACGAACATCTCCTGGCCCTGGCCCTTGGCCTTCGCCTTGGCGACGGAACGGAACATGGGCCGCAGCACCAGCCGCCCCAGAGCGACCAGCAGGGCCAGGCCGATGGCGGCGGGGACCAGCGTCAGCAGGGCAGGGCGCAGCACCGCAGGATCGAAGTCCCCCCCGGCCGCGGTCGCACCCTGGGCCAGGGCCGCCAGGACGGTGACGGTGATCAGGATCGGCGCGACGGCCAGATCCTGGGCCAGAAGTATGGAAAAGGTCGCCCGACCACTGGTGGTGGTCACCCGCCCGCGCTCGGCCATGACCGGCATAACCACCGCCGTGGATGACAGCGCCAGCCCCATGCCCAGCACCGCGGAAGCAACCAGCGACTGGCCCATCAGCATGAAGACGGCACCCAGCACGACGGTGCAGGCCGCAACCTGGGTCAGGCCCAGGCCGAAAACCAGCCGTCGCATCGCCTTCAGCCGCTCCCACGACAGCTCCAGCCCGATCATGAACAGCAGGAAGGCGACGCCCAGTTCCGATAGCGACCTTATCTGGGCCGCATCGGAGATGGTCAGCCAGCTCAGCCACGGCAGGGTGTCGGCCAGCCTCGCCAGCCCCTGCGGCCCCAGCAGCACCCCGGCGGCCAGAAATCCCAGCACCGGGCTGATCTTGAAACGGTTGAACAGGGGCACGACCACGCCGGCGGCCGCCAGAAAGACCACCAGATCCTTGTATTCGCCGCCGCCGTGTCCGCCCGCCATGATGCTCCCGCCTGTTGCGGCGCACTATCGGGTGCTGCGCCCTCAACGCCAAGCGAAAGCCTGACCGTGAGGCCTCTAATCCGCTTCATGACAAAAAATTCAGGTTACGGCGCGAAATCAGGGCGTAGGGTCCGCGCCGACATCCTCCGCCTTCTGAACAGCCAAGGTTTGATCTGCATGAAGACCCTGCTTCTCGGTGCCGCCATCGGCGCGCTCGTCCTGCCCGCCGCCCCCGCCTTCGCCCAGCATTTCAGCGACGACGGCCACGACCACGCCTGTATCGACGAGGCCTGCACCGTCTTCGAACTGTTCCAGGCTCCGCCCGCCCCCGCCGGCGGCACGGTCCAAGGCTACCAGGGCATCGCGACGCCCAAATACGGCACCTGGGGGTTCGACCTGGCCGGGCGCGACACCTCGGTGAACCCCGGCGACAACTTCTTCCGCTATGCCAATGGCGCGGCGCTGGACCGGCTGCAGATCCCGTCGGACCGTACCTCCTACGGCTCGTTCAACCTGCTGCGCGAACTGTCGGACAACCGGGTCAAGGTAATGATTGACGACTTGGCCGCCCGCACTGACCTGACCGCCGGATCGGATGAGCAGAAGATCGCCGACGCCTATCGATCCTACATGGACGAGGCCCGGATCGAGGCGCTGGATGCCCAGCCGCTGGCTCCCTATCTCGCCGCCATCCGCGCGGCCGATACCCATGACAAGGCCGCCGTCTACATGGGCTCGACCCAGGGCAAGGTCGGCGGCTCCATCTTCGGCACCGGCATCACGACCGACCAGAAGGCCCCAACCCGCTATGTCGTCTCGACGGGCCAGTCGGGCATCGGCCTGCCCAACCGCGACTACTATCTGGCCGAACGCTGGGCCGACAAGAAGGTGCTGTATCAGGCCTATGTCGCCCGTATGCTGGAGATGATCGGCTGGGACAGCCCGGTCGAGAGCGCCGCCGCCATCGTCGCCTTCGAGACCCGTATCGCCGAAGCGCACTGGACGCCGGAGCAGAACCGCAACCGCGACGAGACCTACAACGAATACACCATCGCCAAATTGGCCGAGGAGGCTCCCGGCTTCCCCTGGCAGGACTATTACAACGCCGTCGGCGTCGGTGAGGTGCCGCGCCTGATCGTGCGTCAGGACACGGCCCTGCCGGCCATCGCCGCCATCTATGCCGAGACGCCGATCGAGACGATCCAGGCCTGGCAGGCCTTCCACACCACCGACGATGCGGCGGGCCGTCTGTCCAAGCGCTTTGCCGATGCCCAGTGGGAGTTCCGCTCGCGCGACCTGCAGGGTCAGCCCATGCAGCGCCCCCGCGACAAGCGCGGCATCAGCTTCGCCGAGGGCATGCTGGGCGAGGCCGTCGGCCGCCAGTATGTGGCCGAATACTTCCCCGCCGAATCCAAGGCCAAGATGGAGGAACTCGTCGCCAACCTGCGCCTGGCCCTCGCCGCCCGCATCCAGAACTACGACTGGATGAGCGCCGAGACCCGCGCCGCCGCCGAGGACAAGCTGAACAAGTTCACGGTCAAGATCGGCTATCCGAACAAGTGGCGCGACTATTCCGCCCTGGACATCCGCCCCGACGACCTGTTCGGCAATGGCGAGCGCGCCGGCCTGTTCCAGTGGAACTATCAGCTCGCCCGCCTCAACCAGCCGGTCGACAAGGACGAGTGGGGCATGACGCCCCAGACCGTGAACGCCTATTACAACTCGACCAATAACGAGATCGTCTTCCCCGCCGCCATCCTGCAGCCGCCCTTCTTCGATCCGGATGCGGACCCGGCCGTCAACTACGGCGGCATCGGCGGCGTGATCGGTCACGAGATCGGCCACGGCTTCGACGACCAGGGCTCCAAGTCCGACGGTGACGGCGTACTGCGCAACTGGTGGACGCCTCAGGACAAGGCCAATTTCGACGCCCTGACCGCGCGACTGGGCGAACAGTACGGCCAGTTCGAGCCCATCCCCGGCTTCAAGGTCCGCCCGCAGTTGACCATGGGCGAGAACATCGGCGACGCCGCCGGTGTGGCCGTCGGTCTGGCCGCCTATCGCCTGTCGCTGAACGGAGCCGAGGCCCCGGTCCTGGACGGTACCACGGGCGACCAGCGCTTCTTCTATGGCTGGGCCCAGGTCTGGCAGTCCAAGTATCGCGAGGCGGCCCTGAAGCAGCAGATCGATACCGACTCGCACAGCCCGGCCGAGTTCCGCGTCATCGGCCCGGTGCGCAACATGGACGAATGGTACACCGCCTTTGACGTCCAGCCGGGCACCGCCTACTATCTGCCCGAGGATCAGCGCGTCCGCATCTGGTAGCGGTCGGAAGGTGAAATGATGAGGGCCGGAGCGGCGACGCTCCGGCCCTTTTTCATAGGTCGCCAAGGCCGGGCTTCAGGCACAAAAAAGCCCGCTGCGGGGGATACATCGCAGCGGGCTTTCTTTCGCTCTCTAGGGAGCGGACGTTTCCTC
Source organism: Brevundimonas sp. (assembly GCF_016463295.1). Lineage (GTDB taxonomy): Bacteria > Pseudomonadota > Alphaproteobacteria > Caulobacterales > Caulobacteraceae > Brevundimonas. The sequence continues at coordinate 5,096 of NZ_JAEMRO010000101.1, forward strand.
CCCGAAACGCCTCCAGGAGCTGCTGCGCCGAAACGCTGCGCTTCCGAGTAAGACCAATTGACGACAGTTTGCCGCACAAGTCAATGATTGGTCAGGCAATACAGGCTGTAACCGCTTGGTTATCGACGATAACTTACGCGGGCCCCAGCGTTGCTGTGACGATACGGCGGACCGTCTCGACCAGCTGTCCTCGTTCGACAGAAAGTTGCCCGGGCCGCTCGGCTTTCCAGGCGTCATTGCCCGCGATGGCCGAGGCGGCGGCGCGCCCAGCGTCCAGATCCTTGATGGTCACCGTACCCGCCGCGATCTCGTCGCCGCCCAGGATGACGGCGGCGGGCGAGCCCCGGCGGTCGGCATATTTCATCTGCGCCTTCATGCCCGCCCGGCCCAGATACAACTCGGCGGCGATGCCCGCATTCCTCAGCTCGGCCAGCGCCTCTAGATAGTGCGGCATGTCGGCGTCGGAGAAGACGATCAGCACCACCGGCCCGCGCACCGCCGCATCCTCGGCCCGCCCTGCAGCCCTCAGCGCCGAGGCCAGGCGCGATACCCCGAACGAGAAGCCCGTCGCCGGCAGCCGCTCGCCCGTGAACCGCGCCACCAGATCGTCGTAGCGGCCCCCGCCGCCGATGGAGCCGAACCGCACGGCGCGGCCCTTGTCGTCGGTCGTCTCCAGCAGCAGTTCGGCCTCGAAGACTGCACCGGTATAGTATTCCAGCCCGCGCACGATGGTCGGATCGAACCGCACCGCGTCCTGGCCGACCTTCATCGCATTCAGCGCCTGATCGATGGCCGCCAGCTCGTTCAGCGCCGCCTCGCCGATGGCCCCCAGACCGCCCGCGCGCGCCACGGCGTCCAGCGTCTCCGACCGGCTCAGCCCCGCATCCCCGGCCGAGGCCAGAAAGGCCTCGATGGTCGACGCCACGCCCAGGGGCAGTTGCGCCCCCTTGGTATAGTCCCCGCTGTCGTCCAGTCGCCCTTCGCCCAGCAGGGCCGCGACGCCCTCCCAGCCCAGGCGGTCGAACTTGTCGATGGCCCGCAGCGCCGTCAGCTTCTGGACCGGATCGGTCACCCCGCCCGCCTCGAACAGGCCGTCGAACAGCTTGCGGTTCGAGACGCGGATGACGGCCTGATCCGCGTCCAGTCCGGCGGCGCGCAGACCTTCGCCGGCCATGGCGATGATCTCGGCATCGGCTTCCGGCCGATCCGAGCCGACCGTATCCGCATCGCACTGGGTGAACTCGCGGAACCGGCCCGGGCCCGGCTTTTCATTGCGCCACACGGACCCGAAGGCATAACGGCGGAACGGCTTGGGCAGGGTTTCCCAGTTCTGGGCGGCGAACCGGGCCAGCGGCGCGGTCAGGTCGTAACGCAGCGCCATCCACTGGTCGTCATCATCCTGAAGCGCGAAGACACCTTCGTTCGGCCGGTCGGCGTCGGGCAGGAACTTGCCCAGCGCATCGGCATATTCGAACGCGCCCGTGTCCAGCGGCTCGAACCCCCAGCGCTCATAGACCTCTGACACCTGACGCACGATGCGTCGCTCGGCGATCAGGTCGCGGCCGCGCCGGTCGGCAAAGCCGCGGGGGCTGCGAGC
>NZ_JAEMRO010000102.1 GCF_016463295.1 Brevundimonas sp.
TCCTGGTGCATGCAGACCGGGATGTGCGGATACAGTTCGGCCAGGGCGTCGATCAGCTTGGCCAGGACGATGTCGTTGGCATAGTTCCGCGCGCCGCGGCTGGCCTGGATGATGACCGGGGCATTGACCGCCTCGGCCGCCTCCATGATGGCCAAGCCCTGTTCCATGTTGTTGATGTTGTAGGCGGGCAGGCCGTAGCCTTCCTCTGCCGCGTGATCGAGCAGTTGTCGCAGCGTGATGCGCGCCATGGGGTGTCTCCTGAGCCCTTTGATTTTGACGTTGGTTTAGCCGCGTCGCGCGGCGAAGTCACGCAATGTTACAGGCGCGGCTTCAGCCTTTGAGTGCCATAACGCCGGGCAGGTGCTTGCCCTCCATCCATTCCAGGAAGGCCCCGCCGGCGGTGGAGACGAAGGTCATGTCGTCGCTGACACCCGCATGGTTCAGGGCCGATACGGTGTCGCCGCCGCCGCCGACGGCGACCAGCGATCCGGCCTTGGCGCGGGTGGCCACATGGCGCGCGACCGAAACGGTGGCGGCGTCGAACGGCGGCACCTCGAACACGCCCAGCGGACCGTTCCAGATCAGGGTCTTGCAGCCGTCGATGGCGGCGTTCAGTCGGGCGACAGAGGCGGGACCGGCGTCCAGGATCTTGTCGTCGGCCGACAGGGTGTCACCGGCCTTGACGGTGCGGTGGTCGGCGCCCGGCTTCACCTCGGTGGCGACGATCAGATCGATGGGCAGCAGCAGTTCGCAGCCGCGATCCGCCGCCTCCTGCATGATCTCGCGGGCGGTGGCCTCCATGTCCTTTTCGGCGAGCGAACCGCCGATGTCGAAGCCCTGGGCATAGAGGAAGGTGTTGGCCATGCCGCCGCCGATGGCCAGCTTGTCCAGCTGACCGACCAGATTCTTGAGCAGATCCAGCTTGGTGGAGACCTTGGCCCCGCCGACGATGCCGATGACGGGCTTCTGCGGATTGCCCAGCGCCGCGTCCAGCGCATCCAGCTCGCGGCGCATGGATTCACCGGCATAGGCGGGCAGCAGCCGGGCCAGTCCCTCCGTCGAGGCATGGGCGCGGTGGGCGGCGGAGAAGGCGTCATTGACGTAGAGGTCGCCGAGGTCTGCCAGTTGCTGCGCGAAGGCCGGATCGTTGGCTTCCTCGCCCGCATGGAAGCGGACGTTCTCCAGCAGGATGACGCCGCCAGCATCCAGGTCGGCGATGGCGGCTTTGGTCTGCTCGCCCACGCAATCGTCGGCAAAACGGACGGGGGCACCGATCAGGGCCTCCAGATCATCGACCACGGGCTGCAGGCTCATGGACGGCACGACCTTGCCCTTGGGCCGGTCGAAGTGGGCCAGCAGGGCGACCTTCGCGCCCGCATCGCGCAGTTTCTGGATCGTCGGCAGGGCAACACGCAGGCGGGTGTCGTCGGTGACCTTGCCGCCCTCCATCGGAACGTTGAAGTCCACGCGGACAAGCGCGGTCTTGCCGGCGAGATCACGGGCGTCGTCGAGGGTGCGGAAGGTCATGGGTTATCTCAAAACAGCGAAGACATTAGCCTTGCCAGCGCGTGAAAAAACAACGCGGACAAGAAACTGAACGGCAGAAATGCAGCGGCGGCCCATACGCCTAACTCAGGGCGACCAAGCTCCGCAGCCCGAGCTCGCCAACCTGCTAAAGTCCAAGAAGCATTTTTGAACGTGGTCAACAGTGCGAACGCAAGCCCCCCGCCGATCACTGAAAGCCAGTCCCAGCCTATCCAGCCTGTCCAAACTAGCCAGCCGACAACAGGGAGACTTCCTAGCCGGGATACCCAACGACGACTTTCATAGGACATCACCGTTTCATCACAGGAACTTCGCCATCACTAGCGCCGTGTCCGCCATGCGCGTGGCGAAGCCCCATTCGTTGTCGTACCAGCTCAGGACGCGGGCCAGCTTGCCGTCGACGACCTGGGTCTGGGGCAGGGCGGCGGTGGAGGATGCGGCGATGTGGTTCAGGTCGCTGGAAACCAGAGCCTCGTCGGTGGTGAACAGGACGCCCTTCATCGGACCATCGGCGGCGGCCTGAAGCGCGGCGTTGATCTCTTCCACCGTGACCTCGCGGCCGGCGACGACCTTCAGGTCCACGACCGAGACGTTGGGGGTCGGGACGCGGATCGACGAGCCGTCCAGCTTGCCCTTCAGCGCGGGCAGAACCAGACCCAGAGCCTTGGCGGCGCCGGTCGAGGTCGGGATCATCGACAGGGCGGCGGCGCGGCCGCGGTACAGATCCTTGTGCATCGTATCCAGCGTCGGCTGGTCGCCGGTGTAGGAGTGGATGGTGGTCATATAGCCGCGCTCGATGCCGAACAGGTCGTTCAGCACCTTGGCGACGGGGGCCAGGGCATTGGTCGTGCACGAGCCGTTGGAGACGATGATGTCGTCGGCGGTCAGGGTGTCGTGGTTGACCTTATAGACGATCGTCTTGTCGGCATTGTCGCCGGGGGCCGAGATCAGGACGCGCTTGGCCCCCGCCTTCAGGTGGGCCTCGGCCTTGTCACGGGCGGTGAAGATGCCGGTGCATTCGAACGCGATGTCGACGTTCAGATCCTTGTGCGGCAGGTTGGCCGGATCGCGTTCGGCCGTGACCTTGATCTTGCCCAGGCCCACGTCGATCCAGTCCTCGCCCGAGGTGATGGTGCCGGGGAATCGGCCGTGCACGCTGTCGTATTTCAGCAGATGGGCGTTGGTGGCCACGGGCCCCAGGTCGTTGATCGCCACCACCTCGATATCCCGACGGCCATGCTCGACGATCGAGCGCAGGACGAGACGGCCGATGCGGCCAAAGCCGTTGATGGCGACGCGAACGGTCATGGGCGGGCTTCCTTTGAAAGAATTCGTGATCGGCGGCTTCAATGGAACCCTGAGCGTCCGGTTTCAACCCCCGGGACCCCAGTTGTGACTTCACACACTGCCAGCGACTGTTACGGCACAGGTTGGGACGGTGCGACGAGTGGGATGGATAACCGGGCTATCTCGACAGTCGAGGCTGGTGCCCTGTAGCGTGGCGGCATGCTCACTGTGTCGTCCGTCGCGCGTCCGCTCCTCGTTGCTCTCGCGGTGCTGTCGCTGGGGGCCTGCGCCTCCATCCCCTATGCGCGGACCTACGAGCCGCAAGGCATCGCCCAGCCGGCGGATGGCTCGCCTGAAAGGGCGCAACTGAACGCCGAGGTCTATGACGCGGTGGTCCGCTATACAGAGAAGCTATTCTACAAGCCTGACTTCGGCGGGGTGCCGTTCGTGGCGGAAGCCCAATCGCGCCGGGCCGAGGCGGTGGCCCAGCCGACGTCGGACGGTCTGCATGTCGAGCTGACCGAACTGCTGGACCTGCTGGACGACGACCACACCGTCACCCTCAGCCCGCTGGAGCGCGAGCGGTATTACGAGCTTCAGAGAACCGGCCAGACGACAGGCTATGGCTTTACCGTTACGCCGCGCGGCGACGACCGGTTTGTGGCTACGGTCGTGCCGGGATCGGCGGCCGAGGCGGCGGGGGTCACGCCGGGCTGGCGGGTCGAAACCGTCAGCGGACTGTCCGTCCTGCTGGCCGTGCCGCCGGTGGTGGGACGCACCGACACCCTGGTGTTTCTGGACGATGCGGGTCGGCAACACAGCGTGGATTTGCCGGGCGTGACCATGCCGGTGCGGCCCCGGTTTGTGGCCGAGCGCAAGGCCGGCAACATCGCCTACATCCGCTTCGATGACTTCGATGCGACGCGGTACAATCAGTTCTTCGCCGAGATTGAGACCTTCGCCGACAATCCACCGGCCGGGCTGATCATCGATCTGCGCACCAATGGCGGTGGGATACTGACCATCGCTGGACAGGTGATGGGCTGGCTGTTCGCAGAGAAGCAGGACTATGCGGTGGTCAAGGGCCGCTTCATCGACACGCGCTACAACATCCAGGCTGCACCGCAGCCCTATCTGGGGCCGGTGGTCATGCTGATCGGACCGGGCACGGGCAGTGCGGCGGAACTGCTGTCCGGTGTCGCCCAGGAGAAGGGCAGGGCCGTCATCGTCGGCCTGCGATCGCGCGGTGCGGTGACGGGGACGCGACCCATCGAACTGCCGGACGGAGGCCTGCTGCGGGTCGGCACGATCGTAATGACCACGCCGGAAGGGCGCAATCTGGAAGGCGTGGGCGTCACCCCGGACGTCGAAGTGCCAGACGACTGGGCGGCGCGGCGTGCGGGACGCGATCCAACTCTGGAGGCCGGGATGGCGGCGATCCAGGCGGCTGTCGCCGAGGCCGCCGCGAATACGTCGTCACAGACGGTGCCTGCATCAGCTGCGGACGGGTCGGACCTTTCCTGAGGCTTCACGCGCGCGTTCGCGAGCCTGTTCGACCGTGTCGCCGCGCGCCGTCGCCACGCCCATGCGGCGACGTTCAAAGCTTTCCGGCTTGCCGAACAGGCGCAGGTCGGCGGTCGGCACCGACAGGGCGTCAGCGACGCCTTCATAGGCGATGCCGACGGCGTCCATGCCGCCATAGATGACGGCGCTGGCCCCCGGTTCACGCAGGGTGACGTCGACGGGCAGGCCCAGGATGGCGCGGGCATGCAGGGCGAACTCGGACTGGACCTGGGTCGCCAGGGTGACCAGGCCCGTGTCATGCGGACGGGGCGACACCTCCGAGAACCAGACCTGATCGCCTTTGACGAACAGCTCCACGCCGAAGACGCCGAGGCCGCCCAGCGCATCGGTGATCTTGCCCGCGATATCCCGGGCCGAGGCGAGGGCGGCTGGGGTCATGGCCTGCGGCTGCCAGCTTTCGACATAGTCGCCCTTCTCCTGACGATGGCCGATGGGTGCGCAGAAATCGGTGCGGATGCTGCCGTCGGCGGCGCGTGACCGCACGGTCAGCAGGGTGATCTCATAGTCGAAGTCGATGCGGCCCTCGACGATGACGGTAGCGGTCTCGACCCGGCCACCGGACTGGGCATACGCCCAGGCCCCGCCCGCGTCCTCCAGCGCCTCGATCATTGATTGGCCCTTGCCGGAGGACGACATCACCGGCTTGACGAAGACCGGCAGCCCGATCCGGTGGGCGGCTTCGGCCAGCTCTGCGGCGGAGGTGGCAAAGGCATAGGGGCTGGTCGGCAGACCCAGCTCCTCTGCGGCCAGGCGGCGGATACCCTCGCGGTTCATGGTCAACTGGGTCGCGCGGGCCGTCGGGATGACGGTGGCCAGACCCGCCGCCTCGATCTGGGCCAGGACGTCGGTGGCGATGGCCTCGATCTCGGGCACGATGAAGTGCGGGGCCTCGGCCAGAATGACGCCGTTCAGGACTTGCGGATCCGTCATGGGGATGACGTGGCTGCGATGCGCCACCTGCATGGCCGGGGCGTTGGGATAGCGGTCGACGGCGATGACCTCGACGCCCAGCCGCTGAAGCTCGATTGCCACCTCCTTGCCCAGTTCGCCTGCGCCCAGCAGCATGACGCGGACAGCGGTGTCGGACAGGGGGGTGCCGAGTTTCATTTCAATGTCCTTGTAAGGTACTCGAGATCGCGTCGAATGAAGTCCTCGAGACCGGCGGCTTTCGCCCTGCCGAACAAGATCAGCTTGTGCGCTTCCCAAGCCTCCGGTTCGAGAAATAGTGCGGTCGGAATGCCGTGAAAGATATTCGCCAGATCGCGAGCCCGGGGAAGATTTGCATCTTCCAGCGCGCGGATTTCGAGCAACGCGATCCGGATCATCTCAAGCCAGATGCGTTGTTCGCGGCTGAGTTCAACGGTCAAGGGGACCCCCGGCTGGTTCGATCAGGTCCCAGGCGTTGCCGTAGAGGTCCTCAAAGACCACCACCTTGCCATAGGGTTCGTGACGCGGGGTCTCGCGGAAGGCGACACCGGCGGCCAGCCAGGCGGCGTGGTCGCGCATCAGGTCGTCGGTCTCCAGAAACAGCCAGACCCGGCCGGCGGCCTGGTTGCCGACCTGGGCCGTCTGGGCGTCTGTCGTGGCGCGGGCCAGCAGCAGGGAGGTCTCGCCGCCTTTCGGCGTGACCCGGACCCAGCGTTTGCCGCCGCCCATGTCGGTGTCTTCGCTGAGGTCGAAACCCAGCTTGCCGACATAGAAGGCGATGGCCGCGTCGTAGTCATGGACGAGCAGACTGATCGCCCCGATGCGGCTCATTTACAGGCGCGCCTTGGCCGCCGCGACCACGGCCTCGGTAGTGATGCCGAACTTCTCGTATAGAACCTCTGCGGGCGCGCTGGCACCGAAGCCGGTCATGCCGACGAAGGCTCCGTCCTCGCCGATGAAGCGCTCCCAGCCCTGTTTGATCGCGGCCTCGACGGCGACGCGGACCGTGCCGCGACCGATGACCGAGGCCTGATAGGCGGCGTCCTGTTGTTCGAACAGTTCGAAACAGGGGACGGAGACGACGCGAGTCGGGGTGTTGTTGGCCTCCAGCCGGTCGGCGGCGGCGAGGGCCAGCGGAACCTCGGTACCCGTGGCAAAGAGGGTGACCCTGGCCTCGCCGTTGGCGGCGCGCAGTTCATAGGCCCCCCTGGCCGACAGGTTCTCGGACGCCGCAAAGGTGCGGACCGCCGGGGTCTTCTGGCGCGACAAGGCCATGGCCGAGGGCTGGTT
>NZ_JAEMRO010000103.1 GCF_016463295.1 Brevundimonas sp.
ATGATGCTGTTCGCCGACGCCAAGAAGATGGTCGAGGGGATCGTGAAGGGGCTTTAGGCCATGCCGACAGTCCTGCGCTGGAACGGCTACCGGTTCTATTTTTTCTCAAACGAGGGGTTCGAGCCGCCCCACGTGCATATCGACAAGGGCGGGTGCTCTGCCAAGGTCTGGCTGTCGCCCGTCGCAACAGCGCGCAATATCGGCTATTCTGCCAAGGAGATGGCCGAGATCGTTCGCAAGGTGAACGAGGAGCGGGCCAGCTTTCTGGAGGCGTGGAATGGCTATTTCAGCCGTCATGATCGATGAGCGGGTCGCGGGCGTCGAGGTCACGGACGTCGAGTTGATCGTTCGCCTGAGAGATGGACGCAGGCTGGCTGCACCGCTGGACTGGTTTCCTCGCCTGAAGGCCGCGACGCCGGCTCAACGCGCGAACTGGGAAGAGGCCGCCGCCGGGCTGGGCGTCCACTGGCCCGAAATCGACGAGGACATCGGCGTGGCGGGCTTGCTGAGAAGTGCCGCGCCTGAGGCAGCCTGATCAGCATGGCGTCCGAACTCAAGACCCAGCCCACCGACGCCTCCGTCGCCGACTTCCTCGCAGGCGTCGAGCCCGCATCCCGCCGCACCGACGCCCAGACGCTGGCGACTCTGCTGGCCGAAGTCACGGGCGAGACCCCCGTCATGTGGGGGACGTCGATCGTCGGTTTCGGGCGCTACACCTATGTGAACACGACGAAAAAGCCCGCCGACTGGCCGATCATCGGCTTCTCGCCGCGCAAGGCGAACCTGACCGTCTACATCATGCCCGGCTTCGACGGTTACGAGGACCTGCTGGCGCGGCTGGGCAAGCACAGGACCAGCGTGTCCTGCCTGTATCTGAACCGGCTGTCCGACATCGATTTCGAGGTGCTGCGCGAGATGGCGACGCGCTCCGTGGCCTGGATGCGCGCGCGATATCCGTCCGCAGGCTGAAGGCCCTATCGCGCGTCCCGGCGCGGCGCTATCACGCGCCCGTGAACGCCACCTCCATCCAGACCCCCACACCGCATCGCCGTTTCGAGGCGCTGGATTCCCTGCGCGGGGTCTGTGCGATCCTGGTGGTCATGTTCCACATGCCGGTGGCCAGTCACTGGCGGGACTGGGGGCTGGTCCAGCACGGCTATCTGTTCGTCGACTATTTCTTCGTCCTGTCGGGCTTCGTCATTGCCCATGCCTATGCGGAGCGGCTGAAGACGCCTCGCGACGCCGGGCGGTTCATGGTGCGCAGGCTGGGGCGGGTCTGGCCGCTGCATGTGCTGATGCTGGTGGCCTTCATCGGGCTGGAGCTGGCGCGGCTGTGGTTCAGCATCGATGCGGCCACGCCCTTCACGCGCGACCGGTCGGTGGAGGCCATCTTCACCAACCTGCTGCTCATCCAGGCCTTCAACATCCATCCCTATCTGACCTGGAACGGGCCGTCGTGGACGCTGAGCGTCGAGGTCGGCTGCTATGTCGTGTTCGCTGCCCTGCTGCTGCTGGCCCCGCGCCGCTGGCGCTGGATCGGGGTCGTGCTGGCCGTGATCGGGGCGGTGCTGGTGCTGTTGTTCGCGCGGCGCTGGATGAACACAACCTATGACCTGGCGTTTCCGCGCGCCGTCTATGGCTTCTTCCTGGGCGCGGCCTTGCAGGGGCTGTGGCTGCGCATCCCGCGCCTGAAAGGCGGGGCGGCGACCCTGCTGGAGTTCGCCGTCCTGCTGGCCATCGGCCTGTTCATCGCCTGGGCGACCGGGCCGGTGACGGTGGCCGTGACCCTGCTGTTCGTCCTCGGCGTCTGGGTCTTTGCGGGCGAGGAGGGGGCCCTGTCCCGCTGGCTGGACACCCGGCCTCTGGTGACCCTGGGGCGGTGGTCCTTCTCGATCTACATGGTCCACATGTTCGTCATCGTGGTCACCCTGATCGTGGCGCGAAAGCTGGACTGGATGCCGGGCGGACGGCGCATCGACTTCGGCTCGGTCTGGCTGAACGACCTGTTCGCGGTGGGCTTGTTCGTCGGCATCGTCGGACTGGCGCTGCTGGCGCATAGGTTCGTGGAAATCCCCGCCCAACGCTGGATCGACCGCAAGACCAAGCCGTCGTCAGCTCGCTAGACCTTGCCGCCACGCGCTCCCAAGCGCCTTGCGATCAAACACTGCCAGCCAGATTACGGCGGCAAGACCGGCCAGGATTCTCAACGACCATGTGACGATCACGATGGCCAGTTGCAGCAGGATGATCGCCGCCTGAAGCGCCAGCGTGCCGAAATAGACGATGAAGAAATACCCGCCCACAATCCAGAATGCGACGACCATCACGCCGCCATGCGGAAGTCTTCGGATGGGTCGAAGGCTGGCCGCGCCTCGTCCCACAGGGCGTCCTCATCGGCATAGCGGGCCGACAGGCGGGCATCGATGACGTCGATCACCTGCTCTTCCAGACGGTCCCAGACGACGGCCAACGCGCCCAGACCGTCCCCTTCGCAGGGCACGATCAGATAGCGGGACGAGGAGACGGCGGAGGCGGGGGCGAAGCGGCTGGCGATGCGGGTCATGGGGTCAACTCCGGGGGCGCGGGACTGCGTTGAGACTGACCATGAGACAGTGTTGCGTCAGAAACGGTCGTATGTCAGAAAAAAATCATGAGACACGAGAAGGCCGGCATGATGATCGAACTGGCGCGCCGCATGGCCGCCAGCGCCGAGGGCCTGACGCTGGACGACATCGTGCGCGAGATGGGCGTCGGGCGCCGCACCGCCGAGCGGATGCGCGACGCCATCCTGGACCTGTACCCTCAGACCGAGGAGGTGTCGGACTGGCCCCACAAGCGCTGGCGCATCCGCGGCGGTCTTTCCGCCTTCGAACAGGCCCCGACGGCCGAGGAACTGGTCGAGCTGACGCGGGCGGCGCAGGGCCTGCGGGCCACGGGCGAGCCGGGGCGGGCCCAGGCACTGGAAAGCTTGGAGCGCAAGCTGAAGTCGGCCATCCGCTCCACGACCCTGAACCGTCTGGCTCCCGATCTGGAGGCGCTGGTGCGGGCCGAGACCCTGGCGGTGCAGGCCGGACCCCGCGCCTCCGCCGACGAGGCCGTGCTGGCCGAGGTGCGGCAGGCCGTTCTGGCGGGCCAGCCGCTGGGCTTCATCTACAGCCGGCCGGGGGCCGAGGCGCGCCGCCGGATCATGACCCCGTGCGGCCTGATGTTCGGGCGGGCCAATTATCTGGTCGCCGCCGAGCCGGACAGCGGCACGATCAAGACCTTCCGCCTGGACCGGATGAGCGCGGTCAAGGCCGAGCCCGGCACCGCCACCCCGCCCGCCGACTTCGATCTTCAGGTCTTCGCGGGCCAGTCCTTCGGCATCTACCAGGACGCCATCGAGGATGTGGTGCTGAAGATCACGCCCGAGGGGGCCGCCGAGGCCCGCGTCTGGCGCTGGCACCCGACCCAGTCGCTGGAGGACGAGCCGGACGGCGGCGTCATCGTCCGCTTCCGCGCCTCGGGCATGCGCGAACTGGCCTGGCATCTGTTCAGCTGGGGCCAGCAGGTCCGCATCCTGGCCCCGGAGCGGCTGAAGACGGTGATGGCCGACGAACTGGCGGCGGCTCAGGCCGCCCTCGATCAGTCGAAGACGTGAACCGGATTTAAGGCGACGACGCGCGCGCAATCTCGCTAACGTCGATCATCGAACCAGCAGGGGATGAGGCGTGAGCAGGCGAGTATTGGCATCTTGTGCAGCCGTAATCCTGACCGCGTCGGGTCTTGTGGCCTGCACGACCCCGTCGCCGCCGGTCATCGCCCAGACGCCCGGCAAGGCTCAGCCTGCCGCGGAGGTTGCCGTTACGCGCGACGGTGACGTCTGGACCGCCGACTATGTGTTCGCCGACGATGCGCCCGTCTGGGGCTTTGAGCGATCGACGGTGATCGAGGGCACGCGTGAGCCCTGGCGGCCGCGTGACTGGCAGGTGACGACGCCCGGCGTCGTGCTGGAGCGGGTCGGCGATCTGGACGTGCTGCGCAGCCTCGACGGTCATCCCGTGCCGCGCCGGGTCAGCCTGCGTCTGACGCCCAGCAGCGACGATCTGGAGGCCGACTATTCGATCCTCAAGTTCACCGACGGCTCCGTGGCCATGTACAGCGGGGCCTTCGACGTCTTCCCGCTGCCGTCGCTGGAGGCCATTCCCGAAACGATGGAGCGTGGCACGGAGCGCGAGTGGGGCGCGGTGCGGATCACCTGGACCGACCGGGCCGGACCTGTGCTGCTCAAGGGCGAGCGGGTGGCCCAGGCAACGGCCCAGGACGCGAATGCCTATGTCCTTTTCGGCAAGGCACAGATGAAGGAAACCGACCGGCTGGTCACGGTGGTCGATCCGGAACTGCCCGCCTGGCTGGTCGCCACCATCGAGGACTTCGCCCCGCGCGTGATCGACTACTACGGCCAGAGGCTGGGCCCGGGCGAGACGCGCCGCCCCACCATCATGGCCAGCTGGTATGGCCCCAATCCCACCCACACCAGCCTGAGCGGCAGCGTCCTGCCAGGACTGATCACGGCCAGTTTCGAGGGCAAGGCCCTGCTGACCGAGGAGCCGGACATTCTGGCGCGGAACCGCTGGTTCATCGGTCATGAGGGCGCGCATTTCTGGCTGGGCCAGACGGTGCGCTACGAGCGGGCGCGGGATTCCTGGATCACCGAGGGCGGGGCGGACCTGATGGCTGTCCGCGCGCTCAAGACGCTGGACCCGACCTATGACGCGCAGGCCGAGCTTCAGCTGGAAGTCGATGACTGCGTCAAGCTGGGCACAAAGCCGGTCAGCGAGGCCGGGCGCCGCGGCGAACACCGCGCCTTCTACGCCTGCGGGGCCGTGTTCGCCCTGGCGGCGGAGGCGGCGCAGAAGCGGGCGACCGGCGGCGACTGGTTCCACTTTCTGAAGCCCCTGATCGACGAAAGTCGCGAGGACGGCGTCCTGACGCGTGAGGAATGGCTGGCGCATCTGACGGCGGTGTCGGGCGATCCCGAACTGAGGGCGCGGATCGAGGTCCTGCTGGACACCGGAGCTGCCGATCCGACGCCGGTCATCGCCGCCCTGTTCGACCGCTCGGGCGTCGGCTACCGCCTGACGGACGGGAAGATCGAGCTGATCTAGGTCGCCGCGAACGGATAGGGGCTGACCGACTTGGACCAGTCGTCCACGGTCAGGGGACGATCCACGGGTGGTGCCGCGCGTTCGGCGCAGGGGTGGCGGTGGCACAGGCGGCAGGCGGGGCCGATGGGTGTCACCTCCGGCGCGGCCAGATCCAGCCCTCGGGCATAGGTCAGGCGATGCGCATGCTTCAGCTCGCATCCCAGGCCGATGGCCAGGTCGTGCCCCTCGGTGAAGGCGTCACTGCCCTGACGATCGACCGTACGGGCAAGCGTAAACCAGCGGCCTCCATCGGGTGTCTCGATGATCTGGGTGACGATCCGGCCGGGGGTGCGAAAGGCGCTGTGCAGCCGCCAGCGCGGACAGGCCCCGCCGAACCGCGAGAAAGGAAAGCTGCCCGAGGCATAGCGTTTGGAGACATTGCCCGCCTGATCGACCCGCATCAGAAAGAAGGGCACGCCCCGCGCCGTCGGCCGCGACAGGGTCGTCAGGCGATGCGCGGCCTGTTCGTAAGAGACCCCGAACCGCGCTTGAAGTCGGGCCATGTCGTAGCCTGTCTCCTCTGCCGTGCGCTGGAACGGGCCGTAGGGCATCAGGATGGCGGCGGCGAGCGTATTGGTCAGAGCGACCTTCAACAGGCGGCGTGTGGCCTCGTCGGGCGCGGCGGCGGCCTCGGCCATCGCCGTCAGTTCCGCGTCATGTTCGGACAGCGCCAGCTGGAAGGCGACGGCAAAGGCGCGCGACGACGGCCCCAGGGTCTCGGACAGCAACAGGCGACGCCGGTGAAAATCGAACCGCCGCGTCCACTCCACCATGACGTCGGCGGGCAGGGTCCGCACGCTTAAGCCATGCGCCGATTGCAGGCGGGCGCGTACCTGCGTCTCGAACGGTTCGCCCGGCGTGGCGGCGTCCAGTGCAGTCGCCTGCGCCTCCCCCAGCGTATCCAGTTCGGGAAAATGGTTGGCGCGCGTCTGGATGTAGTCGCGGACCCAGTCGGCCGGGCTGTCGTCGTCACCGCCCGTCTCAGTGCGGTCTCGCGTGCGCCGATCGGCGAAAGCGCGGTACAGCCGCAACAGGGCATCGGCCGCTGCGGGCTGATCCTCGGCCATTTGCACGATCTCGTGGCGCGGGACGCTCAGCCCCTGAAACAGGGGATCGGCAAAGGCCTCGGCCAGTTCCGCCTCCGACGCCGTGCCCCCCGACTGGCCCAGGGTGCGCAGATCGACGTCATAGGTGTCGGCCAGACGCAGCAGCAACTGGGCCGACACGGGCCGCTGGTTCCGCTCTATGTGGTTCAGATAGCTGGGCGAAACGCCGAGATCGGCGGCCATGGCCGTTTGCGTCAGCGACAGATCGCGCCGCAGCCGTTTCAGCCGCCCGCCCAGAAACAGTTTGCGATCCGCCGTGTCCATACCGGCATGATGTCACAT
>NZ_JAEMRO010000104.1:0-4925 GCF_016463295.1 Brevundimonas sp.
GGCTTGACCCGTTCGGCGGCGGCATCCAGCAGGCGGTGCTGGACGTCGGCCAGTTTGGCGACGTCGGCGGGCTTGGTGGCTCGGAGCACTTCCGGATTGCGACGGAAGGTGCCGGTGGCGGTGCAGGGCGCGTCCAGCAGGACGGCATCGAAGCTGCGGTCGTCCTCCCAGTCCTCGGCGGGCACGGCGACGACTTCGGCCTTCAGCTCCGTGCGGGCCAGGTTTTCGTGCAGGCGCTTTAGCCGCTGGGCCGATCGGTCCAGGGCCACGACCGAGGCTCCACTGGCCACGATCTGCAAGGTCTTGCCGCCGGGTGCCGCACAGAAGTCGACGACCTGTTCTCCGGCCTGGGGAGCCAGCAGGCGCACGGGCACGGCGGCGGCGGCATCCTGCACCCACCAGACGCCATCCTCGAAGCCGGGCCAGGTCGCCAGATCGCCGCGACGCCCGGTGCGGATCGTCCCGCCGGGAAGGATTTCCCCCTCCAGCGCCTCGGCCAGGGCCGCCTCGTCCAGGCCGGGCTTCAGGCTCAGATCGGTCGCCGGTTCCTCGCGCGCGGCCAGGGCCAGGCCCGTGACGGTCGCCTCGCCATAGGCGGCGCGCCAGCGGGCGATCAGCCATTCGGGGAGGTTGGCCTCGGCCGTGGTCAGGCCCGGCCCCTCTCGGTCGATCCCGCGCAGCACGGCATTGACCAGGTTCTTGTACGGCCGGGTCTTGGTGTCCCGCTCGGCCAGCTTGACCGCGGTGGACACCGCTGCGAACGCGGGGGTCTCCAGCACCAAGGTCTGGGCCAAGGCGACGCGCAGGATCGTCCGCACCGCCAGCGGCGGGCTCTTCTGCAGCCTGCGATCCAGGATCTGGTCGATTTCGCCCAAGCGACGCAGAGCCGCCATGGCCACGGCGCGGGCAAAGGCGCGGTCGGGCGCGGGCAGAGACGACACCTCGCGAAACGCCTGGGCCGCATCCATGCCGCCACGGCCGTCCAGAGCAGCATTCAGCAGGATGCCGGCGGCGACGCGCGCCTCCACCCCGATGTCGGCGGCCTCATCACGCTCTTCCACACGCGGCGTGCGGGGGCCCCGAGCCTTGTCGGCCATGCGACGACCGCGGGCCGAAGAGTTCCGGCCCGCCGGGGCATCCCGGCTCATACGGCCACCTGCGCGCCCAGCTCGACCACACGGCCGGGCGGGATGTGGAAGAAGTCGGTCGGATTGGCCGCGTTACGGGTCAGGAAGATGAACAGCTTGTCCTGCCACAGGGGCATGCCGCGCGTGGCCGTCGCGATGACCGAGCGGCGGCCCAGGAAGAAGCTGGTCGACATGATGTCGAACTTCAGACCCTGTTTGCGGCACAGGCCCAAGGCCTTGGGCACATTGGGCTGTTCCATGAAGCCGTAGGAGATGGTCAGCTTCTTGAAGTCGTCGGAAATGGGCTCCATCGAAATGCGCTGATCGTCGGGCACGCGCGGCCGCTCGGTGGTGCGAACGGTCAGGATGATGTTCTTCTCGTGCAGCACCTTGTTGTGCTTGAGATTGTGCATCAGGGCGACGGGCGCGACGTCCGGATCGCTGGTCAGGAAGATGGCCGTGCCCGGCGCGCGGTGCGGCGGCCGTGCCTTCAGCATCTCGATCAGATCGACCAGCGGAAGGCTGTCCTTGCGGGTCTTGGTCGTCAGGATCTGCGTCCCGCGCACCCAGGTCCACATCAGAAGCACCAGCGCGGCACCCAGCACCAGCGGCATCCAGGCCCCATCCGGTATCTTCAGCAGGTTGGACGTCAGGAAGACGGTGTCGATGAAGCCGAACGGGATCAGGGTCCCCGCCACGGCCCACAGCGGCCATTTCCACTTCTTGGTGATGACCGAATAGGCCATCAGGGTGTTGACCAACATAGTCCCGGTGACGGCCACGCCATAGGCCGCCGTCAGATTGTGCGAGCTCTGGAAGGTAAACAGCAGCACCAGAACACCGACCATCAGCAGGCTGTTGACCGCCGGCACGAAGATCTGGCCGGCCTGGGTCTCGGAGGTGTTACGGATGTCGATGCGCGGCAGAAGGCCCAGCTGGACCGCCTGCTGCGTTACCGAGAACGCTCCGGTGATCACGGCCTGGGAGGCGATGACCGTCGCCGCCGTCGCCAGACCCAGCATGGGCCAGTAGATCATCTCCGGCACCATGCTCCAGAACGGATTTTCAGACGCCTCCGGATTGTCGAGGATCAGCGCGCCCTGACCCAGATAGTTCAGGGTCAGGCAGGGCAGGACGAAGTACAACCAACCGATACGGATGGGCCCTTTGCCGAAATGGCCCATGTCCGCATACAGGGCCTCGGCGCCGGTCACGGCCAGAAAGACGCTGCCCAGGATGATGAAGCCCAGGAAGCCGTCGTTGATCAGCAGCTGCACGCCATAGTGCGGCGACAGGGCCCGCAAGATCGAGATGTCGTCGAAGATGTGGTAGAGTCCCAGCAGGCCCAGGCTCAGAAACCAGACCGCCGTAATCGGCCCGAAGAACCGCGCCAGCTTGGCCGTACCGCGCGACTGGATCAGGAACAGGGCGATCAGGATGCCCGCCGAGACCGGCACGATGAAGGGATCCAGTCGTCCGCCGACGCCCGGCGCATCCTTGACGCCCTCGATCGCCGACAGGACCGAGATGGCGGGCGTGATGATGCCGTCGCCATAGAACAGCGCCGCGCCCACGACGCCCAGGATGAAGATGAAGGCGCTGCGCCGTCCGACCGCGTGCTGGGCCAGGGCCATCAGGGCCAGGGTGCCGCCCTCGCCCTTGTTGTCGGCCCGCATCAGGAAGAAGACGTATTTGAACGTCACCACGATCATCAGCGCCCAGAAGGCCAGCGAGACGACGCCGATCACGGCCAGATCGCCGCCGACGCCGCCCCGGGCGTGGTCGATGGCCTCGCGCAGGGCGTACAGCGGGCTGGTGCCGATATCGCCAAAGACGACCCCGATGGCCCCGATGATCAGGCCCCATTTGCCGGCCTTCACATGGCCGCCCTCGCCCGCCGCCGCGGGGTGCGGATGGGCGGGTTGGGGGTGTGCAGGTGTGGAAGCGGCGGGAGCGTTGGCGTCGTTGGACGCGCTGTCGTCACCCACGGGAAGACGTCCCGGCCATGAGTATCCTCCGGGACGCCGCAGGATGCGGTTCCCATTGCAAGAGCGGCGAGCCTTTAGGCGCTTTCCGACGGCCGTTCAATCGTGCTGCACCTGCGAAGGTTCCGGCGATTTGTGAAAGCCGCCGGTCGTGACTATCTTGTGATCCACACCATGTCCGACAGTCAACGTTTCCCGGTCGCCGCCCACACCTTGGCCTATCTCGCTCACAAGGGCGCGTACGGTCCGGGCGAAGCCGCGCCCAGCGCCGTTCTGGCCGCCTCCGTGCCCACCAATCCGGTGGTGGTGCGGCGCGTCACCGCCCTGCTGGCCAAGGCCGGTCTGATCGCCACGCGGCCCGGAGCGTCCGGCGGGGCCTGGCTTCTGCACCGACCCGAGGACATCTCGATGGACACCGTCCTGCGCGCCGTGAACGGTTGTGCCCACCTCGGTTCACCGCCTGCCGGGGCCAAGGGCTGCCCGATCAGCGAGCATATCCCGCGCCAGGTCGCCAAGGCCCTGACCGCCGCCGACGAAGCCGCCGGCCACGCCCTGTCCAAGATCACCATCGCCGACCTGCTGGCCGAGAACCCGCCCTCGCTGGCGGCCTATGCGCCGCATTCTTCCTGCCCCGTCGCGGCTTGACGTGAACCCCGCCTTGCCTGGCGACGGCAGGACGATCCTGATCACCGGCGCTTCCGCGGGAATCGGAAGGCAACTGGCCTGGCAGTATGCGATGCGAGGCTGGGACTTGGTGCTGACAGCTCGCCGAGGACACGCGCTTGAGTCAGTCGCAGAGATGCTTCGTGATCAGCTCGCCACAAAGGTGACGGTTATTGCAGCGGATCTGGCCGACCCGGATGCCCCGTCTGTGTTTTTCGATGAAGTGGTGCGTCAGGGTCTGGCCATCGACGGCCTGATCAATAATGCTGGCTTCTCGCGCACGGCGGGCTTTCTGAACACCGATCCTGCGGACCATGCCGCCATGATCCGCGTCATGCTGACCGCCCCCATCGCCCTGGCGCGCTTGTTCGCGCCAGCCATGGTCGAGCGGGGCTATGGCCGCATCCTCAACATCGCCTCCCTGGCCGGCCAGATGCCCGCGACCGGCGGCGACACCTTGTACGGCCCGATCAAGAGCTTCCTGATCAAGGCGTCGCAGGGCCTGCATCTGGAACTGGCCGGCACCGGCGTCCACGTCACCGCCCTGTGTCCCGGCTATACCCTGACGGAGTTTCACGATGTCAACGGAACACGCAGCGAGGTGTCCTCCGCCTATCCCGCCTGGATGTGGCAGACCGCCGAACATGTGGCCCGGGTCGGCTATGCAGCCTGCGAGGCCAATCGACCCAAGGTCACGCCAGGCGTCATGAACAATGTCATGGCGGGGCTGGCCAAACACCTGCCCGACGCCTTGGCGCTGAAGATGGTCGGCGGGCATGCGAAGAGACTGAAGCGGATTTAATCACCTCCCCGTCGCCACTTGGCGATGGGGAGGGGGACCGCGCGTAGCGTGGTGGAGGGGGCGGCTCCGACAGAGGGGATTGGCGGGCCAGCTTCACACGCCTGCGCCGCCCCCTCCGTCACGGCCCGTATTCGGGCCGCGCCACCTCCCCATCGGCAACGCCGACGGGGAGGAGAGCTCAGTGCCCGCCCGCCGGATACGGCGTTGTAACGCCCGCGGCGAACATCCCCGGCAGGGCCTCGCCCAGGCCCATCAGGATGAACTGGATCGCCAGGGCGCACAGGATCAGGCCTAGCACGCGCACGATGATGGCCAGGCCGACCTCGCCCAGCAGGCGGCTGATCGGCC
>NZ_JAEMRO010000104.1:5025-6563 GCF_016463295.1 Brevundimonas sp.
AGCACGCGCACGATGATGGCCAGGCCGACCTCGCCCAGCAGGCGGCTGATCGGCCCGGTCAGGCAGAAGCAGAGGAAGGACACGCCGGCCGCCGCCGCAATGGCGATCAGGGAGGCGGCGGCCCCCGCCGGCCCGATCTTCTGGGCCTCGCCCGCCTGGATGATGATGGCCGAAATCGCCCCTGGCCCGATCATCAGCGGAATGGCGAAAGGCACGACCAGCCGCTGGAATCTGCGCTTGGCATAGCCGCGCACATCCGCCAGGTCGCTGGCCGCGTCCTTGTCGACGAAGGAGGCCAGAAAGTCGTCGCGGGCCATGTCCAACCCTAGGAACAGCAGCAGGATACCGCCCGCGATGCGGAACGCCGCCAGCGAAATACCGAAGAACTGCAGCAGGCCCAGGCCACTGAAGAAGAAGAATCCCAGAAACACCGCCGCGAACAGACAGATCATGGCCGAGACCGAGACCCGCTGGCGCAGGCTCGCCCCCGCCGTCGCCGCCGCGAAGATCGGCAGATTGCCGATGGGGTCCAGAAGCGCGAACAGCGTCACGAACAGGTTGACGCCCAGATCGACCGCGTCCATGTGCTGGCCTCGCCCTAATACGTTGATCCCCTCGCCGGTCCCCGACCGACGTGCGCGCTCGCGCCCGTCAGCCATAGCCGGTCAACCGGAGCCCGTCGATGACCTCTCGCCTTCTGACCGACGACCGACTGATCGTCGGCCTGGACCTGCCCTCTGTAGAGGCGGCACGGGACATGGTTGGGACGCTGGGCGACACCATCACGGCCTACAAGATCGGTTTGACCCTCTTGGCCTGCCCCGGCGGCGTCGCCTTCGCCCATGAACTGCGCGACCAGGGCAAGACAGTCTTTCAGGACTGGAAGCTGCACGACATCGGCGCCCAGGTCGAAGGTGCCGCCCGCGCCGTGGCCGAGGGTGGATGCGACCTGCTGACCGTTCATGCCGAGCCCCAGGTCATGCGCGGCGCGGTCAAGGGCCGGGACGCGGGCGGGTCGTCGACGAAGATTCTCGCCGTCACCGTCATGACCAGCCTGTCGGACGCCGACCTGACCGAGATCGGTTACGGCTTTGACGCCACCGCCCTGGTCGAACGCCGCGTTCGTCAGGCGCTGGACTGCGGCGTCGACGGCGTGGTCTCCAGCCCGCTGGAGGCGACCCGTGTGCGCGAGATCGCCATCGAGGCCGGGCGGTCCGACTTTCTGATCGTCACCCCCGGGGTACGCCCCGTCGGGGCCGACAAGGGCGATCAGCAACGCGTGGCCACACCGGCCGAGGCCCTGACGGCGGGAGCCACCCATCTGGTCGTGGCCCGGCCTGTTGTGGGCGCGGACAATCCCCTTCTGGCGGCGTCGGCCATCGTGGAAACCATCGACGGCCTGATGCGCTGATCCGCGCATGAGAACGGCCGGGATGCGCGTAGCACTCCGGCCTGTTCCTGATCGTCTGCGGTCCTAGCCGCGCTCGCCCGGCTCCTGGCGATAGTCGTGGCGCACCGGAGGCGGCGGGGGCGGAGGC
>NZ_JAEMRO010000001.1 GCF_016463295.1 Brevundimonas sp.
CGGGGCGGCGGAAGATCTTGTCCGGGCGGCCGTTGTCGTCGCGGTTGGTCCAGAATATCCACTGGCTGTCGGGCGAGAAGGCGAAGTTGCCGCC
Source organism: Brevundimonas sp. (assembly GCF_016463295.1). Classification (GTDB taxonomy): domain Bacteria; phylum Pseudomonadota; class Alphaproteobacteria; order Caulobacterales; family Caulobacteraceae; genus Brevundimonas. The sequence continues at coordinate 95 of NZ_JAEMRO010000001.1, forward strand.
CGCCGAGCCGATCGGATCGGGCAGGACCTCACCGGTGGCCAGGTCCTTCACATAGATCTGATGCACCTCGGACCCTTGCGCGTCCTCGGCATAGGCGAACAGGCTGTGGTCGGGGCTGTGGTCGGCGGCGGACACCTCCGAATAGGCCTTGCCCTTCGCCAGTTCATTGGCGTCCAGCAGCAGTTGCGGCGTTGGAGCGACGACGAAATTCTTGGTCACCGGCTGGCCATCGACCATGAAGGTGCCCTGGCGCTGGACCCGCATATAGCGGGGATGCTGATCGCCGGTCTTGTACTCGACATAGTATTCCCATGGCCCGTCGGCGGCGGGAACGGAGCTGTCGTCCTGCTTGATCCGGCCCTTCATCTCCTCGAACATCGTGGCCTGCAGGGGCAGGGTGGAGGCCAGCATGGCCTCGCGATAGGCGTTCTCGGCGGTCAGGTGTTCCTTGACGTCGGCCTTGATCAGTGTCGGGTCGCGCAGCACCGTCTGCCAGTTGTCGTCCTTCATCCACTGATAGTCGTCGGTCCGGGTGCGGCCCAGTTGTTCGATGGTGACCGGGATCTTCTTGGCGACAGGCGGGACGGGGCGGGCTTGCGGCATCGGGACTCCAGACGGGCGGGCGAGGGCGTTGGCAGGAAGGGCGGTCGCGGCCAGGGCGGCGGCGGAGGTGGCGAGAAGGTCGCGGCGGTTCATGATCGGCCCCTGTCGGTGAGGGCCGCACCTTGTGCGCGGTGTCGCCGCGCCGTCAAATGAACAAACGCCCATGAGGGGATTGAGCCATGTTCGACCTGCTGCCGCCCCCTCAGGATGTCGCTGCCCCCACGTGGGACCTGACCGTCGGGTTGATCAATGCGACGGTCCAGATCGACCAGCCGAACGATGACGGGACGCGACGGGTGGGTACGGGCTTTCTGATTGACGCGCCGCGTCCGGACGGCCAGCCGCGCACCGTACTGGTCACCGCCGCCCATGTGCTGGACGGGATGGCCAAGCCCGAGGCCCGTATCGGTTGGCGGGTGCAAATGCCTGAGGGGCGCTGGCGGTTTGCGCCCGAGCCGGTGCGTATCCGCACGGAGGAAGGGCAGGCGGTCTGGACGCGGCATCCCGAGCGCGACATCGCCGTGATGGAGGTTTCGGCGCCGCCCGCCTTCGCTCGCGGGGCCATTCCGCTGGACTGGCTGGCTGACCGGGACGCTTTCGAACGCTGGCAGGTCGGGCCGGGGGACGAGATGCTGACCTTGGGCTATCCGCACGGCTATTCGGCGAATACGGCGGGGTTCGCCATTCTGAAAACCGGGCGGATCGCGTCCTGGCCGCTGACGCCGATCGACGCCTTTCCCAGCTTCCTGCTGGACTTCGCGGTCTTTCCCGGCAACTCGGGCGGGCCAGTGTTCTGGGTGCCGTCAGCGCGGCGGACGTCAGCCGCTGCCGTGCCTGATCATCCCTATATCGCGGGCATTCTGGCGCAGGAGATGCGGGTGCGGGGCGAGAGCACCGGCATCGGCTTTGTTCTGCACGCCACCTATATCCGCGAGGCCGTGGCCCTGCTGGATCAGCCCGCCAGCACCTCGGCCGACATCCGCTCCAGCAGCGCGCCGCCCTGACCGATGGTGGCCAGGCGGCTGGAGGCGTGGCCCAGTACGTTGGCGGCATAGACTTCGTACAGAGCGATCTTGCCTTCCAGCCAGGCCGCGTCCCCACCGCCTGCGTCCAGATGCGCCTTGGCAGCGATGGCCCCCTTCGCCAGCATCCAGCCGCCGGTGACGTCGCCCAGCAGCTTCAGATAGCCGTCAGCGGCAGCCAGAACGTCGGGAGCCCCATCCGTGGCCGCCTTGCGGTCCAGAATCCAGAGGGTGGCGTCCTGTACCGCCTCGATAGCATTGGCGAACCGCTCGACGGGCTTGCCGGAATACAGACGGCCGAGGGCGGGCAGGGTGGCCTTGAACTCGGCGATCAGGTCCTTGGCCGCCTGGCCGCCGTCCATCGAGAGTTTGCGGCCCACCAGATCCATGGCCTGGATGCCATTGGTGCCTTCATAAATCGGTGCGATGCGGGCGTCGCGGTAGTATTGGGCCGCGCCGGTCTCCTCGATGAAGCCCATGCCGCCGTGAATCTGTACGCCCTGCGAGGCGACCTCGCAGCCGATGTCGGTTGACCAGGCCTTGGCGATGGGGGTGAACAGGTCCTCGCGGCCCTTCCAGCGACGGCGATCCTCTTCGGTCGCGGCATGTTTCGCCAGATCGGCTGCGACCCCGGTGGCCAGGCAGATGGCGCGGGCGGCGGCGATCCTGGCCTTCATCACCGACAGGGTGCGGCGCACGTCCGGGTGATCGATGATCGGGGCATTGGACTGACCGGTCCAGACGGATCGGCCCTGCTTGCGGTCCAGCGCATAGGCCAAGGCATGCTGATAGGCCATTTCGGCGATGCCGACGCCCTCGACGCCGACGGCCAGGCGCGCGGCGTTCATCATGACGAACATATGCGACAAGCCCTGATTGGGCTCGCCGACCAGGGTCGCGGTCGCGCCCTCATAGCTCATGACGCAGGTGGGCGAGGCGTGGATGCCCAGCTTGTGCTCGACACCGACGGGCCGGAAGGCGTTGCGGGCGCCCAGGGTGCCGTCCTCCTTCACATGGAATTTGGAGGCCAGGAACAGGCTGATCCCCTTGGGACCGGCCGGCGCATCGGGCAGGCGGGCCAGCACCATGTGGACGATGTTGTCGGTGGCGTCGTGGTCGCCCCAGGTGATGAAGATCTTCTGGCCGTTCAGGGCATAGGTGCCGTCGCCGTTCGGCGTCGCCGTGGCCGTCAGCGATCCCAGGTCCGACCCGGCCCCCGGCTCGGTCAGGACCATGGCCCCGGTCCATTCGCCGCTGACCAGCTTGGGCAGATAGACGCGCTTCTGCTCCTCCGTACCGTGGGCCTCCAGCGCCTCGATCGCGGCCAGCGACAGCATGGGGCACAGGCCGAAGGCCATGTTGGCGCTGTGCACGGTCTCGTAGGCCGCCAGTTCCAGCGCCTTGGGGAGGGCCTGTCCGCCCGCTTCGACCGACGCGGTCAGGCCGGTCCAGCCGCCCTCCGCGAACTGGCGATAGGCATCGGCGAAACCGGGCGCGGCCGTCACCGTGCCGTTGGCATAGAGCGAGCCCTTCTGGTCCCCGATCTTGTTCAGGGGGGCAAGCACGCCCTCAGAGAACTGGCCTGCCGCCTCCAGCACAGCGCCCATCAGCTCGGCGTCATAGTCGGGAAACGCCCCGGTGGCGGCGACATCGTCGATGCCGGCGACCTCGGTCAGGGTGAACATCAGGTCGCGGATCGGGGCGCGATAGGTCATGGGCGGGCACTCGGTTGCAGATCGATACCCACTTTTGCCGTGATCGCTCCCTATCTTGCAAGCGGGCGCTTGGCCACAGGCGCGACCTGGGCCAAGGTGGCGGCGCACGATCAGGAGTTCCCGTGGCCGAACCTCGCAACCGCTACTCGACCGTCTCGCTGATCCTGCACTGGCTGATCGCGGCCCTGGTCCTGACCCAGGTCCTGCTGATCACGGCGCATGAGGCGTCGGAGGGTACGCGGACCTTCATAAGCCTGCACAAGTCGGTAGGGCTGGGCATACTGGTGCTGACCCTGGGCCGGATCGCCTGGCGGGTGGCCAATCCCGCCATCGCCCTGCCGTCGCGCCTGCCGGTCTGGCAGAGGCTGGTGGCCCGGGTGACGCATGTTCTGTTCTATGTCGTGCTGATCGTCATCCCGCTGACGGGATGGGCGGCGTCCTCGGCCATGGGGCGCGACATCGCCTGGTTCGGCCTGTTCAACTGGCCCCTGTTGCCTATCGGCGGCGGACGCGAGACGGCGGGCCTGCTGATGGACATCCACGGCCTGGTGGTGAAGGGCCTGTATGTCCTGATCGCCCTGCATGTGCTGGGCGCTCTGAAGCATCACTTCATCGACAGGGACAACGTCCTGCACCGGATGATCCCGCTGATTCCGCGCCGTCCATGATCCGGCGACTGCTCCTCGCACTGGCTCTGCTGGGCCTAACTGCGGGCGCGCAGGAGGGAGGCGACTGGACCGTCGAGCGCGACGCCTCGCGCATCGAGATGTCCGTGCGGGCTTTTGGCGGGACCCATTCGGGCCGGTTCGAGCAATGGTCCGGAAACATCGTCTTCGATCCGGAGAATGCCACGGCCAGTCGTGCCGATGTGACCGTTCAGACCGCGTCCTTGCGCATGCAGCCGTCCGCCGTCACCGCGCGGGCCAAGGGGGCGGGCTTTCTGGATGCGGCGCGCTATCCCACCATCCGGTTCGCCCTGAAGTCGCTGGAGCCGCTGGGCGGGGATCGCTATACGGCGCGGGCCGATGTGACGATCAAGGGCGTGACGCGACCGCTGGCCTTTCCGGTGGACTTGCGTCTGACCGACGGTCGGGCGCATCTGACCGGCGCGTTCGTGGTGGACCGCACGCAGTTCGGCATAGGGACGACGGGGCCGTGGAACAGGCTGGTGGACAGGCGGGTGACCGTGCGGGTGCAGCTTCAGGCGCGTCCCGCCTGACGTCGGCCTCGGACGCGCAAGCGGCTGACGCCTTGCGCGCGGGTCGACTGGTTATCCTGCCGACAGAGACCGTCTATGGCCTCGCTGCCGACGCCTCCAACGCGGCCGCCGTCGCCTCGATCTTCGAGGCCAAGGGCCGCCCGCGCTTCAACCCCCTGATCGCCCATGTCGCTGACGCGGTGCAGGCCGAGAGCCTGGCTGTGTTCGACGACCGCGCCCGTCGCCTGGCCGAGGCCTTTTGGCCCGGACCTCTGACCCTGGTGGCTCCCGTCAGGGACACCCGCGCAGTCTGCGATCTGGCCCGCGCCGGGCTGGACAGCATCGCCGTCCGTGTTCCCGGCCATGCTCGCGCCCGTGCCGTCATCTCGGCCTTCGGAGGGGCGGTCGTCGCGCCCTCGGCCAATCGTTCCGGTCGGCCCAGCCCGACCACCTTTGCCGATGCGGTGGAAGAGACGGGGGCGTCTGCCGCCGCCGCCATCGACGGCGGGCCGTGTGCCGTCGGGGTGGAAAGCACGGTGGTGTCGGTGCTTGACGGCCGCGTCGCCCTACTGCGCCCCGGAGCGGTGACGCGTCAGGAGATCGAGGCCCTGATCGGCCCGCTGGACACGGCAGGGGAGGGGCACAGGTCGCCCGGCCGCCTGACCCTGCACTATGCCCCCGACGCCCCCGTCCGGATCGAGGCGACCGAGCGTCGACACGGCGAAATCCTGCTCGGTTTCGGTCCCGGCGTGGGCGATCCCCGCTGGAGCCTGAGCCCCTCCGGCGACATGCGTGAGGCGGCGGCCAGCCTGTTCCGCCTGCTGCGCGAGGCCGATCGCGATAGGCCTGCGGGGATCGCGGTGTCGCCTATTCCGAACGAGGGACTTGGCGAGGCGATCAACGATCGGCTCAGGCGGGCGGCAGGGTTCGTCGGCTAGAGAAACCGCTCGCGCACATCCACGCTGGAACGCTCGCCCACCGCGTCGAAACACGTATCAAGCCACTGCTCTCCTGCCTCGCGCCCGCGCGCTTTCAGGTCATTGAGAAAGCTCCACTCCGTGTCGAACTTGCTGGACAGGGGCAGGCCACCGAGCCACAGGCCCGGCTCCACCGCGTGCATCAGCAGCCGTCGGTAGCGGTCCTTGCCGACCTGTTTCAGCGTGCCTGCCTCAATCAGCTCCTGGACGAAGGCGACGGCGCGCAGTTCGGCGACCAGCGGGGCGTTGAAGACGATCTCATTCAGGCGGTCGGCGATCTCGTCGGCGGCGCGCGGCACCTGATCTCGAGCGAAGGGGTTGAGCGGCAGCATCAGGATGTCGTCGGGCGTGTCCGCATAGAACAACGGCCATAGCGCCGGATTGGCCAGATAGCCGCCGTCCCAATAGGGCTCTCCCTCGATCTCCACCGCCTGAAACAGATGCGGCAGGCAGCCGGAGGCCAGCAGGACATCCGCCGTCATCTCCGGCGTCTTGAACACCCGGGCCCGTCCCTGACGGACCGCCGTGGTCGAGACGAACAGAGCGATGTCGGAACTACGCACCGCTTCGAAGTCCACGGCGTTTGCGATCACCCGCTTCAGCGGGTTCAGGTTGAACGGATTGAACTGATAGGGACTGAGGGACAGGGCCAGGGTTTCGCCCGCCCGCCAGGCCGCGCTGTCCTTGAGCCACGATGGGGCAGCTCCCGCCGAGGCCCCGAAGACATTGCGGCCGCCCGCTTGGTTCACCTCACGCCACAGCAGATCCAGCTGCGCCCGCGCACCCTCGGCCCCGTCTTTCGCCAGTCCGGTGATCAGGGCGGCCGCATTCATCGCACCGGCCGAAGCGGCGGTGACGGCGCGGATGTCCAGCCGGTCGTCTTCCAGCAGGCGGTCCAGAACGCCCCACTGGAAGGCACCGTGCGAGCCGCCCCCTTGCAGGGCCAGGCTGACGGGACGGCGTTTCGGGGCGGACGTCTTCGGCATCGTCTCGGCCCCTTCCTCTGCGGCTACTGCGCGGTCCAGCCGCCGTCGATGGAGAAGCTGGCTCCGTTGGCCGAGGCCCCCAAGTCGCTGACCAGATACAGGAACATGCCCACCAGTTGATCGGTGGTGACGAACTGCTTGGTCGGCTGGGAGCCCAGGATAACGTTTTTCAGCACGTCCTCCCTGGACATGTTGCGGGTGCGGGCCTGGTCGTCGATCTGCTTGTCCACGATGGGTGTGTGGACGAAGCCAGGGCAGATGGCGTTGCAGGTGATGTTGTCCTGGGCCAGCTCCAGAGCCACGGTCTTGGTGAAGCCGATGACGCCGTGCTTGGCCGCGACATAGGCCGACTTGAACGGGCTGGCGACCAGACCGTGGGCACTGGCGATGTTGACGATCCGGCCGCGCCCTTGAGCCTTCATGATCGGAATGGCGGCGCGTGTCGCATAGAAGGCCGAGGACAGGTTGATGGCGATGATCTGCTCCCACTTGTCGGTGGGAAAGGCCTCGACCGCCTCCACATGCTGGATGCCGGCGTTATTGACCAGGATGTCGACGCGGCCCAACTGGGCCTTGGCGAAGGCGACCATGTCGGCAACCTGATCGCCATGGGTCATGTCGGCAGGGTGGTAGAGGACGCGCGCGCCGGTCTCGGCCTCCAGACCCGCCCGTGTCCGCTCGATCTGATCCGCGTCGCCCAGCCCGTTCAAGACGACATTGCCGCCGCGCTTGGCCACCGCCTTGGCGATGGCCAAGCCGATGCCTGAGGTCGAGCCCGATATGACGGCGACCTGGCCGCTCAGGTCGCCGATGTCACGCAGGCGCTGGTCGGAGGTGGCGTTGTCGTTACGCGCGGGCTGCTGAACCATGGTCATCTCGCAAACTGGAATCCGCAGTCAGCCTAGCCGTTCGCGCTTGCGAAGGCGACACAAGGAATCACGAATTTCCCGATCTGGTGAATATCCAGTCGACCTCGGTCGAAGCCGACTTGTCGAAGCGGTAGCCGTCGCGGTCGAAGGCCTTGAGATCCTCGGCCTTGTCGATACGCTCATCGATGGCGAAGCGGGCCATGGAGCCGCGGGCCTTCTTGGCGAAGAAGGAGATGATGCGGGCCTCGCCATCCTTCTGTTCCTTGAAGTGCGGGGTCACGACCGGCAGTTTCAGCGCCTTGGCGTCGACCGCTCCGAAATATTCCTGGCTGGCCAGATTGATCAGGGTCGGATCGGCCTGACCCTCGGCGTCGGCGTTGAGCTGTTTAGAGATCCGGTCGCCCCAGAAGTCATAGAGGCTGGACCCGCGCCGGGTCTTCAGACGGGTTCCCATCTCGAGCCGGTAGGGCTGGATCCGGTCCAGCGGGCGCAGAAGACCGTAGAAACCTGACAGAATGCGCAGGTGATCCTGGGCCCAGTTCAGAGCCTTCGTGTCCAGGTCGCGCGCGCTGAGTCCCTCATAGACATCACCTGCAAAGGCAAAGGCCGCCTGGACGCCTTCGTCCGATTCGGGATCGAAAGCCTGGAACCGCTCGCGGTTCAGATCGGCCAGCTTGTCGGAGATGGACATAAGCCGCCGCAGGTCCGGCCGGGTCAGCCGCTTGGTCGTGACGGCCAGAGATGCCGTATCTTCCCTGAAGCGCCGCGCCGTGGCGGGCGCATCGGCGACTTCGGTGAAATCCAGCCGCTTGGCCGGGGACAGGACGATCAGCAAGGCGGCACTCCAAAAGCGAAGGCGTGCAGATAGTCGGCTTTGATGACGAATTGAACCGGGCGCGCGGTCACAGGCCTTCGGGACGTTGATCGTACAGCGCCGCCAGCACGGCGGGCAGTCGCTCCGGAAGGTCCTCGGCGATCAGGCCCGGCCCGAACCCGCGCGCCGCCTCGGCATGCATCCAAGCGGCGGCGCGGGCGGCGTCGAAACTGTCCATCCGCTGGGCCATCAGGCCGCCGATGATCCCGGCCAGCACATCGCCCGATCCCGCCGTGGCCAGCCAGGGCGTGCCGTTGTCGTTGACCGCCAGGCGTCCGTCGGGGGCCGCGATCAGCGTCTGTGGCCCCTTCAACAGAACGGTGCAGCCGACCTGTTTCGCCGCCTCTCGCGCCGCCGCCTCACGGCCCTTGTCCAGCAGGCCGGGAAACAGTCGCTTAAACTCGCCCTCATGCGGGGTCAGCACGTCGTCGCGGTCCAGAACGTCGAACAGATCCTGGGGCCAGCCGTCGAAGACGGTCAGGGCGTCCGCATCGACGACCAGGGCCGCACCCGTCGCGGCCAGCGCCCGTACATTGGCCCTTGTCGCATCGGTGATGCCGGCCGCCGGTCCGATTACCACCGCATCCATGCCCTCGGTCGCCTCGATCAAGGCCTCGACCGATCCGAAAGGCGTCAGCATGACGGCCTCGATGGCCGGAGCGATCACGGCGACGGCGTCGGGCGGGCACAGGATACGGACAACGCCGGCGCCGATCCGCAGACCGGCCCGCGACGCCAGTCTGGCGGCCCCGGTCTGATGGGCGCGCCCCGACACGACGCCCAGTCTGCCACGCTGGTGCTTGTGCGTCTCTGGTCCCGGCCAGGGCAGGGTTGCGCGCCAGTCGGGCAGGAGAGGTTGGCCGCTCATGCCTGTTCTCCGTTCACGGATGACGACAGATGCGAAAATACCCTTGCGTAATTGTGCAATGCAATGTCCCTTTAGCTCCCGAGCGGATAGCCATTCCAAGCCCGCGCGGGGTCGCCCATGAAGAAGATCGAAGCCGTCATCAAGCCGTTCAAGCTGGACGAGGTGAAGGAAGCGCTCCAGGACGCTGGCGTGCAGGGCATGACCGTTCTGGAGGCCAAGGGATATGGTCGCCAGAAGGGCCATTCGGAACTGTATCGCGGGGCCGAATACGTCATCGACTTCCTGCCCAAGATCAAGATCGAGGTGGTGGTTCCCGACGATATGGTGTCTTCGGTCGTCGAGGCCATCCAGACGGCGGCCCGCACGGGCAAGATCGGCGACGGCAAGATCTTCGTATCGGACGTGCTGGACGTCATCCGTATCCGCACCGGAGAGACGGGCGCACAGGCCGTCTGACCGTTCTAAATCCACCTGGCCACGCTTTCGGGCGGGGTCGTCTTTCTCCTCTCCGACAAGACCCAAGGACCTTTAAAATGAGCGCCGCAGCCAAGATCCTCAAGGAGATCAAGGAGGGTGACGTCCAATACGTCGACCTCCGTTTCACCGACACCAAGGGGCGCATGCAGCACGTCACCTTCGACATCGACCTGGTCGACGAAGACTTCCTGGAAGAGGGGACCATGTTCGACGGCTCGTCCATCGCGGGCTGGAAGGCGATCAACGAGAGCGACATGTTGCTCAAGCCCGACCTGTCTTCGTCCTGGATCGACCCCTTCTATCAGCAGAAGACCCTATTCCTGTTCTGCGACGTGCTGAACCCCGACACGGGCGAGCCCTATAACCGCGACAGCCGTTCGATGGCCAAGAAGGCCCTGGCCTATGTCCAGTCGGCGGGCGTCGGCGACACCGTCTTCTTCGGACCGGAAGCCGAGTTCTTCATCTTCGACGACGTGCGCTGGAGCACCCAGCCGCACGACACCGGCTACACCTATGACTCCATCGAATTGCCGGCCAATACGGGGGCGGAGTATTCGGAAGGGAACATGGGCCATCGCCCGGGGCCCAAGGGCGGCTACTTCCCGGTCAACCCGACCGACAGCGCCCAGGACCTGCGCGGAGAGATGCTGGGCGTCATGCGCGACCTGGGCATGCAGCCCGAGAAGCATCACCACGAGGTGGCGCCGGCCCAGCACGAGCTGGGTCTGAAGTTCAGCGATCTGCTGACCATGGCCGACCGGCTGCAGCTCTATAAATACGTGATCCACAATGTCGCCGCCGCCTATGGCAAGTCGGCCACCTTCATGGCCAAGCCGACCTTTGGCGACAACGGCAGCGGCATGCATGTGCACCAGTCGATCTGGAAGGACGGCAAGCCGCTGTTCGCGGGCGACAAGTATGCCGGCCTGTCGGACATGTGTCTGTGGTACATCGGCGGCATCATCAAGCACGCCAAGGCCATCAACGCTTTCGCCAACTCGACGACCAACTCCTACAAGCGACTGGTCCCCGGCTATGAAGCCCCGGTGAAGCTGGCCTATTCGGCCCGCAACCGTTCGGCCTCGATCCGTATTCCGTGGGTCAATTCGCCCAAGGCCAAGCGTATCGAAGCCCGCTTTCCCGACCCGATGGGCAACCCCTATCTGACCTTCGTCGCCCTGCTGATGGCGGGCCTGGACGGGATCGAGAACCGCATCGATCCGGGCGCACCAGCCGACAAGAACCTGTACGACCTGCCGCCCGAAGAGCGCGGCAACATCCCCGAGGTTTGCGGCTCGCTGCGTGAAGCCCTCGAAAGCCTCGACAAGGACCGCGCCTTCCTCAAGAAGGGCGGCGTCATGGATGACGACTTCATCGACAGCTATATCGATCTGAAGATGGAAGAGGTGATGCGCCTGCAACTGCATCCGCACCCCGTCGAGTTCGACATGTACTACAGCTGCTGATCTCCCGATCAGCCCGACCAAAGAGCCCCGGACGGTCCGCCGTCCGGGGTTTTTCGCATCCGGACGACCTGTCGCGGGTCATGCCGTCACATTCCTGGGGCATCGGGTTAGCGAAGCGGGGCACCGCGTGATAAGAGCCGCCCCCAATCGTCGGACCCCGGTCCGGCCTACGATCTGTTGAGCCTAAGGAGTGCTTGAATGAGCAAGGTGCTGGTTATCGGTGCGGGCGGCGTCAGTTCCGTCGCGGTCCACAAGATGGCGATGAATACCGACATCTTCTCGCACATCACCCTGGCCAGCCGGACCAAGTCCAAATGCGACGCCATTGCCGAATCCGTGAAGGCGCGCTTTGGCGTCGATATCGATACCGCCGCGCTCGATGCCGATGACGTCGCGGCGACCACGGCCCTGATCAAGCAGGTTGAGCCGGCGCTGGTCGTCAACCTGGCCCTGCCGTACCAAGACCTGGCCATCATGGACGCCTGCCTGGCCGCCGGCGTGCACTACCTCGACACCGCCAACTACGAACCCCGTGACGAGGCCAAGTTCGAATACAAGTGGCAGTGGGCCTATCAGGATCGCTTCAAGGAGGCCGGTCTGATGGCCCTGCTGGGCAGTGGGTTCGATCCCGGCGTGACCTCGGTGTTCGCCACCTATACCAAGAAGCATCTGCTGGACCGGATCGACACGCTCGACATCCTGGACTGCAACGGCGGCGACACCGGCCTGCCGTTCGCGACCAATTTCAATCCCGAGATCAACCTGCGCGAAGTGACCGCCAACTCGCGTCACTGGGAAAACGGCCAGTGGGTCGAGGGCCCGGCCCTCAGCCACAAACAGACCTTCGACTTCGAGGGTGTGGGGCCGAAGAACATGTACCTCATGTATCATGAGGAACTGGAATCGCTGGCGAAATTCTATCCGGAGATCACACGCATCCGCTTCTGGATGACCTTCGGCGACAGCTATCTGAAACACCTCGAGGTGCTGGAAAACATCGGCATGACCTCGATCGAGCCGATGCAGTTCCAGGGCCGCGAGATCATCCCGATCGAATTCTTGAAGGCCCTGCTGCCCGAGCCGTCGTCGCTGGGGCCCATCACCAAGGGCAAGACCAACATCGGCACCATCGCCACGGGCGAAAAGGACGGCGTGCAGAAGACCTTCTATGTGAAGAACATCTGCGATCACCAGGAAGCCTATGCCGAAACCGGCAACCAGGCCGTCAGCTATACGACCGGCGTCCCGGCCATGATCGGCGCGGCCCTGATGCTGACCGGGCAATGGAGGGGCGAAGGCGTGTTCAACATCGAGCAACTGGACCCCGATCCCTTCATGGACATGCTGAACAAGCATGGCCTGCCCTGGACGGTCGAGGAGCTGGACGCTCCTCTGCCGTTCTGATGGCGGCCTGACGCATGGAAACACGAGCCGGTGATCCGGGAGCCTTCGCCCGTTTTGACCTGAACCGCGTCGCCTCACCGGCCTTCGTGGTCGACGAGATGGCGGTGCGGCGCAATCTGGCGGTGCTGAAGGATGTGCGCGACCGGGCCGACGCTCGCGTCCTGCTGGCGCTCAAGGCCTTTTCCATGTGGTCGCTGGCCGATGTCGTGGGCGAGTACCTCGACGGCGTCTGCGCCTCCGGTCTTTGGGAGGCGCGGCTGGCGCGTCAGTTCTACAAGGGTGAACTGACCACCTATTCGCCGGCCTACACGGCGCAGGATCTGCCCGAGATCCTGCGGTTGTCGGACCACGTCATCTTCAACAATCCGCAGCAGATCGCGCGCTTCGCCGGACTGATCGCGGCCGCCCGCGCCGAGGGCGAGGTATTCGAGATCGGCCTGCGCCTGAACCCCGAACATTCGGAAGGGGAGGTGGCCAAGTATGACCCGGCCCAGCCCTGTTCGCGCCTGGGCTTTCCGGTGTCGCAGCTCAAGCCCGAGCATATGCAGGGCGTCGACGGCCTGCATATCCATGCCCTGTGCGAGCAGGATTTCGAGCCCCTGGCCCGCATATGGGCCGCGGTGGAGCCGAAGCTGGCCCCGCTGATGGGTGGGGTGAAGTGGTTGAACCTTGGCGGTGGTCACCACGTCACACGCGCTGATTACCAGACGGACCAGCTGATCGACTTCCTGCGCGACATCGCCCGGCGGCACGGCGTGCAGGTCTATCTGGAGCCCGGCGAGGCCGTGGCCCTGGATGCGGGCATCTTGATCGGAGAGGTGCTGGACACGTTCGACAACGGCATGCCCATCGCCATCACCGACCTGTCGGCGACATGCCATATGCCGGACGTGATCGAGGCTCCGTACCGCCCCGCCATGCTGCATGAACCGGAAACGGGTGTCACCGTCCGCCTGGGCGGGCCATCCTGCCTGGCGGGCGACACCATCGGCGACTACGTCTTCTCCGAACGCCCCGTGCCGGGTACGCGCATCGCCTTCCTGGATCAGGCCCACTATTCGATGGTGAAGACGACGACCTTTAACGGCGTTCCCCTGCCGGCCATCGCCCTGTGGAACAGCGACACCGATGTTTTGCGGATCGTGAAGACCTTCGACTGGACCACGTTCCGCGACCGGCTGTCCTGATCGTCGTCGATTGGGCGAGGCTGAGGCCATGAGCCCTCAGGAACTCGACGTCATCGTGCGTGTCGCAGGCGCGACCCTGCTGCTGACTGCTGTCCCGATCACTGCGCACGGTGATCGTCGGTTGGCGGTGACCTTCCTGCCACTGGCCCTCTGCCTGACCGGCTTTCTGGCAGGCAATACGCCCGATCCTGCGCTGCGACTGTCAGGCGTGGCGGGCCATCTGGGCTATGTGCTGACCGGTTATGCCGCGGTTTTCCTATGGTGGTTTTGTCTGGCAGTGTTCGATCGCAATTTCAGGCCACGGGGTCTGGTGCTCGCTGTCGGTCTGGCCTGGATCGTCATTGCCAGCGCGGATCGCGGCCTGTTCGGACCAGCTCCGCTCGATTGGGGCTTGTCGCGGCTGCTGGTCGGACTGGGCTTCGTCATGATGCTTTATCTGGCGTGGAGGCTTATCCGGGACCGGCGTGGCGACCTGATCGACACACGGCGCAAGGCGCGCATCGCTGTGGTGCTGTTGCTGGGCGGACAGCTCCTGGCCGATCTGATCATCGACACGGTCATGGGATTTGACTGGCAGCCCCAGACGTTCAGCCTTCTGCAGAATGCTGCCTTCCTGCTGTTTACGGGGTGGCTGATTTTCATTGCTCAGACAGGTGCGGTCAGGTCTGACCCGGCTGTCTCATCTTTGCCGCTCTCCATTCCATCGCTGTCGCCGGAAGACGTTCGACTGACCGAACGACTGCGTGTTCTCATCGAGAAGGAACGGGTTCATCTCGACCCCACTCTGACCTTCAATCGTTTCGTCGCCCTGATGGGAGGCTCGGATCGTGCGGTGCGTCGCCTGATCAATCACCGGCTTGGCCACGATCATTTCCGCAGCTTTCTGAACACCCACCGCCTGATCGAGGCACGTCGGCGACTGGCCGATCCGGCCCATAGACAGGACAAGCTGATCGCCATCGCCATGGACAGCGGCTTTGCCTCCCTGGCGTCGTTCAACCGCGTGTTCCAGGACGCCGAAGGCCAGTCGCCCGGGGCCTGGCGAAAGGCCAGCATGTCGACTTCTGAGACACGTTCCGCCGTCTTCTGAGAAGCGCGATACGCCCCGTCCCCGTATCCGGTCTTCGTCACAGCAACGGAGATCATCGCGTGGACGGCATCATCGGTATATCGGGCGTCATTGCCATTCTTCTGGTGATGGGTGGGGGTCTTGCTCTCCTGCGTCCTAGTCAGTTCGACGGGCGCTGGCTGCTGGTCGCGGCGCTGCTGGTTCTCGTCAACGATGCGATGCTGACGAATGTCTACGGCCTGCTACCGAATGTGTTCCGGGGCAGCGACTGGAACTGGCAGGGCAAGATTCTGGCCCTTATTGCCACACTGGCCATTGCCGCCTTGCCGGCGTTCGGTTGGAAGCGTTCGGGACTGACATGGCATCAGGCGGCGGGCAGTCTGAAAGCCAGTCTTCCCGTCATGCTGATCTACATGGGCTTCTTCGTCGGTCTGGCCTGGGCCTTTCCGTCCGCGCCGGCTTCGGCTGAAACCATCGCCTTCCAGCTGACCATGCCGGGCTTCGAGGAAGAGCCCTACTATCGCGGGATCCTGCTGTTCGCGCTGGATCGTGCGTTTCTGGCCCGAAAGTCGTTTCTGGGCGTGGAGTGGGGATGGGGCGCGGTCCTGTCCTGCATCCTGTTCGGCCTGGCCCATGCCTTCGGCTATTCGGACGGGCAGTTCAGCTTCGATCCGCTGACCATGGCCCTGACGGGCGTTCCGTCCCTGATCGGCGTCTGGCTGGTCCTGAAAACCCGCAGCGTGCTTTTGCCAGTCGTGCTGCACAACTTCGGCAACGCCATCACCCTGATCTTTTGAGGATCAGACCGTCAGCCCCTCGGCCTCATCCGCCTTCTTACGCCGCATCTCGATCAGGCGAACGCACCAGATCGAGATTTCGTAGAGCAGCACCAGAGGCGTCGCCAGCATCAGCTGGCTGATGGGGTCGGGCGGGGTGACGACGGCGGCGACCACGACGACGGCGACGATGGCATAGCGGCGGCCCTCGCTCATCATTTTGGAACTGATAATGCCGGCCATGCCCAGCAGGGTCGTCACGACCGGCAACTGGAAGCACAGGCCGAAGGCCAGCATCAGCGAGGTCACCAGGCTGAGGTATTCGGAAATCTTGGTGTTCAGCTCGACCGTGATGCCCTCTGTCACGATCTGCTGGCTCAGCGAGAACCACATGACGAAGGGCAGCATGACGAAATAGACCAGCGCCCCGCCAATCACGAACAGAACCGGCGCGATGAACAGGAAGGGCAGGAAGGCCCCCTTTTCATTGCGGTACAGGCCCGGGGCCACGAATTTGTAGAGCTGCCAGGCGAGGACTGGGAAGGCCAGCACCACGGCTCCGAACCCGGCCACCTTCATCTTGGTGAACAGCTGTTCCAAAGGCCCGGTGGCCTGGAGCACCAGGTCGGTCGGTGCTCCGGCGGGCAGGGGGTGCAGACCCAGGGTGACGGCGATCAGCTCGAACGGATTGGACCCGTGACCGCCCTCGGCCTGGGCTGTGGCGTGCAGGGCATAGGCCGCCTGAAACGGCTTGATCAGCCAGATCTGGATGTCGGCCGCAAAGAAGAAGCAGACGAAGAAGGCCAGGATGAAGGCCACCACGCAGACGATCAGTCGCCCGCGCAACTCGATCAGATGCTGCATCAGGGGCGCGCGCGACGCCTCGATCTCGGCCTCGTCGGCCTCGGCCCGGCTCACAGGTCTACCTTGCTGGCGCGGGGCGTGCGGGGTTTGGCTTGAGTAGTCTTGCCGACAGGCCTTTTCGCCTTCGGCTTGGCCACTGCCTTGGGCTTGACCGGTGTCTTGCGAGCGCGCGGCTTGGCGGAGACGGGCTGTGGCGACGCTTCAAGCGCTGGTGTCGTCAGGGGCGCCATAACCGGCGGACTATCCGGCCACTCACCCGGCGCCGCCAGCATCGCGGCGGGTTCGGGCGCGGGTTCCAGCGGCTTGTTCAAATCGGCGCGAATATCCTTGAAGGCCGCGTCGGCGTCAGCCCCGAGGGCGTGCATGGTGCCGCCGGTGCGCAGGGCCTCGACCTCCTTGCGCAGCTCGTCCAGCTCGGACTGACGGGCCATGTCCTCAAAGCTGTTGCGGAATTCATTGGCCATGCCGCGCGCCTTGGCGACCAGCTTGCCCAGCTTGCGCAGAAGCAGCGGCAAACGCTCGGGCCCCACAACCAGCAGGGCCACGACCGCGATCACAAGATATTCGGCACCCCCGATACCGGGGCCCAGACCACCCATCCGTCAGTTCCTCAGCCGGATGCGGCTATTGCTTCAGGTCTTCTTTTTCGGCGTCGGTGCGGGGCAGGGCACCCGCGCGTTGCTGGTCCGACGACTTGGTCTCATCGGTGTCTTTCAGACCATCGCGGAAGGCCTTCACACCCTTGGCGGCATCGCCCATCATGGCGGACAGCTTGCCACGTCCGCCGAACAGCAGAAGGACCACGATGGCGACGATGGCCCAGTGCCAGATGCTGAATGAACCCACGGAACTCTCTCCTCGGTCGGGCGACGATGCGCCCCTTCTTAATCTTACGCCGCATATAGGCGCTTCAGTGGCGCGACGCCAAGCGAACCTGTTAGGACGCGCGAATGAGTCACGTGATCATCCATACCGACGGTGCCTGCAAGGGCAATCCTGGGCCCGGCGGCTGGGGCGCGATCCTTCAGACCGGCGGGGGGCACGAAAAGGAGTTGTGGGGCGGCGAGGCTCTGACCACCAATAACCGCATGGAGCTGATGGGGGCCATCAGTGCCCTGGAGGCCCTGACCCGGCCTTGCCGCGTCGATCTGCATACCGACAGCCGCTATGTGATGGACGGCATCACCAAATGGATCGGCCCGTGGAAGGCCCGGGGCTGGAAAACCGCCGAGAAGAAGCCGGTCAAGAACGACGATCTGTGGAAACGCCTTGATGCGGCGCGCGCCCGGCACGAGGTCAAATGGCACTGGGTCAAAGGGCACGCCGGGCACGAACTCAACGAACGGGCCGACCAGCTGGCCAATCGCGGCATCGAGGATATGCGCGGCTGACGGTACCCGGAAAAGTCAGAAGCCGCCGGCGGATTGCTCCACCGGCGGCTCCCGTCACGTCGTCGATCGACAGGGGGGCTGAAAATTAATCGACGACGCGATAGCGGCCGGACTGGTCGGGGCAGGTCCGCACATAGCGGGTTTCCGAGCGACCGTCGGGAAGGCGGATGCGACTCTCGGCCAAGCGGCAATTGTCGCGGTCGGTATTGCCGTAGCCGTAGCTGGAGGAATAGCGGCTGGAGTAGTCGTCGCCGTAGTCGTAGTTCTGGGACGGATAGACCTGAACGTAGCGGCTGTCCGAATAGCGATCGTCGTACCGGTCGTCGGCATAGCGATCGTCATACACCGGGGCCGAATAGGCGCGATCGTCGTAGTAGGTCGACGGGTAGGTTTCACAGTTGGCGGCCGAGTTGCGACCGACGGCATTGCCGATCACGGCACCAACGACGCCGCCGAGGATGCTGCCTTCCGTCCGGCGCCCCCGCGCGGCCAGTTGCGAACCGGCGATAGCCCCGGCGGCACCACCGATGAAGGTGCCCGCACCCTGGCGCTGGCCGCGATCGTTGCGGCAATAGTCGGAACTGTAGCGGTCGTCGCCATAGTAGCGGCTGTTGTAGTCATAGGGCTGGCTGTAGGCCCCGGTACCGTAGTTCTGCGAATAATAGCTCTGGGCCGAGGCGGGCAGGGCGCTGAGCCCCACGGTAGCCAGGGCGGCGGCTGCGGCGACGGCGGATCTGGCGGACAGAACGGACATGGCGTGTTCCTGAAATCGTTAACGGATAACGGGCCCAACGGCTGGACCGGCTGTCTGTTGCATCGCTGTCTAGGCCTGCGAAGCTGAACGGCGATTGAGCGTCGCGTTCATCTTCGTTCATGTTTCGCGCCGGCCCGATATGCCGCTAGAAGCGCGCCATGACGCAGACGCTGACCATCGCCCGCGTGGGGCACCAGGGTGACGGGATCGCCGAGACGACCGAGGGCCCCGTCTTCGTGCCTGGAGCCTTGCCGGGTGAAGTGGTCGAGGGGGCTGTGCACGCCGGGCGGATGGAGCGGTTCGAACTGATACAGCCGAGCGCGGACCGCCGGCCGATCCATTCGCAGACCTATGCCGAATGCGGCGTCGCGCCCATGCAGCACTGGGCCGATGCGCCTTATCTGGCGTGGAAGCGGGAGCTGGTGGTCGCGACCCTGGCGCGCGAAGGGATCGAAACGGAGGTCGGGGCGACGGTGGCGGTGCCGCCCGCCAGCCGCCGGCGACTGGCGCTGCATGCGCGACGTGCCGAGGACGGTCGTATCGTTCTGGGCTTCAAGGCGAGGCGGTCGTGGCGGCTGGTCGAACTGACCGACTGTCCGGTGTCGGACCCGCGTCTGACGGCAGCCTTGCCGGCGTTGCGAGACGTGGCCGCGCCGTTTCTGGGCCATCCGAAGTCGGCCCCGACGCTGCATGTGACGCTGACCGATACAGGTCTGGACGTCGACGTGACGGGCGTCGAGAAGAAGTCCGGCGGTCTGACAGGTGATGTCAGGGCTTTGGCCATCGCAGCGGCGGCAAGGGCCGGGCTGGCGCGGCTCAGCTTGGACGGCGAGGTGTTGATGATGGAACGTCAGCCGCGGGTGGCGTTCGGTCGGGCCAGCGTACCCCTGCCGCCGGGCAGCTTTCTGCAGGCCGCGCCGTCAGCCGAGGCGGAGATGGTCCAGCGGGCGGTGGATGCTGTGAAGGGGGCGAAGACGGTCGCGGACCTGTTTTGCGGTGCAGGCACCTTCACCTTTCCTCTGGCCGAGGTCGCCAGCGTCATGGCCGCCGATTCTTCCGCCGCCTCCATCGCGGCGCTGAAGGCCGGGATCGGCACGGCTCAAGGTTTGAAGACTATCCGGGCCGAGGCGCGTGACCTGTTCCGCCGCCCGCTGTCGCCGTTCGATCTGAAGGGCATCGAGGCCATCGTCATCGACCCGCCGCGCGCAGGGGCGCTGGAACAGACGGGTCAGATCGCGCGGACGAAGGCCGGCGTCGTGGTCGGGGTGTCATGCAATCCGGCCACCTTTGCGCGCGATGCCCGCGTGCTGATCGACGCGGGATTTCGGCTGGAGATCGTCACGCCCATCGACCAGTTCCTGTGGTCGACGCATGTAGAGCTGGTCGGCATATTCCGGCGCTGACGTTTAGCGGGGCGTAAGCGCTGCGGCCACCCGGGCCTCGAAGTCCGGCTGTTGGCCAACGTCGTTGTGACCGGCTTGGGGAAAGACCAGGGTCTGAACGTCATGGCCTTTGGCACGCAGTTCACGCGCGAGGCGCCGACTGAGGGCAGGGGGCAGGGTGTCGTCCTTGCCGGCCTCCAGCACAACGATGCGGCCCCGATAGCCCGCCAGCGATCCGGGCACATCCACGGCCGCCAGGGCCGGTGCCATATTCACGCGGACCAGCGGGCGGGCGAGGCCGACCATCTCGTCGATGGCGGCGCGGGCGCTGGGGGTCGTGGTCTCGAGAACCAGGGCGTCGGCATCGACCTCATTGGCGATGGCGGAACAGACGATGCCGCCCAGCGAATGACCCCAGGCGATCAGGGGACGACCCTCGGCATCGGCCTGGGCGCGCGCCTCTCGAGCGATGACACGACCGACAGCCTCGAAGCCGGCGAAATTGGCCGTACCGTCCGTTTCGCCGTAGCCCGGATAGTCGAACATGAGCACGTCCCCGAAAGGACTGAGTTCTTCGGCCACGGCACCGCCGCCACTCGATCGCCGAAACAGATTGCCGCCGCAGAAAAGGATCAGGGGCCGAGGCACAGCCGTGGCGCGGACGCGTGTCGTGCCGATTCTGCCACCGTCATAGCTCAGGCTAAGGGTCTGCGATCCCGCAGGTGGCGGGGCGCTGGGCAGATCGATCTTCTCGGCCCTGACGCGGCTGTCGGGATAGAAGAAATTGCCTTCCGGTACCTCCACCGTGAAACAGCCGCCCAGGCCGATCACCAAGACGGCGGCAATGGCTTTTAGGTAGACCTTCGACATCGATATCCCCGTGATTTCGCCGATAGCGCCACACGGCGCAGCCGCTGTCCAGCCACCGAAGCTGACGCGACCTAGATCGCATGGGGCAGGTCGAACAGGTCCATCTGGGGCCGGGCTTCGGCGGGCACGCGAAACTGGCTTTCGTCCAGCAGGTGACGTGGCGCGTCCAGGCCATAGCGTTTGACAGCGGCACGGAACCGGGTCGCGATCAGCTCGGCGACGGGGCCCGTGCCCTTCATCCGGGTGTTCCAGTCGGGATCGTAATCGCGGCCACCGCGCGTCTGGCGGATCAGCGACATGACGCGGGCGGCGCGGTCGGGGCGGGCGTCGGCCAGCCATTCGCGGAACAGGTCCTTGATCTCCAGCGGCAGCCGCAGGGTGACATACATGGCGGTCGTGGCCCCGGCCTTTGCGGCGGCCTCTAGCACAGCTTCCAGCTCGTGGTCGTTCAGGCCGGGGATGACGGGGGCGAAGCCGACGCCGACTGGCACCCCGGCTTCGGCCAGCCGCGAGATGGCTTCGAGGCGCTTTGCGGGCGTGGAGGCGCGAGGCTCCATGGCGCGGGCCAAACCCCTGTCCAGGGTGGTGATGGAGACGAAGGCCGAGGCCAGGCCATCCCGTCCCATGGGGCCCAGGATGTCAGCGTCACGCGAGATCAGCACCGACTTGGTGATGATGCTGAACGGATGGCGGAAACGCTGCAACACTTCCAGCACGGCGCGCGTGGACTTCAGCTCGCGCTCGACCGGCTGATAGGGGTCGGTGTTGCCGCCTATGTGGATGCGTTTGCAGACATAGCGGGGCCGGGTGAGTTCCTGCTCCAGCAGACGCGCCGCTTCGGGTTTCCAGAACAGTCGGCTCTCGAAATCCAGGCCCGGGGATAGGCCCATGAAGGCATGGGACGGACGGGCGTAGCAGTAGATGCAGCCATGTTCGCAGCCCTTGTAGGGGTTGATGGACCGGTCGAAACCGATGTCCGGACTTGTATTTCTGGCGATGATGGTCCGGGCGTGCTCGGGCGTCAGGGTGGTGCGCAGGGGCGCTGCCTCGGCATCCTGATCGGTCCAGCCGTCATCGAAGGCCTGAACGGTTTCCGGCTCGAACCGCCCGGTCGCATTTGACCGCGCCCCTCGTCCCTTTGCCGCTTCAGCCATGACAGGAAAATAGCAGAAGGACAGAACAAAGCAAGAACATTTCGGGGTTGGATTGCTACCCACGCCCGGAAGGTGCACCTTGAGTCGAGGGGTACGCATGAAAAACATACTCATCGTCAGCACGATAGCGGGACTGATTGCGCAGCCAATCGGGTCGCCCCGTGCGCAGGAAGTGGCACCGAGCGCCATAGTCGGTCTGGCCAATGGATGCAGGCCTGAAGCGGCGTTCGGGTTTAGTATGACCGATCCCTACAATGGAGGTCGTAATTTGCGGCTGCGCGACACAGTTGCTCCCTTTCGAACCATGGAAGTCATCGCGACTCCCCGGTCCAAAAAGCTCGTTTCCGTAGACGTTTGGGCCTACGCCCCTGACGACGCTGGCACGGTCGAGCAGAGGCGTGAGGGCGCGACACAGCTGCTTGATGAACTCGACACGCTGGTTGAGGCCTCAGGTCGTTTCGAGAACCGGCGTTTCGACGACGAAACGGAAACCATAATCTATTCGGTCCCAGCCGAGGCACCTGAATCCCGGCTTCAGATGGGGCTGTCACAACTGGGCGTGTCTGTGATCGTCTCATGTGCGGATGAGGGGCGACGGCAACTGGCCATGGACGAATTGTTAGGGCGCACTCGTGTCGAGCGACCCGTGAAGCCGATTTTGCCGACGCCTGTTCGTTCCAACATACAGGATTGCGCTGATCCTGTTCGAGCCGAGGAAATCTACGACAACTTCGAGCTTGGCGGCAGCTTTGACGTCATGAATGTGGCGCGGAGCTTTCAGGATTATTCAGAACACCTGGCGCAATGGCATGGCCAGATTCTGATGGACAAAGGCGTCTGGACCCAAGCGGATCGTGATGCATTCCAGATGTCGATGCTCAACGATCAAGCTATTCTGAAAGGGCTGGAACGGCAGCTTTCCAGAGTTCAGTCCATGCTCGAGCTAACACTGGAGATCCCCGGAAAGCGCGAGGCGGGCGATGCTGTTGGGTCCTGCCGTGCTGTCGTGGGGCTGGTCGACCTGCTTGCGGATATGGACCGTGAGAACGAAGCGCAATGGGCGCTGTCCACCGCTCGTTATCAGGCTGAAGCCTCAAGATTGGGCGTTACGTTGGACGAGTAGCCAAAGGCCGTTGGTGCGGATGAGAGGACTCGAACCTCCACGCCTCGCGGCGCTGGAACCTAAATCCAGTGCGTCTACCAGTTCCGCCACATCCGCATAGGTCTTGAGGAAAGGCTCTAGGCGATGCCGCGCAAAAGCGAAAGGCCCGGGATCGCTCCCGGGCCTTTGCCATTAAGTCGAGACTGAGAACATCAGTCCTTCTGGTTGTCGACACCCTCGCCGAAGGCGGCGGCCGGGGAGGTGATGGTGGTCTCCTCGGTGATGTCGATGCCCTTGGCCAGCTTGGAGTTCCAGTAGCCGTAGGCGATGTAGACCACGGCCCCGACGACGGCATAGATGCCCAGGATGGTCAGGGGCAGCGGGTTGTCGTTCAGGGCGTGCTGAACCATCGGGATGAAGTTCAGACCGGCCAGGGCCGCACAGGCCAGGATGCCCAGCACGGCCGTGAAGATGCCGCCCGGAACCTTGAACGGACGCTCCATGTCCGGATAGCGGATGCGCAGCATGATCACCGACAGACAGACGATGGCGAACGCGCTGGCCGTACCCAGCGACACGAGGTCGCCCAGGATGGAGATCGGCAGGAAGGATGCCGCCACAGCGATGACGACGCCCAGCAGGATGGTGCCGATCCAGGGCGTGCGGAACTTCGGATGGATGATGGCGAACGCCTTGGGCA
This sequence comes from Brevundimonas sp., assembly GCF_016463295.1. Lineage (GTDB taxonomy): Bacteria > Pseudomonadota > Alphaproteobacteria > Caulobacterales > Caulobacteraceae > Brevundimonas. Next base: position 23,803 of record NZ_JAEMRO010000001.1, read on the forward strand.
GCAGGCCGTCACGCGCCATGGTGTAGAAGACGCGCGTCTGGCCGTAGCACAGCACCAGCATGACCGAGGACAGGCCGGTGATGGCGCCGATCTTGATCAGGAAGCTGATCAGGTTCAGCTGACCGCCCGGTGCGACGGCCAGCGGGATGTTCGCCCAGGTCAGGGCCATGCGGTCGATGGCGACGGCGATGGGGGCAGGCGAGGCCAGCTCCAGATAGGGCACGACGCCGGTCATGACGGCCGCGACGGCCATGTAGATCAGCGTACAGACCACCAGGGCGCCCAGGATGCCGACGGGAACATCCTTGGACGGGTTCTTGGCCTCGGCCGCAGCGGTCGAAACCGCCTCGAAGCCGACATAGGCGAAGAAGATGATCGAGGCCCCGCGGAAGATGCCGCCGACGCCGAACTGGTCCCAGGTACCGCCTTCGGGCGTGGCCGGGATGAAGGGCTGCCAGTTGGCGGGGTTGATGTACTGCACCCCCACTAGGATGAAGGTCAGCAGGACGATGATCTTGATGACCACGATGGCGTTGTTGATGTTGGCCGATTCCGACACGCCCAGCACCAGCAGGCTGCAGACCGCGGCGATGCCGATGGCGGCGACCAGGTTGAAGGTGCCGGTCATGGGGAAGCTGGAGCCGCCTTCACCCGTCACATACTGGACCAGCGGCGTGGCCCACTGAGGCCCTTCGCCACCGGCGTACTGTATCGTCGGGAACAGCGTCTCGCTGATGCCGAAATCCGTCAGGATGGACACGACATAGCCGGACCAGCCGACCGCCACGGTCGAGGCCGCGACGCCGTATTCGAGCACCAGCAGCCAGCCCATGATCCAGGCGAATATCTCGCCCATGGTGCCGTAGGCATAGGTATAGGCCGAGCCGGAGACCGGCATGGTCGAGGCCAGCTCGGCGTAGCACAGGCCCGCGAGGGCGCAGGCGATGCCGGCCAGAACGAACGAGAACATGATCGCCGGACCGGCGTGGGCCGAGGCCACCTGTCCGGTCAGAACGAAGATGCCGGCACCAATGATGGCACCGATGCCCAGGCTCATGAGGTTGATCGGGCCCAGGGTCCGTTTCAGCTCGCTCTTGGCGGCTTCCTTCTGGATCTGAGCGATGGATTTTCTGAGGAACAGGCGGTTCCCCTTGGGCCTAAGGCCGTCTGCGGACATAGAGTCTCGCCCCCTGATACTACGGCGAACCCTCCCCGGGCCACCTTCAATGGCGCGGACGCTAGCGGTGCAAGACCGCGCTGGCAACGCGGTTTAGGAATGGTGAAGGCCAGACGACGCTTTCGTGAAGCCGGTAGAGGCGTCTAAAGCACATCGAAGATGCGCGTGGCGCACCTCGAATCCGTCGAGCCGCATGACTTCTTTGCCTATTCACGCCGTTCTGGAGCCGCTGAAGGCCGCGCTGGTGGCCCACAATGCCGTGGTCCTGGCCGCGCCGCCCGGAGCGGGCAAGACGACCGTGGTGCCGCTGGCCCTGCTGGATGAGCCGTGGTTGGAGGGGCGTCGGATACTGGTGCTGGAGCCGCGGCGGCTGGCGGCGCGGGCGGCGGCGGAGCGGATGGCGGCGACGCTGGGACAGCCGGCGGGCGAGACCATCGGCTATCGCACCCGACTGCAAAGCCGGATCGGGCCAAGGACGCGGATCGAGGTGATCACCGAGGGCGTCTTCACGCGCATGATTCTGGACGACCCCGGCCTGGAAGGATTCGGAGCCGTTCTGTTCGACGAGTTTCACGAACGCAGCCTGGATGCTGATCTGGGACTGGCCCTGGCGCGGGAGAGCCAGACCATCCTGCGTGACGACCTGAGGCTGCTGGTCATGTCGGCGACGCTGGATATCGCGGGCGTGTCGCGCCTGCTGGCGGGGGCGGACGGCAAGGCTGCGCCCGTCATCGAGGCAGAGGGACGGATGTATCCCGTCCAGACGCGCTATCTCGGTCGTAACCCGGTCGAGCGACTGGAAGATGCGGTCGCCCGGGCGGTTGTCCAGGCGCTGGGCGAGGAGACGGGGTCGATCCTGGTCTTCCTGCCGGGGCAGGGCGAGATTCATCGCACCGCGCAACGACTGTCCGAGCGACTGCGCGATCCGGCCGTCGATGTAGTGCCGCTGTACGGCGGGCTGGAGCGGACGGCGCAGGATAGGGCCATCGAACCGGTGGCACCGGGACGGCGCAAGGTCGTGCTGGCGACATCGGTCGCCGAGACCAGCCTGACCATCGAGGGGGTTCGGGTCGTGATCGATTCGGGCCTGTCTCGTGTTCCCCGCTTCGAGGCAGCGAGCGGCCTGACGCGACTGGCGACGGTCAAGGTCAGCAAGTCCTCGGCCGAGCAGCGGCGCGGGCGGGCGGGCCGAACAGAGCCGGGGGTCTGCCTGCGTCTGTGGGATGAAGAGCAGACGCGGGGCCTGGTGCCGCATCAGAGGCCGGAAATCCTGGAGGCGGACCTGTCCGGGTTCGCGCTTGATCTGGCGCGATGGGGGCGGGCCGATGTTCAGGGCCTGGCGCTGTTGGACATGCCGCCGGCGGGCGCATTCGCCGAGGCACGATCCGTGCTGGGGCGGCTGGGCGCGCTGGATGAGGCGGGAGCGCTGACGCCGCACGGACAGAGGCTGACGCGCATGCCACTGACGCCGCGACTGGCGCACATGGTTTGCGTCGCCGCCGATGCCGGGAACGCCCGGCTGGGGGCGAGGATCGCGGCGGTGCTGAGCGAGCCGGGGCTGGGCGGGAAGGCCGTCGATCTGGGCGAACGGCTGCAAGGGTTGGAGCGCGATCAATCCCAGCGAGCCCGGGACGCCATGAAACTGATCGAGCGCTGGGGCCGGGCGGCAGAGCTCGGGGCTGGCAGGGATGGCGCGGCTGGAAGCGGAATCGACGCGGGTACTCTGCTCGCCGAAGCCTTTCCGGAGCGCGTCGCCAGGGCGCGGGGCAAGCCGGGAGAGGTGCTGATGGCCTCCGGGCGCGGCGCGTTTATGGACCCGACCGAGACGCTGGCGCGGGAGTCGTGGCTGGCGGTGGCCGAACTGGGGGGAGGGGACGCCCGCGATCGCATCCGATTGGCAGCACCGGTCGATCCCGTCGATCTGGAGGCGCGGATCAATGTCGACGACAGGTTGGTGCAGGAACCGTCGGGACGGATGGTGATGCGCCGCATCCGACGGATCGGGGCCATCGTCGTCGATGAGCGGATCATGGGCCCGGCGGACCGCGCCGCGATCACCGCTGCCTTGCGTGAGCAGGTCGAGCGTGAGGGTTTGGCGAACTTGAAATGGGGCGAGCGATCTGCGGGTCTGCGGGCCAGACTTTCGTTTCTGCATGGCCTGGATGCGAGCTGGCCGGATGTGTCGGATTCTGCCCTGCTAGCCTCGCGTGAAGACTGGATTTGGCCGCTGCTGGATGGCGTCCAGGCGCTGTCCGCGATTCCTGACGTGGCCCTGGAGCAGGGGCTGAAAACCCTCATCCCCTGGGATCGTCATCGGGCGCTGGATGAGTTGGCCCCGGCGCGCCTGGAGACTCCGCTGGGATCCACCGCCATCGACTATGCCGCCGAGGGCGGGCCGCGGGTGGACATTCGAGTGCAGGAACTGTTCGGGGTGACCGCACACCCGACCGTAGGCGGCGGAGCGGTGCCCCTGACCCTGGCCCTGCTGTCGCCGGCGCGACGGCCGGTTCAAGTTACCAAGGATCTGCCGGGCTTCTGGGCCGGGAGCTGGGCGGCCGTGCGGGCCGAAATGCGGGGGCGCTATCCGCGTCATCCTTGGCCGGAAGACCCGGCGGCCGCGCAAGCGACATCACGAGCCAAGCCGCGCGGGACGTGACGCTTGCCTTTTATCCCCAGCGCGCCTAGAGAGCGCGCGCACTTCACACGCAGGCGTGGCGCAGGTCGGGGAGACATCCCGGTTTGCACCGTTCCGAGGGCCATCCGGCCTTTCAGCGCCTGCGGCGGATCAATCGGATAAAGGACACTACACTCATGGCTCTGCCAGAATTCTCCATGCGTTCGCTGCTCGAAGCCGGCGCGCACTTCGGTCACCAGACGCATCGCTGGAACCCGAAGATGGACCGCTACATCTTCGGCTCGCGCTCGAACATCCACATCATCGACCTGTCGCAGTCGATCCCGCTGCTGCATCAGGCCCTGGTCGCCGTGCGCGACGTGGCCGCCAAGGGGGGCCGCGTGCTGTTCGTCGGCACCAAGCGTCAGGCCGCCGATCCGGTCGCCGAGGCCGCCAAGCGCTGCGCCCAATACTATATGAACAACCGCTGGCTGGGCGGCACGCTGACCAACTGGAAGACGGTCTCGGGTTCGATCGCCCGCCTGCGCGAGCTGGACGCCCTGCTGGAATCCGGCGGCGAAGGCCGGGTCAAGAAGGAACTGCTGAACCTGACCCGCGAACGCGACAAGCTGGAGCTGTCGCTGGGCGGCATCAAGGACATGGGTTCGGTGCCGGACATCATGTTCGTGATCGACACCAACAAGGAAGCGATCGCGATCCAGGAAGCCCGCAAGCTGAACATCCCGATCATCGCCATCCTGGACACCAACTCGGACCCCGACGGCATCACCTATCCGGTGCCCGGCAACGATGACGCCGCCCGCGCCATCCAGACCTACTGCGACCTGATCGCCGACGCCGTCCTGGACGGTCTGGCCGCCGGTGCCTCGCAGTCGGGCGTGGACCTGGGCGCCGCCGTCAACCCGGACGAGCCGATGCTGCGCGAAGCCAAGGCCCCCAAGGCTGAAGCCGAAGCCGCCCCGGCCGGTACGGAGGCTGTCGCCGCCGAGATGGAAGCGGCCGCTGAGCCGGCCGTCGCCGACGAAGCCGCCCAGGCCGCCACTTCGGAAGCCAACGACGCCGTCGAAACCGAGAAGGCTGCGGTCTGAGCCGACCCGCCTTCATCTGACGGCGAAAACTGACATACGGCCGGGCTAAACCAGCCCGGCCGTTCCCGCATTCGAATACCCAAGGAGCTATACAATGGCCGAGATCACAGCCGCCCTCGTCATGGAACTGCGCGCCAAGTCGGGCGTCGGCATGATGGACTGCAAGAAGGCGCTTCAGGAAACCGACGGCGACATCAACGCCGCGATCGACTGGCTGCGCGCCAAGGGCCTGTCCAAGGCCGCCAAGAAGGCCGACCGCGTCGCCGCCGAGGGCCTGGTCGCCGTCGCGTCCAAGGAAGTCGGAGCCGGTGAAGTCGGCGCCGCCATCGAGTTCAACGCCGAGACGGACTTCGTGGCCCGCAACGAACTGTTCCAGAACGCCGCCAAATCGTTCGCCCAGCTGGGTCTGGAGCACGCCACCGTCGAAGGCCTACACGGTGCGGAACTGGAAGCCGGCAAGACGGTCCAGGACGAGGTCACCAACCTGATCGCCACGGTCGGCGAGAACATGCAGCTGCGTCGCGCCGCCCGCCTGTCGGTCGCTGAAGGCGTGGTCGCCTCCTACGTCCACAATGCCGTCTCGCCCGGCGTCGGCCGCATCGGCGTGCTGGTCGCCCTGCACGGCGGTGGCGACAAGGCCGCCCTGCGCGAACTGGGCCGCAAGATCGCCATGCACGTGGCCGCGACGGCTCCGCTGTCGCTGAACACGGACGATCTGGACCCGGCCGCCATCGAGAAGGAACGTCAGGTCCTGACCGAGAAGGCCAAGGAAGAAGGCAAGCCGGAAAACATGATCGCCAAGATCGTGGAAGGCCAGATCAACAAGTTCCAGAAGGACGTGGTGCTGATCAAACAGCCCTTCGTCATGAACCCCGACGTGACCATCGAGCAGCTGGTCGCCGACACGGGCAAGGAACTGGGCGCACCCGACCTGCACCTTGCCGGCTTCGTCCGCCTGGCGCTGGGCGAAGGCGTCGAGAAGGTCGAAGGACCGGACTTCGCTTCGGAAGTCGCCTCCATGATGGGCGGCAACTGATCGTTTCAGCCCAAGGCTGAATGACTGAAATGAAGGGTCGGTGGCGAGGCGTCACCGACCCTTTTTCTTTGGGGCTTGGCGAGGCGATGTCCGATGCGCCAAATGACGGCCTGCTGATTCAAGGGGTCCGTTTTCATGAAGCGCCTGTTCGCCGCCGTATCCGCCATCGCCATCCTGACCGCTGTGCCCGTCCAGGCCCAGGATGTTGATCGTGTCGCCGTCAATCGCATCATCGATCAGGGACTGAACCATTCCGAAATCATGCAGACGGCGGCCTATCTGACCGACCGGATCGGCGGGCGGATGACCAACTCCCCCCAGATGCGTCAGGCCGAACAGTGGACCCAGCAGCGGTTCCGCGATTGGGGCCTGTCGAATGTGCGAACCGAGGGGTTCGAGTTCGGGCGCGGCTGGTCGATCGTCCGGTCCAGCGCCCGGATGACCGAGCCGCGCGTACTCGATCTGCGGGTGATCCCTATCGCCTGGACGCCCGGCACCAACGGCGTGATCTCGGGCGACATCGTCGTGGCACCGATCACCAGTCCCGGCCAGTTCGAGCAGTGGCGCGGCAAGCTGCGGGGCAAGATCGTTCTTCTGACCCGGCCTGACAACGGCTCGGAGCCGACCGAGCCCGCCTTCCGCCGCTGGACCGATGAGGAACTGGCCGGCCGCAACACCTATGTCCTGCCTCGCAACGACCCGGAGGCCGCCGAACGTGCCGCGCGGTCAGGACGGGCCGATTTCGCCATGCGGCTGGATGCCTTCCTGGTGGAGGAGGGGGCGATCGCCATGGTTCGCATGTCCCAGCGGGACGGCGGTCTGCTCCACGGAACCGGCTATACTTATCAGGCGGGCGCGACACCCCGGACGCCAGGCCTGGAACTGGCCGCCGAGGACTATCGTCGCCTGGCGCGACTGGCCCTGACCGACACCCCGCCGAAGCTGGAGCTGATGAGCGAGGTCCAGTTCCACGACGAGGACGTCAATGCCTACAATGTCTTCGCCGACATTCCGGGCTCGGACCGGTCTGGCGAATATGTGATGGCCGGGGCCCATCTGGACAGCTGGGTCGCCTCCGACGGGGCAGTGGACAATGCCGCCGGTAGTGCCGTGGTCATGGAGGCGGCACGCATCCTGAGAACCATGGGTGTGCGGCCCAAGCGCACCATCCGGTTCGCCCTTTGGAACGGTGAGGAACAGGGCCTGCTGGGATCGCTGGCCTATGTCGACCGGCATCTGGCGACGCGCGCGCCCATGAGCGATGCGGCGGCCGCCGCCCTGCCCAACAGCCAGACCTGGCGCGCCCGCTGGCCGATCCAGCCGCGCGAGGGCCACGACGATTTGGTGGCCTATTTCAATCTGGACAATGGCTCGGGCAAGATCAGGGGCATCAATGCTGAGGGCAATGTCGCCGCCGCGCCGATCCTGCAGAAGTGGATCGAACCCTTTGCCAGCATGGGGGCCACGACCGTGTCGTTGCGACCCTCGGGCGGGACGGACCACGTCTATTTCCAGACGGTCGGTGTGCCGGGCTTCCAATTCATTCAGGATCCGCTGGACTACGGCAGCCGACTTCACCACACCTCGATCGACAGCTACGACCATCTGCGGGCCGACGACCTGCGTCAGGCGGCGGTCATTCTGGCCAGTGTTCTGCTGAGTGCCGCCAACTCTGACGAGCCCCTGCCGCGCATGCCTCTGCCGACACGCCCGACCGCCAGTGATCCGTTCGCCTATCCCGGTGGGGAGTAACGAGGCGCTGCGGCGACACGGACACGTCGTCCGACTTCTGCCGCGCTTCGTGACCAGCTAAGGGTGCAGGATGATCGGAAGACTGAACCACGTCGGTATCGCCACGCCCTCCATCGAGACCAGTGTCGCGATGTATCGCGACCTGCTGGGGGCGACGAAGGCCCATGCGCCGTTCGACCTGCCTGCGCAGGGGGTGCGGGTCTGTTTCATCGACCTGCCAAACAGCCAGATCGAACTGATCGAGCCGCTGGGCGAGGATTCGCCGATCCACGGGTTTCTTGCCAAGAACCCGAAGGGCGGGCAGCATCACGTCTGTTTCGAGGTAGACGATATCCTGGCGGCGCGGGATGATCTGCGGGCCAGGGGGGCGACCATCCTGGGTACGGGGGAGCCGAGGATAGGAGCCCACGGCACACCGATCCTGTTCCTGCATCCCAAGGATATGGGCGGGGTTCTGGTCGAGCTGATGGAAACACCCAAGAACGGAGCGCACTGATGCCCATCGGTCCTGTCACCATGTTCGCCATCTATGTGGTCTGCTGGTGGGTCGTGCTATTCACCGTGCTGCCGCTGGGGACCTCGCAGGAGGTGCACGAGCCGCCGACCGACGGCACCCAGTGGGGGGCACCCAAGACGCCGAACCTGAAGCGCAAATTCATCACCACGACCTGGATTTCAGCCCTGGTCTGGCTGCTGGTGATGGTCCTGGTCTTCATCGGCTGGATGCCCCTGCCGGATCTGGCTCCGCCTGTTTGATCGCCTGGCCTAGCTTTCGCCCCGGTCGCCCGGCTAAAGCAGGTCTTTCCTGACTTATTGCCGGATTCTGCCCATGCGCCTGTCGCGCTACTTCCTGCCCACGCTCAAAGAGGCGCCCTCGGACGCCACCATCGTCTCGCACCAACTGATGCTGCGGGCGGGCATGATCAAGCAGGAGGCCGCCGGCATCTATGCCTGGCTGCCGCTGGGGCTGCGGGTGCTGCGCAAGATCGAGCAGATCGTGCGCGAAGAGCAGGAGCGAGCAGGGGCGGTCGAGCTGCTGATGCCGACACTGCAGTTGGCCGATTTGTGGCGCGAGAGCGGCCGCTATGATGCCTATGGCCCCGAAATGCTGCGCATCACCGACCGGCACGAGCGCGAACTGCTGTACGGGCCGACCAATGAGGAGATGATCACCGACATCTTCCGCGGCTTCGTGAAGAGCTACAAATCCCTGCCGCTGAACCTGTTTCATATCCAGTGGAAGTTCCGCGACGAGCGTCGGCCGCGCTTCGGCGTCATGCGGGGGCGCGAGTTCCTGATGAAGGATGCCTACAGCTTCGACATCGACGAGGCGTCGGCGCGCAAGGCCTACAACCGCATGTTCGTGGCCTATCTGAATACCTTCGCCCGTATGGGTCTGAAGGCCGTGCCGATGCGGGCCGACACCGGGCCGATCGGCGGAGACCTGAGCCACGAGTTCATCGTTCTGGCCGATACGGGCGAGAGCCAGGTGTTCTGTGACCGCAAGCTGGTCGAAATGCCGGCGCCGGGCGGCGATGTGGATTGGAACGATCTGCAGGACATCGTCGACGAGCGGATCGGCCTGTATGCGGCGACCGAGGAAATGCACGACGCCGCCCAGTTCGAAACCCAGACGCCCGAGGCGGATCGTCTGACCGCGCGCGGCATCGAGGTCGGCCATATCTTCTACTTCGGAACCAAATACTCCGCCCCGATGAAGGCCAGGGTCGCCGGGCCGGACGGGCAGGACACCGAGGTCCATATGGGCAGTTATGGCGTCGGCGTCTCGCGCCTGCTGGGGGCCATCATCGAGGCCAGCCACGACGAAGGTGGGATCATCTGGCCCGACGCCGTGGCACCGTTCGATGTGGCGGTGATCAATCTGCGCAACAGCGACGAGGCCGTGAACGCCGCCTGCGAAGAGGCCGTGCATCGTCTGGAAGCTGCCGGCCGCGATGTCCTGTATGATGACACCGACGAGCGTCCGGGTGGCAAGTTCGCGCGGGCCGACCTGATCGGCGTGCCGTGGCAGCTGACCATCGGGCCCAAGGGCCTGGCCGAGGGTACGGTCGAACTGAAGCGCCGCGCGACGGGTGAGAAAACGTCCGTGCCGCTGGATGAAGCGATCTCGAGGCTGCTGGCATGACCGACGCGACGGTGGGCAAGCCCACGAAGCCGGCCGGGCCGTTTTCGGCCTGGGAGGTCGGGCTGGCGCTTCGCTATCTGCGGGCCAAGCGCAAGGAAGGTGGGATCGCGATGATCGCCGTCATCTCCTATGTCGCCATCGCCCTGGCCGTTATGGCCCTGATTGTGGTGATGAGCATCATGGCCGGGTTCCGCTCGACCCTGCTGGACCGGATGCTGTCCTTCAACAGCCATATGTACGTTCAGGGCCAGATCCTGAACTCGCCAGATCGCGAGGCGGCGCTGGACCGGATCAGAACCGTGCCCGGCGTCATCAGCGCCGCCCCCATGATCGAGGCGCAGAGCCTGGTGCGGGCGGGCGGCATGACCACAGGAGCCATCGTCAAGGGCATCCGCCCGGACGACCTGCGTTCGCTCAACTACGTCTATGACAGCCTGGATTCCGAGGCCCACCGCACATTCGGTCAGGGGGCCTACGGCGGTGACAATATCATCATTGGCCGGGCCCTGGCCGAGGGCATGGGCCTGCGCGTCGGCGACGCCATCACCCTGTATTCCCCGACCGGGGCCGACAGCGCCTTCGGCAATCTGGGTGGGCTGGAAAAGAGCTATCGGATCGGCGGGCTGTTCACGTCGGGCACGGCGGACTTCGATCGGGCCTTCATCTTCATGCCGCAGGAACAGGCACAGCTGTTCTTCGGCAAGGAGGGCGTCTGGGACGTCATCGACGTCAAGGTCGCCAAGCCGGACGAGGTCGGCACCATGATCGCGCCCGTGCGCGATGCGGCGGGGGCAGGGGCCTTCGTCACCGATTGGCGCGATCGCCTGGCCGCCTTCTGGGGCGCGCTGAAGGTCGAGCGGGTGGCGATGTCGATCATCCTCGGTCTCGTGGTCGCCATCGCGGCGCTGAACATCATCTCCGGCATCGTCATGCTGGTGAAGAACAAGACGCGCGACATCGCCATCCTGCGGACCATCGGGGCCAGCCAGTCGTCCATGCTGAGGGTCTTCTTCATGGCCGGGGCGACCATAGGCGTGGCGGGCACGATCACGGGCCTGACGCTGGGGCTGCTGTTCTGCCTGAACATTGGCTCAATCCAGCATTTCCTGGAGATGGTGTTCCAGACCAAGCTGTTCGATGCGGACGTCTATATGCTGGACGCCGTGCCGGCGCTGGTCGATCCGCTCGACGTATTCTGGGTCACCCTGTGGTCCACCTTCATGTCCTGCATCGCGGGTCTGATCCCGTCCTGGCAGGCGGCCAAGCTCGATCCGGTGGAGGCCCTGCGCTATGAGTGAGACCTTGACGCAGGACGCTACCATACAGAGCCGTCCACAGGCTTATCCCTCGGGTGCCGTCTTTTCCGCACGAAATGTGACCCGGACCTATCCGACGGCTTCGGGCGGGCTGACCGTGCTGAAAGGCGTCGATCTGGACATCATGCCGGGCGAGATCGTCGGCCTGATCGGCCCATCGGGGTCGGGGAAATCGTCGCTGCTGCATGCTGCGGGCCTGCTGGAGCGGCCGACGTCTGGCGAAATCCGTTTCGAGGGCGAGGATGTCGGCAACCTGAGTGAGCGCGAGCGGACGCATATCCGCCTGGCCAGTATCGGCTTCGTCTACCAGTTCCACCATTTGCTGCCGGAGTTCGACGCGCGAGACAACGTCGCCCTGCCGCTGCGCATCGCCGGTGTGAGCCTGCCGCAGGCCCGCAAGCGGGCAGACGAGGTTCTGACCAGCCTGGGCCTGGGTGAGCGGTTGACGCATCAGCCGTCGGAGTTGTCGGGCGGAGAGCGTCAGCGCGTTGCCGTCGCCCGTGCCCTGGCCAATCGGCCTCGACTGCTGCTGGCCGACGAGCCGACAGGCAATCTGGACCCGGCCACCAGCCAGACCGTGTTCGAGGCGCTGCACGATCTGGTCAAACAGACCGGCGTCGGTGCTCTCATCGCGACCCACAACATGGAACTGGCCGGACATATGGACCGCGTCTTCGCCCTGAAGGACGGCCATCTGGAAGAGCGTCCGGCACAGAGCCAGACGTACTGAACACTTGGACCGAGCCTATTTCTTGCCCGGCGGTGTGGTGAAGGGCGAACTGCCCACGCTGACGGGCGGCTTGGCCTTTTCGGCCTTCGGTTTGCGGGCTTCCTTGTTGCTGCGGACCTGACCCTTGGCCATGCGCTTGTCTTTCGGGACGCCTGCCGCCGAAGGGCGAGCTGGGCGGCGTCTGCAGCACCCTACGCCCACATCTCGATCTTCACCATGAGGCTTGACGAGAACAAAGCCGCAACATAGAACATACAGGCAACATTCAATCTGGGGACAAGATTATGGCACGTTGGACGAGGGATATGCTGTCGCTTGCGTCGTGCGGCGGCTTCGTCTGGATGACTTGGCAGGCCGCGTATCTGATTCAGTGAGTCGGTGAGATGGGCCTGTTCAAGGAGAGCCAGGCCATCGCTACGACCTCTGCCCAGTTCATCCATCTGAGGGTCCGTTCGGCCTATTCGCTGCTGGAAGGCGCGATCAAGGCGGGGAAGGTCTCGACCCTGGCGGCGGACGCGGGCATGCCGGCCGTCGGCGTCGCGGACAGAGCCAATCTGTTTGGAGCGCTGGAGTTCAGCGAGGGGGCCAAGGCCGCAGGCGTCCAGCCGATCCTGGGATGCGCCCTGCCGGTGACCGGGATCGGCGGACAGATCAACCAGCGCTGGGCCAAGGTGCCGACCATCGTGCTGTTGGTCCAGAACAATGCCGGGTGGCTGAACCTGTCGGCCCTGTCGTCTTCGGCGTTTCTGGATGCGGGGGCTACCGATGAGCCCAGCGTACCCTGGGACAAGGTTGTCGCGCATTCCGAGGGTCTGTTGCTGCTGTCGGGCGGGCCGGACGGGCCGGTTGATCCTCTGTTCGTCCAGGGCAAGGTCGCTGAAGGCCAGGCGGCCCTGTCGGCCATGCAGGCGGCGTTCGGCGACCGTTTCTATGTCGAGCTTCAACGCCACGGCCTGGCCAGCGAGCAGCAGGCCGAACGCGGGCTGGTCGACTGGGCCTATGCGCACGACGTGCCGCTGGTGGCCACCAATGACGTCCACTATGGTAAGGCGGCGCAGGCCAAGTCGCATGACGCCCTGCTGTGTATCGCCGACGGGGCCTTCATCGGCCAGGACGACCGGCGAAAGATCACGGGCGAGCACTGGTTCAAGCCGGCGGCGGCGATGCGCGAACTGTTCGCCGACCTGCCCGAGGCCTGTGACACCACCATCGACATCGCCCGGCGCTGTGCCTTCCTGGCTCCCACACGCGCGCCTATCCTGCCGCGGTTCGACACCGGTGCGGGGCGGTCGGAACCCGACGAACTGATGCATCAGGCCCGCGAGGGGTTGAAGGAGCGGCTGAAACAGGTCGTGCCTGCTGCGCCCGAGGTCGATTACTGGACTCGTCTCGAATGGGAGGTCGGGATCATCCAGCAGATGGGCTTCCCTGGCTATTTCCTGATCGTGTCGGACTTCATCAAATGGGCCAAGACGCATGGGATACCGGTCGGGCCGGGGCGGGGGTCGGGAGCCGGGTCGCTGGTCGCCTGGGCCCTGACGATCACCGATCTGGACCCCTTGCGGTTTGGCCTGCTGTTCGAGCGGTTCCTGAACCCCGAGCGGGTCTCCATGCCCGACTTCGACATCGACTTCTGTCAGGAGCGGCGCGAGGAGGTCATCGACTACGTTCAGGACCGCTATGGCTCCGACCGGGTCGCCCAGATCATCACATTCGGTACGCTTCAGGCGCGGGCCGTGCTGCGCGACGTCGGGCGGGTGTTGCAGATGCCGCTGGGCCAGGTGGATCGCCTGGCCAAGATGGTGCCGGCCAACCCGGCCAATCCCGTGACCTTGGCCCAGGCCATCGAGATCGAGCCGCGCCTGCGTGAGGCGCGTGACAATGAGGCCTCGGTGGCGACCCTGCTGTCGACCGCGCTGGAGCTGGAAGGGCTGTACCGCAACGCCTCGACCCATGCCGCCGGTATCGTGATCGGCGACCGGCCGCTGGTCGAACTGGCCCCCCTGTATCAGGACCCGCGCTCGACCATCCCGGCCAGCCAGTTCAACATGAAATGGGTCGAGGCGGCCGGTCTGGTCAAGTTCGACTTCCTGGGCCTGAAGACGCTGACCGTCCTGGATCGCGCGCGTCAGTATCTGGAGCGTCGCGGGGCCGCGCCTGACTGGAACGCCCTGCCACTGGACGATCCCGCCACCTATGAACTGATGGCGTCAGGGCAGACCGTGGGCGTGTTCCAGCTGGAATCCCAGGGCATGCGCGACACCCTGCGTAAGATGCGCTGTGGCTCCATCGAGGAGGTCACGGCGCTGATCTCGCTGTATCGCCCCGGCCCGATGGAGATGATCGACACCTATATCGATCGGAAATTCGGTCGGCAGGAGGTTGACTATCTGCATCCGACCCTGACCGAGGTTCTGACCGAGACCTATGGCGTCATCATCTATCAGGAACAGGTGATGAAGATCGCCCAGATCCTGGCGGGCTATTCGCTGGGCGAGGCCGACCTGCTGCGTCGCGCCATGGGCAAGAAGAAGAAGGAGGAGATGGACTTCCAGCGGGCCCGCTTCGTCAAGGGCGCGTCCGAAAAGGGGGTGCCCGAGGCACAGTCCGGCTCCATCTTCGATCTGGTGGCCAAGTTCGCGGGCTACGGTTTCAACAAGTCGCACGCCGCCGCCTATGCCCTGATCAGCTTCCAGACCGGCTGGCTGAAGGCGACCCATCCGGTCGAGTTCATGGCGGCATCCATGTCGCTCGATCTCAGCAATACCGACAAACTGGCTGTTTTCTATCAGGATTGCCGACGCTTCGATGTGCCGGTGAAGTCGCCGGACGTGAACCGGTCCTCCGCCGATTTCGATGTGGCCTGGGACGAACAGGCGGACGGCACCAAGGTCGGGTCGGTCCTGTATGCCCTGGGGGCCATCCGCAACGTCGGGCTGGAGGCCATGAAACACCTGGTGCAGGTGCGCGAGACCGGCGGGCGGTTCACCGACATCTTCGACTTCCTGGAACGGGTCGATCCGAAGTTTGTGAATAAACGGGCGCTGGAGAATCTGGCGCGTGCCGGGGCTTTCGACAGCTTCCACACCAATCGCCGCCAGCTGGTCGAACAGGCCGACACCCTGATGGCCTATTGCCAGAGCGTGGCGGCGGAGCGGGCGTCGTCGCAGGTGTCGTTGTTCGGCGGCGATCAGGCAGGCGCGGCGCGGCCTCGGCTCAAACCCGTCGAACCCTGGATGGGGCCGGAGCGGCTGGATCAGGAACTGTCCGCCGTCGGCTTCTACCTGTCCGGCCACCCGCTGGAGGACATGGCGGCGGCCCTCAAGCGCAAGCGTGTGACCTTTGTGGCCGAGGCCACGGCCCTGGCCGAGAGCGGCCACGAGGCCTTCATGATGGCGGGCGTTGTGCGCCGCCGTCAGGAGCGGGCCAGCGCGAAGTCGGGCGAAAAGTTCGCCTTCGTCACCTTCTCCGATCCGACTGGGGAGTTCGAATGTCTGTTCCCGCCCGAACAACTGCGCAAATGCCGCGAGGTACTGGAGGTCGGGGCCTCCATCATGGTGCGGGTGCGGGCCAAGAGCGCGGACGGCGAGGTGCGCTTCTTCGGCGATGACGCCAGCCGTCTGGACACCCTGATCGATGACGGGGCCATGGGTCTGAGAGTGCATGTTTCGGCGCAGTCCTTAGACGTGGTCGACGCGCTGAAAAGCCGGCTGGAACGGGCCAGGGCGAATGGCAAGGGCGGTGAAGTCGCCCTGATCGCCGCGATCGACACGCCGTCGGCCGGGCGGCGCGAGATCGAGATGAAATTGCCTGGACGCTATCGCCTGGACGGAGCCCTGCGTGGGGCCTTGAAATCCGCACCCGGCGTGGTGCTGCTCGAGGATGCCTGAACGGCCCAGACCGCGTCGGTCACCGCATAGACCATGATGCCGGTGGCGACGGCCAGGTTCAGGCTGTCGGCCCGACCCCGCATCGGGATCTTGACGTTGACGTCGCAGGCGGCCGCGAGCGCATCGGTCAGCCCGGCCTGCTCATTGCCCATGAGGATCAGGGCTGGATGCTGGAGAAAGGCCTCGCGGTAGCCGTGGGTCGCATCCAGCCGGGTACCGATCACACTGCCGGGCCAAGTTTCCCGCCAGGCCAGAAACTCCGCCGGGGTGGCGCGCGCGATGGCGACGGCGAAGACCGAGCCCATGGTCGCGCGCACTGCCTCCACCGAAAACGGATCGACGCAGTCGCCGATCAGGATGACCCCACCGCATCCTGCGGAATCTGCCGTACGGATGATGGTCCCCAGATTGCCGGGATCGCGCACCTGTTCCAAGGCGACCCAGGCCGGGGCTGAAGCGGGGTCGATGGCCGAAAGGGGCGTGTAAATCTGGTCAAAGACCCCAAGCACGGTCTGAGGATTGTCCCGCCGGCTGATCTTTTCAAGGATGGGGTGGGTGACGACGACGACTTCGCCGCCGACCCTGCGCGTCTCGGTCTTCGCGCGGTCGACGATCGGGTGCTCGCGCGCCTCCATGCCGACCAGAAGCAGGCGAGGGATGCGGCCCTGGTCCAGCGCCTCACCGATGAACTTCAGCCCTTCGGCCAGAAAGCGGCCGGTGGCCTCGCGCTCCTTGCGCATGTGCAGGGCGCGGACCGCCTTGACGGTGTCATTGGTCAGGGAGGTGATCAGCCGGTCGTCGCTCATGCCGACCAACGCGCGAAAAAGCTGAGACCGATCGCGCGGCCATCAGGACCATCCTCGGCCAATGCCAGTTCGCCCCAGTCGATGGTGCCGCCACGATCCGCCATAGCCTCGGCCATCATATGCGCCAGCGACAGGCCGGAAATCCGCGCGGCATAGGCGTTGAGCAGGAGGAAGGAGGCATCGTCCGACAAAAGGGCGGCGCAATCCCCTAGCAGTCCCGGCAGGTCCTCGAACAGCCGCCAGACCTCGCCAGTAGGCCCACGTCCGTATTTTGGGGGGTCCAGAATGATGCCGTCGTATTTGACGCCACGCCGGACTTCGCGCGCGGCATATTTGCGCGCATCCTCCACGATCCAGCGGATCGGGCGATCCGCCAGGCCGGACAGCTCGGCATTCTCGCGGGCCCAGGCGACCGACTTCTTGGAGGCATCTACATGGGTGACCTCGGCGCCCGCGGCCGCACAGGCCAGGGAGGCAACACCGGTGTAGCCGAACAGGTTCAGGATGCGCGGCTTGTGAAGGCTGCCGATCCTGGCATCCAGCCATTCCCAATTCGCCGCCTGCTCGGGAAAGAAGGCGAGGTGTCTGAAAGGGGTGAACCGGCTTGTGAAGCGAACGTCGCGCCAGGCCAGCGGGAAGCTGTCGATGGGCTTGCCGGCAAAACGCCAGCGCCCGCTTTCATCCTCGTCAGTCGGATCGAAGACGGCGGTGGCCTGATCGAAAGCCAGGGGATCGCGCGGCGACCAGAAGCACTGCGGCTCTGGTCGGACGACCGTGTGCGGGCCGTACCGTTCCAGCTTTTGCCCGCCGCCGCTGTCCAGCAGGGCATAGTCCGCCCAGGCGCGGGTGATGAGGGTCTCAGGTAACGGGTTCAGGCGCGGCGACATGGGACGCTGATAGGCGGACAGGCAAGGCCTCGTCCAGCCTTGCGCTGTCGATCGCGTGGTCCGTGCCGTCGACGGCAGGCACATCCGGACGGTGAGCGGTCTTGTCCCAGGCGAAGGGTTCGCGGATCAACCTCCAGACCGCGTGGGCAAGGGCGAGGCTGAGGAGCGACCAGTAGAGGGGTGCCGCCAGCATGTCGAAGACAGTGTACGGTACCCCCGCCCGCCGCGTGCCGATCAGGCAGCTGAGCCAGGCCGAGGCGGTGCCGATGCCAAGGACGCTCAAGGCCAGGGCCGGGGTCAGAGGGGGGAGGCCCGCCATGGCGGACACGGCGAAGGTAACGGCGAACCACGCCAGCGCCGGTCCCTGCAGAATCGCCGAGGCCAGGCCGGCCCCCAGGGTGGCGACCAAGGCGAACACACCGCGCGGGCCAAGTTCCCAGGCGCATCGGGTGTGGGTGCCCCAGGTCTGCATATACCCCTTCAACCAGCGTGTGCGCTGGGGCAGCCAGCTGCGAATATTGCCCGGCGGCGTTTCCCAGGTCGGTCGAGAGATGACGCCCAACCGCCAGCCCTTGCGCCACAATCTGAAGCCCAGATCGGCGTCTTCGGTGACATTGAATGCGTCCCAGCCGCCGACAGCGCGCAGTACGTCGACCCGGAAATGATTGCTTGTTCCGCCGAGAGGGAACGGTAGTCCCAGTCGCGCCATGCCCGGCAGAACCGTCTCGAACAAGGCGGCGTATTCGGCGGCAAACTGGCGATTCAGAAACGGCGCATCGCCTGACCCCTTGTGCTTGCGACGAATACGCAGAGGGGCCTGCAGACAGGCCAGTTTTCCCGTGTCGTCGGTCGCGAACCGCGACGCCGCCTCCTTGAGTTGCAGAGGGTCCGGATCGTCCTCGGCGTCATAGACGGTGAGCAGGTCGCCGGTCACATAGGGTAGGGCGCAATTCAAGGCGCGAGGCTTGGTGTGCGGCTCGCCGGGGGGCGCGATAAAGATGTCGAGCCAGTCCGGGCGTGGCATGTCCAGGGCCGCCTGGATGGTGTCGTGATCGTGGGCTTCGAGCACCAACAGGCCCTGAAGTCGATCGGCGGGATAATCGATCTGGGCAAGCCGCTCGACCAACTGCTCCAGAACCTCTGTCTCGTCGTACAGGGCGGCAAGGATCGTATAGCGCGGCCAGACCTGCAGCTCGGCCACGACGGCGTCGCTACGGTCACTGGCAACGATCAAGGCGAGCCGCCAGACCGCAAGACCGAGAAACGCAACGGCGGCCCCGACGATGAGCGCTGTGCCCACGGCATCGGGAGCTACATACAGGCCGACAACAAGCGCAGTGGTGGAGGCGACGAGCAAAAGCCACTGATCAATAGTGAGCGCACGCAGGGCCGCGCTCTCCCGCACAGGGCGTTCGATGGTCGCGCCGGTGCCGTCTGCCGTCTTCAGGTTGCTGACCCCCGCCCGCTCCATCCTGAACGGGTAGCGCGGTGACCCGGGCGGGGCAAGCGGGTGACCAACCAGGCGATTGGCGGAATGGTGCGATTGCCGCTATTCAGCAGGCTCGCTCCGGAGTGTCCGTTTGACCTTGTCCGCTTCCAATGCCCGCTCGCAACGCAAGCCGAAGGGCGAGGGGCATGCCCGTCGCGCGGAAATCCTGGCGGCGGCCGAGCGTATATTCGTGGATCACGGCTATGAAGGCGCGACGATCCGCAAGATCGCCGACGAAGTCGGACTGTCCTCGACGGCCCTTTACATGCACTTCTCGGACAAGAGCGAGATCCTGCACGAAATCTGCGAGCGCGCCTTCGAGCAACTGCTGGTCATGAACCGGGCGGTGCTGGAAGAGCCTGGCACGCCGGAGCAACGGATGCGGCGGTTGATGCAGTCCTATGTACGGTTCGGCTTTGAAAACCCCAATGCCTATCGCCTCGTCTATATGACGCGCCCCCTTGAAGCGCAGCAGGCGCAGAGTGTGGCCCAAAGCCTGGGCCATGAGCTGTTCGGTGCCTTCGTGCGGGTGGTGGAAGAGGCGGCGGCGGAGGGTCGGCTGCGCGGCGACCCGCGTCCGACAGCCCAGGCCCTGTGGGCCGGGGCGCATGGGGTCGTGTCGCTGATGATCACCAAGCCCTATTTCGATTGGGTCGATCGGGAGCATCTGATCGATACTCTGCTGGACGCCCTGTTCATTGGGTTGCTGAAACCGTGAGGCTATTCGGAGCCGTAGTCGTCGCGGCAGGCGTGCTGATCGCGGGATCTGCCGAGGCGCGACCGCTGCGGGTCATGTCGCTTGACCAGTGTGGGGACCAGTATGCAATGGCGCTGGCACCGGATGCCACACTGGCCTTGTCGCCGCGGGCCGACGATCCCGACTCTTGGATGCGTGCAGAAGCCTCGCCACATCGTCAGGTCCGGCCGACGCTGGAGGCCGCGATCGCGTTTAAGCCGGACGTGGTGGTGCGTTACTGGGGCGGGGAGCCGCGGCTGCTGGCCGCCCTGGAGCGTCGTGGCGTGAGGGTGCTGACCATCGACGATGCGACGACCCTGGAGGGTGTGCGGGCGAACGTCATCAAGGTGGCCGAGGGCCTGGGTGAGCGCCGCAGGGGAGATGCGCTTGTCGTTTCGATGGATGAGCGGCTGGACGAGGCCCGGCCCGCGTCTGGGCAGGCGAGGTCATCGGCTTTCTATCTGACACCTGGGGGGTTCACGGCCGGCAAGGGGACGCTGGTGGATGCGATCCTGACGGCCGCCGGATTTGCCAATCTGGCGACATCCCCCGGCTATGCGCCCGTGAGCCTGGAGCGGATGGCCCTCTCGCCGCCGAAGCGATTCATTCTGGGCTTCTTCGACCTGTTTCGCTCCGACTGGCGTGGGCCGGGAAGGCATCCGGTCGTTCAGAGGGCCGCGAAGGGTAGGGTCGCGGCACGGCTGCCGGCGTCGGCCCTCACATGTCCGGCCTGGTTTGCCGCCGATGCCGCCGTGATGGCCAGTGAGGGGCGATGAGCCGTCTGCTGTGGGGCCTGGGTCTGTTGATTGCCGCGGCGGCGGCCTTGGGTATCTGTCTGGGTGAAAGCCTGTTCGATGCCGAGCAGTGGCATTTGGCCCTCACCGACCCGACATCGGGGCCCGCCGAGGTTCTGTGGCAGGTTCGCGCGCCGCGCGTGGCTACGGCCTTGATGGTCGGGGCGGCGCTGGGGCTGGCCGGTGCGGTCATGCAGGGGTTGCTGCGCAATCCGCTGGCAGACCCCGGGGTGCTGGGTGTGTCGGCCGTAGCAGCCCTGGGCGCGGCCCTGGCGATTGTCGCCGGCGCAGAGGCGGTGCCGGGTGCTGTCGAGATATCGGCCCTGACCGGGGCGGGCCTAGCGGGAGGGCTGCTGATCTTGTTTTCGGCGAGGGTCAGGTCGCCAGAGGCCCTGATTTTGTTCGGGGTTGCTCTGTCCAGTTTTGCGGGTGCCGGGACGGCGCTGATCTTCAACCTGTCGCCGTCTCCAATCGCGACGGCCGAGGTCATGAGCTGGCTGCTGGGTTCGGTGCAGAACCGCAGCTGGATCGACGTCGCCTGGGTAACGCCGGCGGTGTTCCTGTCGGGCGTACTGGCGAAGATGGCGGCACCGGGCCTGCGGATGCTGAGCCTGGGTGAGGAGACGGCGCGGACGTCAGGCCTGCCAATGGCGCGATTGAGGTTGCTGGCCCTGCTGGCGGCGGCTCTGGCGACGGGCGCGGCCGTGGCGGTGGCGGGGGTCATCGGCTTCGTCGGCTTGGCAGCACCACATCTGGTGCGGACACTGGTCAGGGGCGATCCGGGGCGGGTTTTGCTGCCCTCGTCCCTGACAGGCGGACTGATGCTGGTGGTCGCGGACCTGCTGGCCCGGATGACACCCACGGATCAGGAGTTGAAGCTGGGCGTCTTCACGGCCCTGGTGGGTGCGCCGTTGTTCGCCCTGATCGCCTGGCGGGCCGCGCGGGAGTGGCGGCTGTGACGGCTCTGGTTCTGGAGCAGGCGACGGTCCGGCTGGGAAACCGGGCGGTACTGGAGGCGGTATCGCTGACAGTGCGGAAGGGTGAACTGGTCGCTCTCGTCGGCCCCAACGGCGCGGGCAAGTCGAGCGCCATTCGCGCACTTGCGGGTCTGCTGCCGCTGTCCGCTGGTCGGGCGCTTCTCGGCGACAAGACAATCGAGAGCCTCAGCCCTCGGGCCCGCGCGGCGGCGGCGGCTTACCTTCCCCAAGAGCGACGCATTGCCTGGAACATGCCGGCGGTAGAGGTCGCGGCACTGGGAGTACCGTTCCTGCCGCCCCCCGAGGCTCTGTCGAACGCCCACGCAGCGCTGAAAGCGGTGGAGGCCGATCATCTGGCAGATCGCGGCGTGGCCGAGATGTCGGGTGGCGAGCGGGCGCGCGTTTTGCTGGCACGTGCTCTGGCGACGCAAAGCCAGGCTCTGCTGGTCGACGAGCCGATAGCGGGGCTGGATCCGGACGCTCAGTTGATGGTGCTGGACCTGCTGCGGACACGCGCCAGGGTGGGGCAGGCGGTGCTGGTCAGCCTGCATGATCTGGGGCTCGCTGCGCGGTATGCCGACCGCGTCATCGTCATGCATCAGGGCCGGGCCGTGGCTGATGCAGCACCGACCCAGTCCCTTACACCGGACATCATGGCCGAGGTTTTCGGCCTGTCTGCTCGCTGGATCGACGGGCCGGACGGGCCGCTACTGATCCAGAGCCGCTACTCGGATGGTTCCTCGGTAGGTGTGAACTCGCCCGCACCGACATAGGTATAGGGCTGGGCCGAGCCGCGCGGTGTGCCGCGACGCAGGTCCTGCGATAGGGTCAGGGGCGCAGAGCCGCCGTTCAGTCGGGCCTTGTAGACCGACATGTTTTCCATCACCCGCATCATGTAGTTGCGCGTTTCGGTGAAGGGGGCGCACTCAATGAAATCGACCGGATCGACCTGACCGGCACGCGGATCGCCACAGCGCGCGACCCACTGGGGCGGGCGGGCCGGACCGGCGTTGTAGCCAACGGTCGTCAGCAACCACGAGCCGTTGAAGTTGTTGGTCAGGTCGCCGAGGTGGAAGCTGCCCAGAGTCATGTTGAAGTCCGGGTCGTACAGCCGCTCGTCGCTGTAGGGCAGGCCCAGCTGGCGGGCGACGGCGCGGCCGGTGCCGGGAACGAACTGCATCATGCCGCGGGCATTCGCGCCCGAGCGCGCCATCGGGTCGAAGCTGGATTCCTGGCGGGTGATCGCCAGGGTGAACTCCAGCGGTGCGGCACCGGCGACGGGCGGCGGCAGGCGGACGGGATACTGGCGCTCGGGCATCAGGAAGCCGCGCTGGCTGGCGGCGCGGCCGACCATCATGGCGGTGAAACCCTCACCATAGTTGCGCGACAGGTCCATCAGCAGGGCCAGGTCGCCCGCCGTGGGTAGAGTATCGTCCAGCTGATAGGCAAAGACGCGGAACAGGCTGGTCTCGCCCGTCTCGCCCAGGATGCGCATGGCGCGGACCATGTCATTGGCTTCGAAGGCCGCGATCTCGGCCTGGGTCGGGTCCGGGTCGCCGGGCAGGGTCAGGGTCGTCTGACCGGCCTTCTCGGCGGCCAGCTGGCCATAGAAGGTCTGGATGTGGCGGGAGCCTGCTTGATAGTATTCGATGGCCATGGGCGTGTTGCCGTTGGCCTCGGCGGCGCGACCCAGCCAGTAGAGGGCGCGCCCTTGCGTGATCGGGGTGGCCGATGACTGGCGCAGGACCTCGAAATGACGTGCGGCCCGCGCTGGGTCATTCAGCTTGGTCAGGGCGACCCAGCCGGCGAAGAACTCCGCATCGACCTTGCGCTCTCCGGAGGGGAAGGCGTGGCCGTTCATGGCGTCATAGGCCGCCTGCCAGTTGCGGACCTGAAGGGCATCCAGGAAATAGTTGCGCCGTTCGCTCCACAGCGTGTTCTGGCCCTCGGTATGCGAGGGAGCCGGGGGCAGGGCGGACAGCAGGGCAAAACCCTCGGACTGACGATTCTGCGAGCGCAGAATGCGGACCCGCTCCAGCACGATGTTCGGATCGCGTGCCTGCGAGGGGCTTAGCGAGGCCACCAGGGCGTCGGGGCTGTAAGCCGTGCGCAGGGCCAGGACGGCGTTGGCGACCGACTGGCGCTCGGGCGAAGCCAGAGCGATCATCGCCCGCGTTGCCGGGCCGTGCGGACCGGACAGCAGCATGGTCAGGCGGGCATCGTGGTCGCCCTGGTTCAGCCATCCACTCCAGCGGCCCAGGATGCGGCTCTGGCTGGCGTCGTCGAACGAGCGGGTGCGCCACCAGTCGCGGATCAACGCCTGTGCCTCGTCACGGCGACCGGTCTGCTCATAGGCTCCGGCGAGGGCGATGGCCCCTTGTACCGTGGACGGCGGAGTCTGGGCGAACAGACGCAGGGTCGCCTCGGCGCTGGCATAGCCACCGTCCAGGGCCCGCTCGGTCGCGGCGCGGCGGCTGTCGCTGCGGGGCCAGCCGGCGAAGGTCGAATCGGCGACGGCCAGATCGCTGAACCCCATCTGTGAGGCCGAGGTATCGAGCAGGGCCCATTCGATCAGCTTGCGCCCCGCCGAATCGCGAATACCGGCGGCGGCACTGCGGGCGCCGACGACATCACGGGCGCGGGCGGCGGCCAGGCCTTGGCGGAAAAGTGCTGTGTCCTGATCGTCCAGCACGCGCGGCTGATTGCTGACGTTCGGGGCCACCGACGTGTAGGGAACCGCCTGTGGCAGCAAGGCTTCGGGAGCGGGGCCGAGAAGGGCCAGCGCAGCTGCCAGGGAGGTCATCATCATGCCGTGTCTTATCCTCATGCGTCGTGGTTGCGATCAGGCGACCGGCAACCTACCCTTTGCGCCCGCTGTCGGCGTGTGCCGTCACTTCCTCGCAGGACCATCGTTTCAATGACCGCCCCTTTGTTCAAGGGCGTGATCACCGCCCTGATCACACCTCTTCGTGACGGAAACGTGGACGAAGCCGCCTTCGCCACCCTGATCGAGCGCCAGATCGCCGCCGGCGTCGATGGCGTCGTGCCCATGGGCACGACCGGCGAGGGGGCCAGCATGGACCTGGACGAGCACAAGCATGTGATCGATCTATGCGTGCGACTGGTCGCCGGACGGGTGCGGGTGATCGCGGGCACGGGCTCGCCCTACACCAAGGAAGCCATCGACCTGGCTCGCCATGCCAAGACGGTCGGGGCAGACGGCGCGCTTGTCGTGACACCCTACTACATTCGCCCGTCGCAGGCCGGATTGGCGGCGCATTTCGAGGCGATCGCGGATGCGGTCCAGTTGCCGATCCTGCTGTACAATGTGCCGGGCCGGACCGGCATCGATCTGGCCAATGAGACGGTGGCGCGGCTGGCGAAGCATCCGAACATTGTCGGCATCAAGGACGCCACCGGCGACATGAGCCGGGTCAGCTGGATGCATGCCAACATCGACGGGCAGTTCGACCTGATCTCGGGCGATGACCCCAGCTATCTGGGCTATCTGGCCTATGGCGGGGTCGGGTTGATTTCGGTCGCCTCCAACGTCGCGCCCGAGGCCATGGTGGCGCTGCACAAGGCAGCGATGTCGGGTGATGCGGCCAAGGCGCGGGACTGGCAGGATCGTCTGATCGGCCTGCACAAGGCCCTTTTCCTCGACAACTCGCCGTCACCGACGAAATACGCCTTGGCGAAGCTGGGCCTGTGCACCGAGGAGGTGCGCCTGCCCCTCTCCCTGACCGCAGACGCGGTCAAGCCCGCCATCGACCGCGCCATGGCGGATGCGGGCGTCGGCTGATGGCGGCCGAGAAACCCAAGACCAAGCTGCTGGCCGAGAACCGGCGGGCCAAGTTCGATTATTTCCTGGAGGATTTCGTCGAGGCCGGGATCCAGCTGCTGGGCACCGAGATCAAGGCCCTGCGCGACGGGCGGGCCAATATCGCCGAAAGCTATGTCTCGCCCGAGGGCCGGGATCTGGTGCTGATCAACGCCGACATCCCGCCGTACAAACAGGCCAATCGCTTCAACCACGAACCGCGGCGCCCGCGCCGCCTGCTGCTGCACCGCAAACAGATCGACCGCATGATCGGTGCCGTCCAGCGTGACGGCCAGACCATCATCCCGGTGCGGCTGTATCTGAACGAGGCCGGCAAGGCCAAGATCGAGATCGCCATGGCCAAGGGCAAGAAGCTGCACGACAAACGTCAGGCGACAGCAGATCGTGACTGGGCACGGGACAAGGCGCGTCTGATGAAGGAGCGGGGCTAAGCGTCGATCGCCGCCTTCGCCCGCTCGAAAATTTCCTCGAACATCGCCGCTGTAAGCCGTCCCGTGTTCGTGTTCAGGCGCGAGCAGTGGTAGCTGTTGATCAGGGTGTAGCCCGCGACCTGACCCTCGACACCGTGGCCCGGCGGGATGGCGGTGCCGGGCAGGCCCAGGGTCTTCAGGATGCTGCGACGCGAGACGTCGCCCAGGGTGACGATAACCTTCAGCCGGGGCAGTTGGGCCAGGCGGGCCTTCAAAAAGGGGCGGCAGGTCGCCTCTTCGACCGGCAAAGGCTTGTTCAGCGGCGGGGCGCAACGGACGGCATTGGTGATCATGCAATCGACCAGTTCCAGATCGTCATTCCCGTCCGGATCGTAATGGCCGCGCGCGAAGCCGGTCTTCTTCAGCGTCTCGTACAGGATGATCCCCGCCCCATCGCCGGTGAAAGGCCGACCCGTACGGTTGGCTCCGGTCCGGCCGGGGGCCAGTCCCGCGATCAGCAACCTCGCCTTCGGATCGCCGAACGACGGCGCCGGGCCGTTCCACCAGTCGGGATGCGCGGCCTGATTCTCAGCCCTGTAGGCGACCAGGCGGGGGCATAGCGGGCAGTCGCGGGGCGGTTCGGGCGGGAAGGGGCTCATCGGTCGCTGAATACACTGAGCCTGCACGGCGTCACACTCCCGCAATGTCTGCGATTGGAGTAGGGTGTGTGGATGGAACGCTATGACGGCCCTCTGGATGAAGCGGTGATCGTGGCGCTTGGCTGCAACGACTGCGGCGTCTGGCGCGACTGCCGCGAGGCGCTGGAGGCGGCGCTGGCGCGGTTCCGGGCCGAGGGCATCGATGTGCTGGCCCGATCGTCCTGGTGGTCGTCGCTGGCCTGGCCAGACCCCACCGATCCACCATTCCTGAACGGCGTCGTCATCGTGCGCAGCGACCACGACCCGCACGGCCTGATGCAGGCGCTTGGGCGGATAGAGGAAGCCTTTGGCCGCCAGCGCCACCAGCAGAATGCACCACGAACCCTCGATCTGGATCTGATCGCCTACGGCCGGCTGAGTGGAGACCTGAACGGCCTGATCCTGCCTCATCCGCGGGCGGCGGAAAGGCGCTTCGTCATGGGGCCGCTGGCCGAGATCGCCCCGGACTGGGAGCATCCGCACGGGGGCAGGGCGGTCGATCTGGTGGACGCCACGACCGTCGGTCGGGACGCGCGAGCCGTCTGACGCCGTATTGCTGCCCATGTGGCGTTGCACAATCAGGCTCAACACTCTATTTTGTGCGGTTCTGATTGCCGCCCGAGGATTTTGAATGGCCCGCGTAACCGTCGAAGACTGCATCGAAAAGGTGCCGAACCGTTTCGGTCTGGTCCTGCTGGCCGGTCACCGTGCCCGCAACATCGCCAATGGCGCGCCTCTGATGATCGACCGCGACAACGACAAGAACCCCGTCGTCGCCCTGCGTGAAATCGCCGAGGACAAGGTCGTTCCGGACGACATGACCGAGACCATCATCGTCACCCTGCAACGTGTCGATGAGCGCACCGAAGCCGAAGACGAGGCCGAGATTGTCGGTCTGCTGGCCGAGCCGCAGCACATGAACATGGCCGAAGCTGAACTGATCCGTGCGCTGCAAAGCGATCGCGACGGTGGCCAGGAGGAGCGGTACTGACGGCCGAACCCGCCAACGGTATCACCATCCTGCCGGCGCGGCAGTCCGCCCCGCCGCTGCAAGCTGCCAATCTGAACGACCCGGACGGAGCCCGTCCGGTGAAGGAAGCATCCGAGCCCAAGGCCCGGGTGCTTCGTCAATTCGAGCTGGTGGAGGCGGTCCGCGCCTATGACCCCACTGCCGACGAGCAGCTGCTGAACCGCGCCTATGTCTATGCGATGAAGATGCATGGCTCCCAGCTGCGGGCCAGCGGCGATCCCTATTTCGCCCATCCGATCCAGGTCGCAGGCATACTGACCGACTACAGGCTCGACACCGCCACCATCGTGACGGCCCTGCTACACGATGTGGTCGAGGACACCTCGGCCACGCGCGACGACATCGCGGCCATGTTCGGCGAGGAGATCGCAGTCCTGGTCGAGGGCGTGACCAAGCTGAGCCGGCTGGAGCTTCAAGCCGAGCACACGCGCCAGGCGGAGAACCTGCGCAAATTCATCCTGGCCATTTCCAAGGACGTGCGCGTCCTGCTGGTCAAGCTGGCCGACCGTCTGCACAACATGCGGACGCTGAAATACGTCAAGCCGGAGAAGCGCGAGCGGATCAGCCGCGAGACGCTCGAAGTCTATGCGCCGCTGGGCCGGTCGATCGGCATTCATTCGATCGCGTCCGAGCTGGAAGAGCTGGCGTTCGAGCATCTGAACCCGACCGCCCGAACGGCCATCGAGCGGCGCCTTGAAGCGTTGAAGCTGGAGCATGGTCGCGCCATCGAGGGCGTATCGCGCGAGGTGGAGCGGGTTCTTCAGGAGGGTGGGGTCAAGGCCAAGGTCTATGGCCGCCAGAAGACGCCCTATTCGATCTGGCGCAAGCTGCAGCGCAAGTCGGTGGGCTTTTCCTCACTGTCCGACATCTATGGCTTCCGGGTGATCGTGGAAGCCGAAGACGACTGCTACCGCGCTCTGGGGATCATCCACCGGGCCTGGCCGATGGTGCCCGAGCGGTTCAAGGATTTCATCTCCACACCCAAGTCTAACAACTATCGCAGCCTGCACACGACGGTCGTGGGACCGTCCGGCCTGCGGATCGAGATGCAGCTGCGGACCGAGGCCATGGACCGCGTAGCCGAGGACGGGGTGGCCGCGCACTGGGCCTACAAGAACAAGTCTTATGGCTTCGACAAGGAAGCCATGGAGGCGGACGGCGGGCGCGACCCCCTGCAGAATCTGCGTCACCTCGTGCAGGTCATCGAGCATGGCGAGGGCGGCGAGGACTGGGTCGAACACGCCAAGCTGGAGATGTATCTGGAGCAGGTCTTCGTCTTCACGCCCAAAGGGTCGCTGATCACCCTGCCACGCGGCGGTATGGCGCTGGATTTCGCCTATGCCGTACACACCGAGGTCGGCGACACGGCGGTGGGCGTCAAGATCAACGGCGAGCTGAAGCCGATGCGGACGCAGCTTCAGAACGGCGACGTCGTCGAGATCGTGCGGGGAGCCAAGCGGGAAATCCCGGTCGACTGGCGCTCCCTGACGGTGACCGGGCGCGCGCGATCGGCCATTCGCCGGCATATCCGCACCTCCGAGCGCGGTGAATTCCAGAAGCTGGGCCGGACGACCTTCGAACAGACCCTGTCGCGCGCAGGCAAGACGGCGGCGGAGGTGTCCCTGGCCCCGGTGCGGGAGACGCTGGGGTTTATGTCCGATGACGACCTGTTCGAGGCGATCGGTCGTGGACGGCTGTCGGCGGCCAAGGTTGGCGAGACCCTGTTCCCCGCACTGAAGGGGCGTCTCAAGGCCGGGCCGGACCGCAAGCGGATCGCCGACGATCAGGCGCGGTTGTTCGTGCGCGGCGGCGGACTGACGCCGGGTGTCAGCATCCACTTCGGCCACTGCTGTTCGCCGGTGCCGGGCGACCGCATCGTCGGGATCCTGGAGCCGGAGGCCGGGCTGACGGTCCACACCATCGATTGCCAGAAGCTGGCGGACTTTGCCGACGACGATTCGGTCTGGCAGGACCTTCAATGGACCCCTCAGGCCGAGCAGGGGGCTGTGGCATCGGCGCGCATCCGCGCCACCATCCAAAACGCACCCGGCGTCCTGGGCCAGGTCGCCACCCTGATCGGCGAGGCGGGCGGAAACATCCTGAATCTGGTCATGAGCCACCGCCAGCAGGACTTCTTCGACGTCGACATCGACGTGGAGGTCGAGGACGCCAAACACGCCACCCTGCTGATGGCCGCGCTGCGCGCCAATCCGGCGGTCGATACGGTCGAGCGGGCGCGGGGATAGGCTTGGACGGCGCGGCAACGCTCGCTATGACGATGCCATGAACACCGAAGATGTCCTGAACGAATTCCGCGATGCCGGGGCCCTGCGCGAGGGGCATTTCGTGCTGTCATCCGGCCTGCACAGCCCGGTCTTTCTGCAGAAGAATCTGGTCTTCATGGATACGGCTCGCTGCGAGCGGCTGTGCAAGGCGCTGGCGGAGAAGATCGTAGCCACTGTCGGCGCGGTCGATGTCGCCATCTCCCCGGCCGTCGGGGGCATCATCCCGGGCTACGAGACGGCGCGGCACCTGAAGGTGCGCTCGCTCTACGTCGAACGTGAGGGCGGACAGTTCAAGCTGCGTCGCGGCTTTAAGGTCGAACCGGGCGAGAAGGTCGTGATGGTCGAGGATATCGTCACTACGGGGCTGTCCTCGCGCGAATGTATCGCTGCCATCCAGGCGGCGGGCGGTGAGGTGGTCGCGGCGGCCTGTATCGTCGATCGCTCCGGCGGTCGTGCCGACGTCGGGGTGCCGCTGGTCGCGCTGGCGACGCTGGATGTGCCGGCCTATGCGGCGGATGCCCTGCCGCCAGAACTGGCGGCCCTGCCCATTGAGGATCCGGGTAGCCGGCGGTTGAGCCGATGACCCATCCTCTGCGTCTGGGCGTCAATATCGACCATGTGGCCACGGTGCGGAATGCGCGTGGCGGTCTGAATCCCGATCCGGTCCGGGCGGCGCGTGAGGCCTTGGAAGCCGGTGCAGACGGCATTACGGCGCACCTTCGTGAGGATCGTCGGCATATTTCGGATGCCGACATCGATGGCCTGTCGGCACTGCTGCGAGAACAGGCGCGGCCCCTGAACCTGGAAATGGCCGTCACCCAGGAGATGCTGGCCATCGCCCTGCATCATCGCCCCCACGCCGTCTGCCTGGTGCCGGAAAAGCGCGAGGAGCGCACGACCGAGGGCGGGCTGGACGTCGTCGGTGGCCACAACTGGATCACGCCCTTCGTCGGTCAGCTGAATGAAGCGGGGTGCAGGGTGTCGCTGTTCATCGGGGCCGACCCCGAACAGATCCACGCGGCCCAGCGAACGGGGGCCGCCGTCGTCGAGCTGCATACCGGGGCCTTCTGCGACGCCGTGCGCGAGGGTCGGGTCGAGGATGCGCAGGCGGAGCTGTTCGCACTTCGGGACGGGGCCACACTGGCCGCTCGGCTGGGACTGGAAGTCCATGCCGGACACGGCATCGACTATGAAACGGTCACAGCGGTCGCGGCCATCCCCGAGATCGCCGAGCTGAACATCGGCCACTTCCTGATCGGAGAGGCGATTTTCGTCGGCTTGGGCCCGGCTATCGACAGGATGCGAGCCCTGATGGACGCGGCGCGCGAGCCTGCCGCATGATCATCGGTGTCGGGGCTGACCTGTCGGACATCCGACGTATCCAGGCCTCGCTGGACCGGTTCGGCGACCGGTTCAAGCAGCGCTGCTTTACCGAACACGAACGCGCCCGTTCCGACCGCAAGCCGGACCCGGCCTGGAGCTATGCCAAGCGGTTCGCGGCCAAGGAGGCCTGCGCCAAGGCACTGGGCACGGGCATGCGGGCCGATGTCTACTGGCGGGACATGGGGGTGGTGAACCTGCGCACGGGCCAGCCGACCTTGGCCCTGACCGGTCATGCCGCCGAGCATCTGCATCGCCTGATGCCGCCGGGCCATGAGCCGCGTATTCATCTGACACTGAGCGACGAACACCCCTATGCACTCGCCTTCGTGGTGATCGAAGCCTTGCCCGTGGCGTAATCAGCCTATACCGACCGTTCGACTTTGATCCGCGTTCACGCGGCTGGGAATGACTTTCTGATGAGCGACGACACCACGTCCAATGCGCCGGTTACGGACATCAAGCGCACCCCCATCTTCGGTGGCGGCAAGACCGAGAAGAAGAAGCCACAGAACGAGGGTCTGGAGATCTTCAAGACCATCTTCTACGCCCTGTTGATCGCCCTCGTCCTGCGGGTCCTGCTGTTTCAGCCGTTCACCATCCCGTCGGCCTCGATGGAGCCCAACCTGTACGAGGGCGATTATATCGTCGTGTCGAAATGGTCCTATGGCTATTCACGCCATTCGATGCCGTTCAGCCCCGAGATTTTCGAAGGTCGTATCTTCGGTTCGGCTCCGAAGCGGGGCGACATCGCTGTCTTCAAACTGCCGCGTGACAACCGCACCGACTATATCAAGCGCGTGATCGGTTTGCCCGGCGACCGGGTGCAGATGATCGACAACGTGCTGCACATCAACAACGTCGCGGTTCGTGACGTGGTGGTCTCCGGCAACGAACTGTCCGGCATGTTTGGCCAGCAGGTGATCCAGGCGCGCGAAACCCTGCCGGGTGGCAAGACCTTCACCATTCAGGATTTCGGTCCCGGAAACGATCTGGACAACACACCTGCGTTCGAAGTGCCCGCCGGTCATTACTTCATGATGGGCGACAACCGCGACAACTCGATCGACAGTCGGGTCGAGCAGACCCAGGGCGTGGGCATGGTCCCGGAAGAGAACCTGGTCGGCAAGGCCGAGATCATCCTGCTGTCGTGGGAGCCGGGTGCTTCGCTGTGGAACCCGGTCAGCTGGTTCTCCAACATCCGCCCAAGCCGGTTCTTCCGCGTCCTCGACTGATGGCCGATCGTCGCGCAGAGGCGGTGCGCGCGCTGTCGACGGCCCTGGGCTACCGCTTTGCCGATCCGCGCCTGCTCGACCTTGCCCTGACCCATGCCAGCGTGGGGGAGGGGGCGGAGCGCGATGCGCGTGGCCGCCCGTTCGCCGACAATCAGCGGCTGGAGTTTCTGGGAGACCGGGTCCTGGGCCTGCTGGTCGCCGACCGGCTGATGCGCGACTTCCCCAACGCAAACGAAGGCGACATGTCCTCGCGTCTGCATGCGCTTGTCGACAAGGCCGCCTGCGCCCGCGCCGCAGAGTCGCTCGGGGTCGGGCCCGCCATGCGATTGTCGCCCGGCGAGGCCAAACAGGGCGGGCGGCGTCGCGAAGGCGTTTTGGGCGATGCGATGGAGGCCCTTCTGGCGGCCGCCTGGCTGGACGGCGGCATGGAGGCCGCGCAGACCGTGTTCGATCGCGCCTGGGCTGCCGAACTGGCCGCGCCGCCCGTGCGCTCGGTCAGCAATCCCAAATCGGCGCTGCAAGAGTGGGCCCTGGGTCAGGCCAAGGCCCTGCCCACCTACCGCATTCTCGAACGGACGGGCTCCGACCACGCTCCGACCTTCACGGTCGAGGTGAACGTCGATGGCTATGCGCCCTTGACCGCACAGGGGCGTTCGCGTCAGGACGCAGAGAAGACGGCCGCCATCGGCCTGTTGCAACGTGAAGGCGTCATTTGACCGAGCCCCAGGACAGCAGCCTGACCACCCGTGCGGGCTTTGCCGCCATCATCGGCGCGCCCAATGCCGGCAAGTCCACGCTGGTCAATCGGCTGACGGGCACCAAGGTTTCGATCGTCACCCAGAAGGTCCAAACG
The DNA here is from genome assembly GCF_016463295.1 of Brevundimonas sp. Lineage (GTDB taxonomy): Bacteria > Pseudomonadota > Alphaproteobacteria > Caulobacterales > Caulobacteraceae > Brevundimonas. Next base: position 56,994 of record NZ_JAEMRO010000001.1, read on the forward strand.
ACGCGCTTTCCCGTGCGCGGCATCGCCATCGAGGGCGACGCCCAGATCGTGCTGGTGGACACGCCGGGCATTTTCACACCCCGCCGCCGGCTGGACCGGGCCATGGTCGCCTCGGCCTGGGGCGGAGCGGACGATGCCGATGTGGTGATCCACCTGATCGACGCGGCCTCGCACATCGCCTCCGAGGGCAAGGAGGGTCAGGCGGCGGATCGGCGCTCGGCTGAAGACACCGAAACGATCATCGCCAATCTGAAGGCGGCCGGCAAACAGGTCATCCTGGCGCTGAACAAGATCGACGGCATGCGCCGCGACACCCTGCTGGCCCTGTCGCATCAGCTGTTCGAGACAGGTGTCTACTCCGAAGTTTATATGATTTCGGCCCTGAGCGGCGATGGCGTGGACGACCTGAAGCAGCGGCTGGCCCGCGCCATGCCTGTGGGGCCGTGGCTCTATCCGGAAGACCAATCCGCCGATGTGCCGATGCGCGTTCTGGCCGCCGAGATCACGCGCGAGAAGGTCTATCTGCGCGTTCACGAAGAACTGCCCTATTCGGCGGCGGTCGAGACGACGTCCTTCGAGGACAAGGCCGACGGTTCGGCCCGCATAGAGCAGACCATCTATGTCGAGCGCGAGAGCCAGCGGCCCATCGTCCTGGGCAAGGGCGGCCAGACCCTGAAATGGATAGGGCAGAAGTCGCGCGAGGAACTGACGGAGTTGCTGGATCGGCCCGTTCACCTGTTCCTGACCGTCAAGGTCGATCCGAAGTGGCAGGACAGCCGCGCCCTGTACGCCCAGTTCGGGCTGGATTTCGACGTCTGATCTCTTGTTCCACGTCCCCCGACATTCCGGTGGCCACCCGCGCCTGACCATTGCGGTCATCAGCGCCGTGCTGATCGCCTCGGCCGGCCTGATCGGCTGGTTCAGCGTGCGTCCCAACGCCGAGGCCTCGGCTGTGACGGGAACCTCCGCACCGTCACGCCCGCCTCTGGTCGTGGTCGAGAGCCTGCCGAACCTGAAGGCGCATCTGGACCGCTGGGGTGCCAACGATCAGTTCACGGGCGCGGTGCTGGTGGCGAAGGGCGACCAGATCCTGTTTCGCCAGACCTATGGCATGGCGGATCGCGCGACGGGTGAGCCGTTGAGGCTGGATTCCCGCTTCCGCCTGGCCTCGGTCAGCAAGCAGTTCACGGCCGCCGCCATCCTGCGCCTGCAGGACGAGGGCAAGCTGTCGGTGGACGATCCCCTCTGCCGATGGATCGAGGACTGCCCGCCCGCCTGGGCTCCGATCCGTCTGCATCATCTGTTGTCGCACACGTCCGGCATCCCGGACCTGATGGCGCGACCCGGCTGGGGCAATCGGCGGGTCACGCCAGCGACGCCGCAGGAATTGACAGAAGACTCAAAGCGTTTTGGGCTCAGCTTCACGCCAGGTACCAAGGTCGGTTACAACAATGCGGCCTATAATCTGCTCGGCATCGTGGTCGAGAAGGCCAGTGGTCAGCCTCTGCACGACTACCTCCGCACCGCCTTCTTCGAACCGCTGGGCATGAAGGATACGGGCTATGACGACGACCGGTCCGGTGTCGTCATGGGCTATGCCAATCTGGCAGGCGGGGTGACCCCGCAGCCGAATGCCAACCTGTCCATCATCTTCGCGGCAGGCGCGCTGTATTCCACGCTGGACGACCTTCTCATCTGGGAGCGGGCCCTGCATCAAGGCGATCTTCTGACCCCCGCCAGCTATGCCCAGATGATCGCCGACCATTCGCCAGCCGATACGCCGGACGAACGAGGGCGACCGCACCGGGCCTGGGGCTATGGGGTCTTCGCCAACAGTCTGGGTCGTCGTGTCAGCCCCGGCTTTAACGAGCGCCAGATCTACCACACCGGCAGCTGGTCCGGGTTCCGCAACATGATGACCCACCAGCCGGATCAGGATGTGACGGTGATCGTCCTGTCCAACAACTACCACCAGCGTGATGCGGTCTTCCTGATTTCCCAGCAGGCCATGGCCGAGGCGCTGGGGCATTCTTTTCCGACGACCATGTCGCGTTGAGCCTGGAACGCGCTGTCGTCGCAGGGGTTGGGTCTGGTGAAAACCGGAGCCCCCCCCATGAAAGCCGTCGTCCTCAACTGTACCCTCAAGCCGTCGCCCCAGACCTCCAGCACGGAGGCCCTGGCGAAGGTGGTGATCGCCGAGCTCGAGAAGGGTGGGGCCGAGGTCGAGATGATCCGTCTGGTCGATCTGGACATCAAACCCGGGGTCAGTGCCGACGAGGGCAAGGGTGACGAATGGCCGTCGGTGGACAAGAAGCTGAAGGCGGCGGACATCATCGTCTTCGCCACCCCGACCTGGCTGGGGCAGATGTCCAGCGTCTGTCTGCGCGCCCTCGAGCGAATGGATGCATGGTTCGGCGAAACCGACGACAGCGGCCGCCCAGTCGCCTTCGGCAAGGTGGGCGGGGTCGTCATTACGGGCAATGAGGATGGGGCGCACAACATCGTCGCCACCGTCTGTCAGGGCCTGATCGACATGGGTTTCACCATCCCGGGACAGAGCTGGACCTATTGGCACCTGGGGCCAGGGCCCGGGCCGGACTATGTTGAAACCGATCAAGGTCACGACTATTCCGACCGCGTCGGTCGCAACGCCGCCCGCAACCTGCTGGCCTTGGCCAAGGTTCTGAAGCCGACCACCTATCCGGTTCCGGAAAGCGGAGAGTAAGGCTAGGCTGACCGCTCGTTTTTGGAGCCATGCTAATGCTGAGCCTCTTCGCTGCTTTTGCCCTGCTCTCCGTATCGCCGGAGGCCGATGCTGAAGCGGTAATCGACCGCATGCATCAGGCGGCGTCTCGTGCTGACGGCCAAGAGTATTTCGCCCAGTTCACGCCCGACGCCCGCTTCATCGGCACCGACGCTAGCGAGCACTGGTCGCTGGCGGCCTTTCGCGCCTATGCCGAGCCCTATTTCGCGAGGAGCCAAGGCTGGACCTACACGCCCCGCGAACGAAGCCTGACCATTGCTCCCATCGATTGCCGCTGCATCGCCTGGTTCGACGAGACGCTGGACAACGCCAGCTATGGCCAGGTGCGTGGTTCAGGCGTGCTGCGATTGACGGACGAAGGCTGGAAGATCGAACAGTATGTACTCAGCTTCGCCATTCCTAACGACCTGGCTGGAGCCGTGGCCCATACGATCAAGGGCTACGAGACGGACCGGGCCATGACCGGGGCTGCGAGCGAGTAGTGGATTTCACCGACGACGCCTTCGTGCTGTCCGCGCGTGCGCATGGCGATACGGGTGTGGTGGTCGAGCTGCTGACCCTGGATCACGGCCGGCGCGCGGCCTATGTGGCTGGCGGGGCGTCGCGCAAGATGAAGCCGTTTCTGCAGGCGGGCGCGCGCGTGACCGCCGACTATCGCGCCCGCACCTCCGATCATCTGGGCTCGGCCCGGCTGGAGCCGCTGGGGGAGGGGCCCAGCGCCCTGTTCGACGACCCGATGGCTCTCACAGGGCTCGCCGCCGCTGCGGCGGTGGCGCAGGGCGCTATGCCGGAGCGGGAGCCTCATCCCGGAGCCTTCCTGGCGTTCGAGGCCCTGATGGGAGCCTTCGTCCTGCCCGACGTCTGGCCCGCCATCTTCGTGCGGTTCGAGGCCGGGCTGCTGGAGGACCTGGGTTTCGGTCTGGACCTGTCCCGCTGCGCCGTCACGGGAAATATGGACGAACTGATCTGGGTCAGCCCGCGGACGGGTCGCGCGGTCAGCCGCAATGCCGGCGCGCCCTATGCCGACAAGCTGCTCACCCTGCCGCCCTTCATGCTGGGGGCGCAGGCGGGGCTGGGCGAAGGTGATGTTGGTGCGGGCCTGGCCCTGACGGGACATTTCCTTGAGCAGTTCGTCTTTCACCCCCAGAACCGGCCCATACCGCCCGCACGGGTGTGGATGATCGACAAGCTGGGCGAGGCAGGACGACTTTAGGCGCTAGACTGCGGCGCTGGGATTATCGATTCGGACGCCATGACCATTCATACCCCGCCGCCGGAAGGTGGACGCATCATCGACGAACCGATGAGCGAGGCGCTGAGCCGTCGCTATCTGGCCTATGCGCTGTCGACCATCACCAACCGGGCCTTGCCGGACGTGCGCGACGGCTTCAAGCCCGTGCATAGGCGCATCATGTACGCCATGCAGCAGATGCGGCTAAACCCGCAGGCCGCGGCCCGCAAATGCGCCAAGGTGGTCGGCGAGGTCATGGGTGGCTATCACCCGCATGGCGACGCCTCGATCTATGACGCGCTTGTGCGTCTGGCCCAGGATTTCTCGCAGCGCTATCCGCTGGTCGACGGACAGGGAAACTTCGGCAACATCGATGGCGATAACGCCGCGGCCATGCGCTATACCGAGTGCAAGCTGACGCCTGCCGCCGTCCTGCTGATGGACGGGATCGACCAGGATGCCGTCGACTTCAAACCGACCTATGACGATCAGGACGAAGAGCCGGTCGTCCTGCCTGCCGGCTTCCCCAACCTTCTGGCCAACGGCTCGTCCGGTATCGCGGTCGGCATGGCGACATCCATTCCCCCGCACAATGTCGGTGAGTTGATCGACGCCTGCCAGCTGCTGCTGGAGCGGCCGGACGCGACGACCGAAGACCTGGTTGCCATCGTGCCGGGGCCGGATTTCCCGACGGGTGGCGTCGCTGTCGAGGGGCATGCTTCGATCCTGGAGGCCTATGAGACCGGTCGGGGCGGCGTGCGTCTGCGCGCGCGCTGGGAGCGGGTGCCGCTGGATCGCGGCGGTTATCAGATCGTCGTCACCGAGATGCCGTATCAGGTCGGGAAGTCCAAGCTGGTCGCCGATCTGGCCGATCTGATCGAGCACAAGAAGGCCCCGCTGCTGGGTGACGTGCGCGACGAGTCCGCCGAGGACATCCGACTGGTGCTGGAGCCCAAATCGCGCACGGTCGAGGCCGACGTCCTGATGGAGAGCCTGTTCAAACTGTCCGATCTGGAGGTGCGCTTTCCGATCAACATGAACGTCCTGGACGGCACAGGCACGCCCGGCGTGCTGGGTTTGAAGGCGTGCCTGCAGGCGTTTCTGGAGCACAGGCGCGAGGTTCTGGTGCGCCGGGCCCACTGGCGCATCGAACGGGTCGAGAAGCGGCTGCATCTGCTGGAAGGCCTGCGGATCGTCTTCCTGAACCTCGACGAGGTCATCCGCATTGTCCGCGAGGAAGAGCAACCCAAGGCCGTGCTCATCGCCCGTTTCGGCCTGACGGAGCTTCAGGCCGACTTCATCCTCGACACCCGGCTGCGTCAGCTGGCGCGGATCGAAGAGATGACGATCGAGAACGAATTCAAGGCCCTGATGGAAGAACTTTCGGGCCTGAGGTCGCTGTCCACCACCCCCGCCAAACAATGGAAACAGGTCGGCAAGGACCTGGAGGCGGTGCGCAAGGCCATGGTTTCGCCACGCCGCACCACCATCGCCGAAGCCGTCGACAGTTCGGCCTTCGCCGCCGCCGTCGAAGCCTTCATTCCGCGCGAGGCCATCACCGTCATCCTGTCCGAACGCGGCTGGATCCGGGCGGCCAAGGGCAAGGTCGAGGATCCTTCGGAGCTGAAGTTCAAGGAGGGCGACAGCCTGGCCTGGCTGGTGCCGGCCTATACGACCGACAAGCTGCTGGTCGCGGCCTCGGACGGGCGCATCTTCACCATCGGAGCAGACAAGCTGGCGTCCGGGCGCGGGCATGGCGAGCCGCTACGTCTGATGATTGATCTCGACGAAAAGGCCGAGATCGTGGCCCTGCTGTCCCATCAGCCGGGTGGAAAGCTGCTGGTCGCGTCACGTGCCGGGTATGGGTTCATCGCCCCGGAAGACGAGCTGCTGGCTCAGAAACGTGGCGGCAAACAGGTGCTGAACGGCGAGCTGAAGGCCGTACTGCGTGTCGCCGGCGACCACGTCGCGACCATCGGCGACAACATCAAGGCGCTGATCTTCCCCGTCGCCGAACTTCCGGAAATGGGCCGGGGCAAGGGCGTCAAGCTGCAGAACTACAAGCAGGGCGGGCTGGTGGATGTGACCGTCTTCGACGGCGCACATGGCCCCGAATGGGTTGATGGCGGCGCTCGGCGCCGGAACTGGCCGGACTGGAAGGACTGGCTGGGCAAGCGCGCGGGCGCGGGACGTCAGGGACCAAGAGGGCTCAGAAAGTTCCGGTGAGGACAGGTGACGCCGATTTCACTATCCGACACCTTATGGCCGCGCGATAATCCCTGAGTGGTCCATTCCGGGCCGGGTTGGAGATGTTCATGCTCATCACCCTGATCGTCATCGCCGTCATCGTGGCCGTGGTGCTGTTCGTCGTCGTCGGCGCCTACAACAAGCTGGTTGCCCTGGATCAGCGTGCGGATCAGTCGTTCGCCGATATCGATGTGCAGCTGAAGCAGCGGCAAGACCTGATCCCCAATCTGGTCGAGACGGTGAAGGGCTATGCCTCGCATGAGGCCGGGACCCTGGCCGCCGTGACCCAGGCCCGCGCGGCGGCTGCGGGCGCGACCACGGTCAATGACAAGGTCCAGGCCGAAAACATGCTGACCGGGGCTTTGGGCCGTCTGTTCGCCGTGTCAGAGGCCTATCCGGACCTGAAGGCCAACGCCAACTTCCAGCAGCTGCAGGCCGAGCTGTCGGACATCGAGAACAAACTGGCGGCCGCGCGTCGGTTCTTCAACAATGCCGTGGCCGAGTTCAACGCCGTGCGCCGCCAGTTCCCGACCGTCCTGTTCGCGGGCATGGTCGGCTATGGAGCGGACAAGCCCTTTTTCGACGTGGGCGAGGGGGATCGCGCCGCCATGACTGCCGCACCGCCTTCGGTGAAGTTCTAGGCCTCAGTCATGGCCGCTGTCGGTCTCCAGACCCACATCTGGGCGAACAACACGCGCTCGGTGATCCTGCTAGCAGGCTTTCCCGTGCTGATGGTCGGCATCCTGTATGGGTTGCAGCTGGTGCTGATGGGGTTCGGCATCCTGCCAAATTCTGGCGGCGCGCTCGGCGCGGACATGGCCCGGGCGGCGCGCTGGCTGACGACCACCATTCCGCTGGCGATCGTTTTCTCCGCCATCTGGTTCGCCATCGCCTGGTTCGCCAACCAGTCGATGATCGATGCCATGACCGGGGCGCGCAAGGTTGATAGGCGGTCTGAGCCAGAGCTCTACAACCTGCTGGAAAACCTGGCGATCTCGCGCGGGCTTCGAACCCCGACGCTCCGCATCATCGAGAGTGACAGCCTGAACGCTTATGCCAGCGGGCTCCATGAAGGCCGCTACAGCGTCACGGTCACGCGCGGGCTTATGCAGGCGCTCGATCGCGACGAGGTGGAGGCGGTGCTGGCCCACGAACTGACGCATGTCATCAACAAGGACGTGCGGACCATGGTGATCGCCTCGATCTTCGCCGGCATCATCAGCGTGGTCGCGGAGCTGGTCCTGCGCGGCCTGTTCTATTCCCGCGGTGGCGGACGGCGCGACAACAAGAACGCCATGCCGCTGATCCTGATCGGTCTGGTCATCGCGGCCGTCGGCTATGGTCTGGCCATCGTCATTCGCATGAGCCTGTCGCGCACGCGAGAGTATGTCGCGGATGCCGGGGCGGTCGAGCTGACCAAGAACCCGGATGCCATGATCGGGGCCTTGCGCAAGATCGAAGGCCGATCATCCTTGCCCGGCCCGGACGAGGTGCAGCAGATGTTTCTGGACAACCAGCCGAACGGCAAGGGTCTGGAGGGCCTGTTCGCCACCCATCCCCCGATCGCCAAGCGGATCGAGGCGCTGGTGAAGTTCGGGGGAGGGCGCGATCCCGGCCCATGGCTGGAGACGACGCCGATGGTACCGATGCCGCGCTACGAAACCTCGGTGCCTTCGACCGGCTGAACGACCCGCTCCCAGCCAAGGCGCGTCAGCTGCTCCATCGGCTGGAAATCGGACTTGTAGTCCATCTTGCGCGACCCCCGGACCCAATAGCCCAGATAGACATGCGGCAGGCCGACCAGAGCCGCCTGGCGGACATGATCCAGAATGGCGAAACGTCCCAGGCTGCGGGCGCTGAGCGCCGGATCGTAGAAGCTATAGACCATCGACAGGCCGTCGGTCAGAACGTCCGTAAGGCAGACGCCGACGAGCGTGCCCGGGCCGCCGTCCAACGAAGGCAGCCTATATTCGATCAGATGCGTCCGGACCGCCGTGTCCTCGATCATGGCGATGTAGTCCAGCCAGCCCATGGAGGCCATGCCGCCCTCGGGATGGCGATGGCCCAGATAGCGTTTCAGCAGATCGAACTGCTCAACCGTCGCCTCGGCCTCGACCAGATCGCGGGTGAGATCGTCGTTGCGCCTCAGGATGCGACGCTGCGAGCGACTGAAGGCGAACTCCCGCACCAGAAGCCGCACGGATATGCAGGCGTCACAGCTCTCGCAGGCAGGGCGATAGGCGATGTTCTGGCTGCGTCGAAACCCGGCCTGGGTCAGTTCGTCGTTGACGTAGACGCCATCGCTGAATGGCAGGTTGGCGAAGACCTTCCGCTCCGTCTTGCCCGGCAGATAGGGGCAGGGCGCGACCGAGGTCATGTAGAACCGAAGCTGCCGCTGGGGGACGAACTGGGTCAACGGCTCAGGTCCGGGGCTTTCGCGACGGGAAAGGAGGGCGACCACGCATCATGGTTGATATCTGGCCCCGCGTCTCTGCTTCGCGCAAGAGCCATGGCGGCTACAGGCTGGTATCGGAGGGCAAAACCGGCGCCTCGCGCAACAGAACGATGGCGATGCGGCGATTGCCGGCCAAGGACGGATCGTCGGGGTACAGCGGATCCGACCCGGCCTTGCCGGACACCTGATAGACGCGGTCCGCATCCACACCGGCGTTCTGGAGGATCAGGCGCGAGGCATTGGCGCGCTCCGACGACAGGCTCCAGTCGCCCGGCGCGCTGGCCCGATTAGAGCCGGCCTGGGCGGACGTATGGCCGGTCACCGAAATGCGGTTCGGCAACTGGTTGATAACCCGCGAAACGGCCCGCAGCAGCAGCTGGGCCCGCGCATTGGGTCGTGCCGAGTTGTTGTCGAACATCGAGCGGCCTTCCTGATCGACCAGCTGGATACGCAGCCCCTCGGGCGTCTGGTCGATGATCAGCTGTTTCGACAGCTCCGCCAGTTCCGGCATGGACTGCATGGCCTGGCGCAGCGATTCGGCGGCCGAGGCGAACTGGGCGGCCTCGCGACGAGCGATCTCCTCGCGCAAGGCTTCTTCGCTGGCGGCGGCGAGGTTTGAGCTCTGGCCCGCGTCCTGCGGCGCGTCAGGTGGAGCCTCTGGGGCCAGTTCGGTCAGGACAGAGTTGCTGCCCGAGCTCTTGGCCCCGTCATCGCCCAGCGCTGTGCCACCCAGGATGCCGCCGGACCCGGATGTGGTCTGGGACACGCTGGCCGGTGCAAAATATTCGGCGATGCCCTTCTTCTGCTCCGGATCGGTCGTGTTGATCAGCCACATCAGAAGAAAGAAGGCCATCATCGCCGTCACGAAGTCGGCATAGGCGACTTTCCACGCGCCGCCGTGATGACCGCCGCCGACGACCTTCTTGACCTTCTTGATCATGATGGGGCGGTCGTTCAGAGCCATCGAGTCCCATGCCTTAACGCTGTTTGTTAGCCACACCATCGCGGGCGCGCGTTAAGAACCGGTTTGCAAATCGACCGACCAAGCGTCCGTGCGGCACCAAAGCCATTGCCGACGCATAGAGTGTCGCCTAGTCGTCGAGGCGTGACCGACCTGATCTCCGACAACTTCGACGCCGCTGCCTATCGAAAGGCCTTGGGCGGCTTTGCGACTGGCGTGTGTGTGGTGACGGCGCATACGGGGGAGGGGGCGTTCGGCATCACGGTCAACTCCTTCACCTCCGTGTCCCTGGACCCGCCGCTGATCCTGTGGTGCCTGGACCGCAAGTCGGAACGTCATGATGCGTTTGCGGCGGCTGAACGGTTCGCTGTTCACGTTCTGCCGGTCGAGGATCGGGAGATGTCTGACCGTTTCGCCTGGGGCGTCTGCCGTCTGTCGGCCGAAGAGTTCGACAGTTCCAGCGATGAACCGCCGCGGCTGCGCAACGCCCTGACCCGACTGGATTGCGACGTCCACGACCGGATCGTCATGGGCGATCACCTGACGATCGTCGGCGCTGTGCGACGGTTCGAGACACGACCGGGCGATGCACTGACCTATTACCGTGGCCGTTACGGCGAAGCGCGGGAGCCCTTGTCATGAAGATTGGGTTCGCAGGGCTGGGCGTCATGGGCGCCCCGATGGCTCGTCATCTGCTTCATGCAGGACATGAAGTAACGGGCTTCAACCGCTCGAACCACAAGGCGTCGCACTGGGCAGTGCTTACGGGTGGCCGATCTGTGGAGACGGTTCAGGTTGCGGCCGAGGGTGCCGAGGTCTTCATCCTGTGCGTCGGCAATGACGACGACGTGCGCCAAGTCGTGTCGCAGGCCTTGCCGCAGATGCAGCCCGATGGCGTCATCGTCGATCACACTACGACGTCCGCCGTGGTCGCGCGCGAGATGGCGGAGATGGCTTCGGCGTCCGGTCGCTTCTTCATCGACGCGCCGGTGTCCGGCGGTCAGGCCGGGGCCGAGAACGGTCAGCTCAGCGTCATGGCGGGTGGCGATGGCGACGCTCTGGCGCGGGTCGAACCGGTTCTGAAAGTCTATTCCAAGGCCATCAAGCACATGGGCCCGTCAGGCTCGGGCCAGTTGGCCAAGATGGTCAATCAGATCGCCATCGCGGGCGTCGTCCAGGGTCTGGCCGAGGCCGTCCATTTCGCCCAGTCCGCAGGGCTGGATCTCGACGCGGTCTACGATGCGATTTCCAAGGGCGCGGCCCAGTCCTGGCAGATGGACAATCGCTGGAAAACCATGGCGCGTGGAGAGTTCGACTTTGGCTTCGCGGTCGACTGGATGCGCAAGGATCTGGGCCTGGTTCTGGACGAAGCCCGGGCCAACGGTGCGCGGCTGGACATGACAGCCTTGGTTGATGGCTACTATGCCGAGGTTCAAGCCATGGGCGGAGCACGTTGGGACACGTCCAGTTTGGCAGCACGTCTTCAGACGACCAGCGACGCCTGAAACAGCCCAAGCCCAACCCCTCATTTCGCATAATATATCTTAGACGATAAATGTAAGCAGTGGCGAAGTGATGTTTCACACGCCTCGCTGAGCTCGTCGTGCTTCGCCAATCACCTGGCGCGGCCCTAGATGTGGATCACGCGTCCATAGGCATCCAGCGCAGCCTCGTGCATGGCTTCCGACATCGTCGGGTGCGGATAGACGATGCCGTGGATGTCCTCCTCGGTCGCCTCCATGGCGATGGCCGTGACATAGCCTTGGATCATCTCCGTGACCTCGGCCCCGATCATGTGGGCCCCGATCAGTGCGCCTGTCCTGGCGTCGAAGATCGTCTTGACGAAGCCGTCTGTGTCGCCTGACGCGATCGCCTTGCCGTTAACCTTGAACGGGAAGCGGCCAATCTTGACCTCGCGTTTGGCTTCCCGCGCGCCCTGCTCGGTCACGCCGACGGAGGCGACCTGAGGCTGGGCATAGGTGCAGCCGGCAATGGGCGAGTTGACGTTGGGAGATTTGAAGCCCGCGATGTGTTCGGCGGCGTGGATGCCTTCGTGCGACGCCTTGTGCGCGAGCCAGGGTGCCCCGGCGCAGTCACCGATGGCGTACAGCCCCTTCACATTGGTCTGGCAGTGGCCGTCGATGGTGATGTGGCCGCGGTCCATGTTGACGCCCAGCGCCTCCAGACCGATGCCATCGGTGTTGGCCGTGATGCCGACGGCCGAGATGCAGACCTCGGCCTCCAGCGTTTCGGCCTTTCCGCCCGCCTCAATGGCGACCTGCACGCCCTTGCCTGTCTTCGAGACCTTGGTGACCTTGCAGCCGGTGCGGAACGTCATGCCGCGTTTCTCGAAGGACTTCTGCGCGGCCTTGGAGACCTCTTCGTCCTCGACGGGCATGATGCGGTCAACTGCTTCCACTACCGTAACTTCCGCACCCAAGGCTCTGTAAAAGCTGCCGAATTCGATGCCGATGGCTCCAGATCCGATGACCACGATCGACTTGGGCATGGACTTGGGAGCCATCGCCTCGCGATATGCCCAGATGCGGTCGCCGTCGGCTTCCAGCCCGATCTGCGGGATGGCCTTGGCCCGGGCCCCGACGGCCAGCATGACCGCCTTGGCCTCGACCGTGCGAGAGCCGCCGGCCTTCAGATCGATCACGACCTTGGGGGCCGATGTCCCCTTCTCCAGCTTTGCGGAGCCTTCGATGACCTCGATCTTGTTCTTCTTCATCAGGAAGCTGACGCCGGCGTTCAGCTGTTTGGCCACGCCGCGCGAACGGGCGATGATGGCGTCGAAGTCGAAGCCGACCCTGTCGGCCGACAGGCCGTAATCCTTCAGATGGCTCAGGCTCTCGTACTTTTCGCCCGACTTGAGCAGCGCCTTGGTGGGAATACAGCCCCAGTTCAGACAGATGCCACCCAGGTTCTCGCGCTCGACGATGGCGACCTTCTGGCCCAGCTGGCTGGCGCGGATGGCGGCGACATATCCGCCGGGGCCGGAACCGATGACGATGAGGTCGAACTCTTGAGCCATGATCAGATCAGCTTTTCGATGTCGGCCGCGATGGCCGAGGGTTCAGTCTGCGGGGCATAGCGGGCGACCACCCTGCCCTCGCGGTCGGTCAGGAATTTCGTGAAGTTCCACTTGATGGCCTTCGAGCCCAGGAAGCCCTTCTTCTGCTCGGTCAGCCAGGCGTAAAGCGGGTGGCGGTTGGGGCCATTGACCTCGACCTTGTCGAACAAGGGAAACGAGACGTCGAAGTTTGTGGAACAGAAGGTGGCAATCTCGTCGGCCATGCCGGGCTCCTGCCGACCGAATTGGTTGCAGGGGAAGCCCAGAACCTCGAACGGCTGGTCCGCGAACTGACGGTGAAGGTCTTCCAGCCCCTTGTACTGGCCGGTGAAGCCGCACTTCGACGCCGTATTGACGATCAGCAGGGCGTGACCGCGAAACGCCTCCAGCGATCGCTCCGTCCCGTCGATGGCTTTCGCAGAGAAGTCGTAGACCGAGGTCATGACCGGCTCCCCTAGGCCAGCATGGTGACGGGGTCTTCGATCATCGGCTTGAAGGCCTGCAGGAAGCGCGCGCCCGTCGCGCCATCCACCACGCGGTGATCGCATGTCAGGGTGACCGTCATGACGGTGGCGACAGCAAGCTGGCCATTCCTGACGACCGGACGCTGCTCCCCTGCCCCCACGCTCATGATCGCGCCCTGAGGCTCATTGATGATCGAGCTGAACGATTTGATGCCGAACATGCCCAGGTTGGAGACGCTGAAGGTACCGCCCTGGAACTCCTCGGGCTTCAGCTTGCGGTCACGGGCGCGCTTGGCCAGGTCCTTGGACTCGGTCGCGATCTGAGACAGAGATTTGGTTTCGGCCTTGCGGATGATGGGGGTGATCAGGCCGCCGTCGATCGCCACCGCCATCGCCACATCGGCGTTGTGGTGCATGGCGATACCTTCGGGCGAATAGCTGGCATTAGCTTCTGGCACAGCCTTCAAGGCCATGGCGGCGGCCTTGATGACGAAGTCGTTGACCGAAACCTTGATGCCCTGCGGTTCCAGCATGGCATTGACCTTGGCCCGCGCGGCCAGCAGCGCATCGATCTCGACGTCGATGAACAGCGGGAAATGGGGCACCTGCTGGATGCTGTCGACCATGCGCCGGGCAATGGCCTTACGCATGCCGTCCAGCGGGATCAGGTCGTAGCTGCCGTCCGGAATACCCATCTGGGCCAGCGACTGGACCTTGCGCGGTTCAGCGGAGGAAGACGTGGCCGCGCCGGCGGTAGCAGGCTTGGCCGTGCCCTTGCCGGCCGCTTCCACATCACGACGAACTATGCGGCCGTGTGGACCCGAACCCGAGATCGACGCCAGATCGATGCCGTTCTGAGCCGCGATCCTGCGGGCCAGCGGCGAAGCGAACAGACGTCCGCCGTCTGCGGCCTTGGCAGGGGCTGGAGCCGTCGCAGACGCCGCAGGTAAGACGGCTTCAGCGGCCTTGACGCCATCAGAAGTCGCCACGGCCTGGCCACTCTCATGCCCGGCGGGGGCAGGCTCGGCCTTCTCCTTGGCGGGCGCAGCCTTAGGGGCCGGAGCGGCCTCACCGCCCTCGTCTTTCAGCCGCGCGATCGGCGTATTGACCTTCACGCCCTCGGAGCCTTCGGCCACCAGGATGTCGGTTATCTCGCCCTCGTCGACAGCTTCGACCTCCATGGTCGCCTTGTCGGTCTCGATCTCGGCGATAACGTCACCGGCCCTGACTACGTCGCCGACCTTGACGTGCCATTTGGCCAGAACGCCCTCTTCCATGGTGGGCGACAGGGCGGGCATCAGGATGTCGGTCATTGCACGGATCCCTTGGCGACGGGTTCGGCGACGGTCTGGACGTTGTCGGCCTTCACCACATCGGTGATGCCCTGAAGGATCCGGTTGTAGGCTTCACGCTCGTTGTGGCCGTGACGGACGGCATAGCCATGGGCCATGTGTCGCGCCGCAATCGCCAGCATCTCGCCGAACTTGAGCGGATCGCTGAAGGCGGGCTTCACCGACATGACCGGCTCGTTCTTCGACCACCACATGCGAATGATCTCGATGGCCTCGGGATCATTGGCAACGCTCTCAGGCGTCGTCAGCAAAAACTCGGATGCCTCGCTCATGCCATCACCGCCTTGACCGCTGCGATGATCTTGTCGGTACCCGGCAGAGACAGAGCCTCAAGGTTGGCGGCGTAGGGCAGCGGAACGTCCTCCTGATGCACCCGCAGCGGCGGCGCATCCAGATAGTCGAAGGCGTGTTCGATGACACGGGCGACGACCTCAGCCCCGACGCCCATGGGGCCCCAGCCTTCCTCGGCCGAGACAAGGCGGCTGGTCTTCTTGACGCTCTCAACGATGGTTTCGTGGTCCAGGGGTCGCAGGGTGCGCAGGTCGACGACCTCGGCCTCGATCCCCTCCTCCGCCAGCTTCTCGGCCGCCTGGAGGGCAAAGCCGACCATGCGGGCATGGGCGGTGATCGTGACGTCCTTGCCTTCGCGGCGGACCTTGGCCTTGCCGATCGGCACGACATAGTCCTCGACATCCGGCACATCGAACTCGAGCCCGTACATCATCTCGTGTTCCAGGAAGACGACGGGGTTGGGATCGCGGATCGCAGCTTTCAACAGGCCCTTGGCATCGGCGGCGTCGTAAGGAGCGACGACCTTCAGGCCGGGGACATTGGCGTACCAGCTGGAATAATCCTGGCTGTGCTGGGCCGCTACGCGGCTGGCGGCACCGTTCGGGCCGCGGAACACGATAGGAGCCTTGATCTGGCCGCCTGACATGTAAAGCGTCTTGGCCGCCGAGTTGATGATGTGGTCGATAGCCTGCATGGCGAAGTTGAACGTCATGAACTCGACGATCGGCTTCAGACCCGCCATCGCCGCGCCGACGCCCAGACCGGCGAAGCCGTGCTCGGTGATGGGGGTATCGACGACGCGCTGGTCGCCGAACTCCTGCAGCAGTTCGCGGCTGACCTTATAGGCCCCTTGGTACTGGGCGACCTCCTCGCCGATCAGGAAGACCTTGTCGTCGCGGCGCATTTCCTCGGCCATGGCGTCGCGCAGGGCATCGCGCACGGTCGTCTTGACCAGCTTGGCTTCCTCCGGAATTTCCGGATCGCGCAGCTCGACCTTGGGGGTCGCCGTCTGCGGCGGTGCCTTCTCCGGGTCGCCGGACTTCGCCTCATCCGCCTCCGGCTTGGCGACCGGCGCCTGAGCCGCTGCCGCATCCTCGGCGGTCTTGGAGGCCGGGGCGGCTGCGCCGTCCTCACCAGCCAGGCGTGCGATCGGCGTATTGACCTTCACGTTTTCGGAGCCTTCGGCGACGAGGATTTCCAGAACCTCGCCCTCGTCGACAGCCTCGACCTCCATGGTCGCCTTGTCGGTCTCGATTTCGGCGATGACGTCACCGGCCTTGACCGTATCGCCTGCCTTAATGTGCCACTTGGTCAGCGTGCCCTCTTCCATCGTGGGCGACAGCGCCGGCATGAGAATGTCGGTCACTGGGCAGCCTCCAAATAGACGTCGGTATACAGCTCGCTCGGATCCGGTTCCGGGCTTTCCTGGGCGAACTGGACGGCCTCGGCGACGATGGCCTTGATCTCGGCGTCGATGGCCTTGATCTCGTCCTCGGTCGCCTTGGCGTCGGCCAGCAGCTTCTTGACGTGGTCGATCGGGTCGCGGGTCGTCTTGACCTCGTCCACCTCTTCCTTGGTGCGGTACTTCGCCGGATCGCTCATGGAGTGGCCGCGATAGCGATAGGTCTTCACTTCCAGGATGAAGGGGCCGCCGCCGTCACGCGCGCGCTTGACCGCACGGGCCACCGCGTCACGCACGGCCAGCACATCCATGCCATCGACCTGTTCGCCCGGGATGCCGAAGCTGGCGCCGCGCTCGCTGAGCTGTGTCGTGGACGACGAGCGTTCGATGCTGGTCCCCATGGCGTACTGGTTATTCTCGATGATGTAGATGGCCGGCAGCTTCCACAGCTGCGCCATGTTGAAGCTCTCATAGACCTGGCCCTGGTTGGCCGCGCCGTCGCCGAAATAGATGAAGGCGACCGAGTCATCGCCGCGGTACTTGCCCGCAAAGGCCAGGCCGGTGCCCAGCGCGACCTGCGCGCCGACGATGCCATGTCCGCCATAGAAGCCGGTCGGCACGTCGAACATGTGCATCGAGCCGCCCTTGCCCTTGGACGAGCCGCCGATGCGGCCGGTCAGCTCGGCCATGACCTCTTTCGGGTCCATGCCGGCGGCCAGCATGTGGCCGTGGTCACGATAGCCGGTGATGATCTTGTCGTGGCCCTGTTTGACGCTCTCCTGAACGCCCACCGCCACGGCTTCCTGACCGATGTACAGGTGGCAGAAGCCGCCGATCAGGCCCATGCCGTACAGCTGCCCTGCCCGCTCCTCGAACCGACGGATCAGAACCATCTCGCGATAGAACCGAAGCAGGTCCTCCTTGGAGGCCGTCGGCGTATTGGGCAGCTTTTTCGGCGCAGTCTTGGCCGCGGGGGCTTTCGCCATCCGATATCTCCCGGCTGGACCCCGCCCCACGGTGGGTGTGGAGGTCTCTTGTCGTTACGTTAAGGGGCTTTAGCAGCCTTCGTTCCCGTAACGCAAAGACGCCCGGCGACGCTGTAACAATAGTTCAAGTGGGCGTGACGGCGGCCTTGGCGGCGGTGGCTTCGGGCTGTGGCGCGGAGACGCGGATCACATAGTCGCGCGGGTCCGCAAAGCCCAGAACGGCCCTCGCCCGCTCTTCCAGAAGGTCGCGGGACAGAGTGTCGGTGCGCAGATACTGGACCCGCACCTCCAGGTCACGGCGCTGTTCCATGACCTCGGCCAGTTGGGCCTGACGCTGGCGTAACAGAGCGTCCCGCTCCTGCCCACTCAGCAGGCCGCGCGACCCGGTCAGGGCCTGAACACCCAGATAGGCGATCAGAAACAACAGGACGGCGGACGGCAGGTACGGCTTCATACGCTCTGGCATTCGGGCCGCTCCTTCTGAGCGTGGGCACACGGTTGATCGTGTGTGACCGAAAATGCCTAACGAACCGTAGCTTGGCCGTAACTTCTGCCTATCGGTTCAACAGCATGCCGTCGCCGAAATAGACGCCCTGGTCGCCCAGCATTTCCTCGATGCGAAGGAGCTGGTTGTACTTGGCCGTGCGGTCCGAGCGGGCCAGAGACCCCGTCTTGATCTGTCCGCAGTTCGTGGCGACGGCCAGGTCGGCGATGGTTGAATCCTCGGTCTCGCCCGAGCGGTGGCTCATGACCGCAGTATAGCCCGCACGATGCGCCATATCGACGGCGTCCAGCGTCTCGGACAGCGTGCCGATCTGGTTGACCTTGACCAGGATGGAGTTGGCCAGGCCTTCGCCGATGCCGGCGGCCAGACGGGCCGGGTTGGTCACGAACAGGTCGTCGCCTACGATCTGGACGCGGTCCCCCAGACGGTCGGTCAGCAACTTCCAGCCGTCGAAGTCGTCCTCGGCACAGCCGTCCTCGATCGAAACAATGGGGAAGCGCTGGCACAGGTCCGCCAGATAGCCGACCATGGCGTCGGCCTCGAAGGTCTTGCCCTCGCCCGCCATGACGTATTTGCCGTCCTTGAAGAACTCCGTCGCGGCCACATCCAGCGCCAGATGGAAGTCTTCGCCGGCCAGATAGCCCGCCGCCTGACCGGCACGGGTGATGAAGCTCAGCGCCTCCTCGGCCGAGGCCAGGTTGGGGGCGAAGCCGCCTTCATCGCCGACATTGGTATTGTGACCTGCGTCCTTCAGCTGCGCCTTCAGGGCGTGAAAGATTTCCGAGCCCATGCGCAGGGCCTCGGAAAAGCTGTCGGCTCCGGTCGGAAGGATCATGAACTCCTGGATGTCGATCGGATTGTCGGCATGAGCTCCGCCGTTGATGATGTTCATCATCGGCGTCGGCAGGACACGGGCCGAAACCCCGCCCAGATAGCGATACAGCGGCAGGCCCGACGAGATCGCGCTGGCCTTGGCGCAGGCCAGGGACACACCCAGGATGGCGTTGGCCCCAAGCCGGCCCTTGTTGTTCGTCCCATCCAGCGCGATCAGGGCCTCGTCGATGCGGCGCTGATCCTCGGCGTCCATGCCGGACAGGGCGTCGAAGATTTCGCCGTTGACGGCATCCACCGCCTTGCCGACGCCCTTGCCGCCCCAGAGCGACTTGTCGCCGTCACGCAGTTCGACGGCCTCATGCGCCCCGGTCGAGGCCCCCGAAGGCACGGCGGCGCGGCCGAAGCTGCCGTCATCCAGAATGACATCCACCTCGACTGTCGGATTACCGCGGCTGTCAAGAATCTGGCGGGCGACGATGTCGGCGATGTCGGTCATGGGTCAGGCTCTGCTGTCAGGAAGGTCGCCGGGGTTTAGCGCAAGCCCCGGCGATACGCCAACCTCGAGGGTTGAAGCGTCAGGCGCAGCCTTCGACGTACTGGATGCTGGGCCCGCCGGCAGCGACGTACTGAACCGTGCCCTCGGGGCCGATGTGATAGCTGATGCCGCGCGCCGCCGGGTCTTGGACATAGCCCGCACCGCCGCCGCTGGCCCAGGCCGTGATATACTCCGCCGGGGCTGAACTGTATTTGTGGGGCGTGATCGACGCCGCATCGCCATAGGCGGTCTTGATCGCCGCGGCCTGATCGCCCACGCCGAAGCCGCGATCGGTCTTTACCGTCGCGCCCCGGCTCAGCCAGACGCTGGTGACCATCCCATTCTCGACCATGACCATCAGGCCGGTCGGGGCCTGCTCGGGGCGGAACAGGTCGCAGGCGGCGGGATCGGCTCCGCCGACCGATTCGGGCGAAGCATCCGGCCCGACGGCCGTCTCGAGCTCGGCGCGGGTCATGCCGATCCGGATATTGCCCCAGCCTGCGGGCGTCAGGGCATTGGCATCTACAACAGCGGCAGGCGCGTCCGGCGTCGCCACGGGCGGAGGCACCGCCTCGGTGGCGGCCTTCTCCGGCTCCGGTGCATTGCAGGCGGCCAGGCCGAGGACAGAGGCGGTCAGCAGGATGGAGCGGATCATGGACGATCTCCTTGAAGGTTCAGGAGGAGATCAAAGCACGAAAACGGCGCGCGGATGACCGCGCGCCGTGAAATCCGTCTGTCGCTCCGCTGATTCGCCAGCGGAACTTTCAGCCGAAGACCTCAGTCTTCCTTGGGCGTCAGCACCTGACGGCCGCGATAGGTGCCGGTCTTCAGGTCGATGTGGTGCGAACGACGCAGCTCGCCCGTGTCCTTGTCCTCGGTGTACGGGTTGGTACCCAGGGCGTCGTGGGCGCGGCGCATGTTGCGACGCGAGGGCGATACTTTGCGCTTCGGAACAGCCATGTCCGTCTCAATCTTCCAGGTCGGCGCCAGACTAGGCGCGAAAACAACAGCGGCGGCCCGAAAGAGCCGCCAGCGAGGGCGGGCTTATGCCCGAACACGCCGGGGAGTTCAAGCCTTGCGTTGCGCATCCCAGGCCGACCGCGTCAGGCCATAGAACAGACTATCGACCCAGACGTCGCCCACCTGCATCGTGCGCTCTGCACTGCCTGTCTTGGTAAAGCCCATCCGCTCCAGCAAACGGATCGATGCGTCATTGGCCGGGTCGACATCGGCCGTGATCTGATCGAACGAATGATGGGCGAACAGATGGTTGATCGCAGCCGTCAGAGCCTCACTGGCGAGACCCCTGCCCCAATGCGATGGATGCAGGATGTAGCCGATCTCCGGCGGGGCCCAGAAGCCGACCTTGCCGATGACTTCTCCGGCGCAATCGATGATGAAGTCGGGATGATCCGGACCGTTGGCGATCATGGCCGTCAGCCAGGCTTCGCTTTCCTCCAGCGTCTGGTGCGGAGGCGTGGCCCACCAGCGCATGGCGGCAACGTCTGACAGTACGGCATGAATACCCTCCAGATCGCTGGGCTCAGCCGTTCTTAGCGTCAGTCTGGGAGTGGTGATCTCCATGCAGGCGCACTGCCTGCGCCGGGGGTCACGGTCAAGGCTGCGACGCCAGGCTCTTTACCAGCACGACGAAGGCCAGATCGCTGCGTCGGGGAATGCCGAAGCGCGGGTCCGTCGCCGGAAAGGGCCGGGTCTCGCCGGTCAGGACGTAGCCGCGCCGCTGATACCATTCGATCAGTTCGCCACGCTGCACGATGACCGTCATCTCCATGCGTGTCGCGGCATAACGTATGCGGGCAAGCGTCTCGGCCTCCGCGATCAGCCGACGCCCCAGGCCCTGATCCTGCAGATCGGCCTGAACCGTAAGCATCCCCAGATAGGCCAGACCATTGCCCTTGTCGGTGACCTGAACGCAGCCGATCAACTCGCCGTCGCGCTCGGCCAGCAGGATGGTCTGGGCGGGATCGGCGACAGCCTCGTGCAAGGCCGCTTCGTCGATTCGCGCGGCGTCCAGAAGATCGGCCTCGTGGCTCCAGCCCTGACGCGCGCGGTCGCCGCGATAGGCGTGATGAACCAGCGGCTGGATCGACGGCACGTCGGCCGCCTGCGCCTCGCGAAAGAAGACCTCAGGCATGCAGCATGTCCGCCACGGCCTCGCCAATGGCCAGCGAACTGGTCAGGCCTGGGCTTTCTATACCGAACAGGGCGACCAGCCCCTCCAGCCCGTGGTCATCTCGTCCGCGCAGCTGAAAGTCCGGTTGCGGCTCGCCCGGCCCATGCAGCTTGGGCCGGATGCCGGCGTAGTCGGGCGTCAGCGCGCCCTCGGCCAGGCCGGGCCAGAAGCGGCGGATGTAATGCGCGAACTCGTCTGCCTTGGCGGGATCGACCGAATAGTCCTCGGTCTCGACATAGACCAGATCCGGCCCGAACACCGCCTGTCCGCCCAGGTCCTTGCGGTAGTGGGTGCCCAGCGCACCGGGGATCGGCGGCGGATAGATCAGCCGTTCGAACGGTGCCTTGCCGGTCAGGCGGAAATAGACGCCCTTGCCGAAATGGCCCTCAGGGATGCGGTCGGCAGGAAACCCGTCGATCCGAGCGGCCACGCCTTGCGCCTGCAACCCCGGCGCGGTGACCAGCAGGCGCGTCGTCAGGGTCGCCCCGGCCTCGCCTCCAGCGGTGATCGCGAAGCCGCCATCGGGCAGCGCCTCCGCCCGCTCGAACGGAGTGTTGACGACGACCGAGCCGCCCGCATCCTCGATCTCACCGACCAGGGCCAGCATATAGTCATGGCTGGCGAACAGGCCGCTCTCGGGCGACAGGATGGCGGCGTGGGCATTCAGGCCCGGCTCCAACGCCCGCGCCTGGGCCCCGGTCAGATGCTGCAGGCCCTCGACGCCATTGGCCGTGGCCTGCTGAAAGATCGCCTCGATCCGCTCGACCTCGGCCTCTTCGGTCGCCACGACCAGCTTGCCGCATTTGCGATAGTCGATCTTGTGGCCGTCCAGATAGGCATAGAGGGCCCGCCTGCCCTCGACGCAGAACCGCGCCTTAAGCGTGCCGATAGGGTAGTAAAGCCCGCCGTGGATGACCTCGCTGTTGCGCGAAGACACGCCCTGGCCGATGTGGCCTTCCTTCTCCAGCACCAGCACCGTCAGGCCCCGCTTCGCCAGAGCCCGCCCGCAAGCGAGGCCGACGGCACCGGCTCCGACCACTGTGGCGTCGAAGTCGAAGCTCACGGCCTTGGCCTATAAAGCTGGGCGGCCCGCGCCTCGAAACAGCGCATCAGCGACCCGACCGCGCGGTCGAAGTTGGCGTGCAGCATGGCGTCCAGCAGCCGGGTCTTGAAGGCGAAGTCGATCATGAACTCGACCCGCGTCCCCGCCGGATCGGCATGAAAGCTCCAGCGGTTGTTCAGATGCCTGAACGGCCCGCGGATCAGCCCGACCTCGACCACATTCGCATTGCGGTCATGCCGGACCCAGGTCGAAAACCGCTCCCGCAGAAACGAGAACCCGACCGCTGCTTCGGCATCCACCAAGCCGACGCCAGGTGCCTCCTCGCGGGGATTCCAGACCCGCATGCTGTTCACCCAGGGCACGAAGTCGGGATAGGCGCGCACATCGGCGACCAGAGCGGCCAGCTGCTCGGGCGTATACGGCAGGATGCGGGTGACGCGGTGGACGGCCAAATCAGGACGCCAAAGCCAATGTGAGAAACAGCCAGATAACAGGAAGAAACTGCAAACTGATCATCAAGGCCGACATCCGCTGATACCCCGCGAGGCGCACTAACAGACTGGCGATCGACGCCGCGAAAACCACCATGCACCAGACCACGAAACGCGGATCTTCCACCGTACTGCTCGCCACGAGTCCTGCCAACCAGAGGGGGCCGATGATGTTAGCGGCCGTCATCAAAAGCCCCAACGAAAACAATGGTGCCCAGAACGGGTCTTGGTTCTTCTCAAAGACCCCGCCTAGCCAAGCCTCTATTTTGATCACCGACGGTTCTGGCTTTCACGCGCCGCTTTCAACCGCGCGAAATCGTCGCCAGCATGGTGCGAACTGCGGGTCAGTGGGCTCGACGACACCATCAGGAAGCCCTTGGCGCGGGCGATGGCCTCATAGGCCTTGAACTCTTCGGGCGTGACGAAGCGCTCGATGGCGGCGTGTTTGCGGGTGGGCTGGAGGTACTGGCCGATGGTGATGAAGTCGACGCCGGCGGAGCGCATGTCGTCCATCACCTGCATGACCTCCTCCTTGGTCTCGCCCAGGCCGACCATGATGCCGGACTTGGTGAACTGGTTGGGGTCGCGCTCCTTGACCATCTGCAGCAGGCGCAGGGAGTGGAAGTAGCGGGCGCCGGGCCGGATCGTCAGATACAGCCGCGGCACGGTCTCCAGGTTGTGGTTGAAGACGTCCGGGGTCGCGTCGATCATCACCTCGGCCGCGCCGTTCTTGCGCAGGAAATCGGGCGTCAGGATTTCGATGGTGGTCTGCGGGGCCTGTCGTCGGATTTCGCGCACCACCTCGGCGAAGTGAGCGGCACCGCCGTCGTGGACGTCGTCGCGGTCCACCGAGGTGATGACGACGTGGTTCAGACCGAGTTGCGCCACCGCCAGCCCGACCTTGGCGGGTTCTTCCGGATCGAGCGCCTCAGGCAGGCCCGTCTTGACGTTGCAGAAGGCGCAGGCGCGCGTGCAGGTGTCACCCATGATCATCAGGGTGGCGTGCTTCTGGCTCCAGCACTCGCCGATGTTGGGACAGGCCGCCTCCTCGCAGACGGTGACGAGGCCCTTGTCCTTAACGATGGCCTTGGTGGCATTGTACTGGCCCGAGCCGGGGGCCTTGACCCGCAGCCAGTCGGGCTTTTTCAGCACGGCCGTCTCCGGCCGGTTCTGCTTTTCCGGGTGACGCAGTTCGGACGGCGTTTTCCTGAGGGTGTCGATCAGGGTGACCAAGGGCGTCGCGGCTCCGTCGCTGGGCGAGACCGCTATGTCGTCGTTCCGGACACGGAAGGCAAGGCAAGTGCGGCGCTCACGCAAGGTAACATATCTTTTCAAGCGCGGCCCGCCCCTCTAGTTTGCGCCGCTCGATACGAAGGCTGCGGGCCAACCGCATCCGCACGGAGGTGAGTTCTTGCGCGTACCCCTGGACCCCAAGCTCAAGCAGCAGTCGCTGTTCGATGCCCTGATCGCCGCCCGCGAGACCTATGGCGACAAGGAGATTCTGGAGGATCAGGACCGCAATCCCCTGACCTATACCGGCCTGATCCGCGCCGCCTTCGTGCTGGGCCGCAAGATCGCCGCCATGACGGCACCGTCCGAGCGAGTGGCCATCATGCTGCCCTCCAGCGTGGGCGGCGCGGTCACCTTCTTCGGCCTGCACGCCTACGGCCGCCAGCCGGTCATGCTGAACTTCACGGCAGGCGAACTGAACCTGAAGGCGGCGCTGAAGGCCGCGGGCGTCAGGAAGATCCTGACCGCCAAACGCTTCATCGATCAGGCCAAGCTGGACGACCTGGTCGCGGACCTGGCCACGGTGGCCGAGATCGTCTGGCTGGACGACGTCCGCAAATCCATCGGGCTGCAGGACAAGCTCTTCGGCCTGATGGCCGGGCTGATGCCGCGCCGCTTTCTGGTCAAGACCGCGCCCTCGTCACCGGGCGTGGTGCTGTTCACCTCCGGCAGTTTCGGAGCGCCCAAGGGCGTGGTGCTGAGCCAGTGGAACCTGGTCGCCAACTGCCGCCAGGTGAACCAGCATATTCCGCTGGACCCGGACTGGGTGATGTTCAACCCCCTGCCGACCTTTCACTGTTTCGGCCTGACCGGCGGTGTGCTGCTGCCGCTGTTCCAGGGATTGAAGGCGTTTCAGTATCCGTCGCCCCTGCACGCCAAGCAGATCGTCGAACTGCTGCCACAGGTGAAGGCTTCGATCCTGTTCGCCACGGACACCTTCCTGAACCAGTATGCGCGGGTGGCAGGGCCGGACGATTTCTCCAGCCTGAAGTTCGTGGTCGCGGGGGCCGAGCGCGTGCGCGACGAGACGCATCATCTGTTCAACACCCGCTTTCACGGTCTGAAGTTGCTGGAAGGCTATGGCGCGACGGAGACCTCGCCGGTCGCCGCCGTCAACCATCCAGACCGCAACCGGCCTGGCACCGTGGGCCAGATCTTGCCGGGCATGAACTGGCGCCTGGACGACGTGCCCGGCATCACCGAGGGCGGGCGGCTGTATCTGCAGGGCCCCAATGTCATGAGCGGCTATCTGTCGGCCAGCGATCCAAAGGTGATCGAGCCTCTGGACGGGGGCTGGCATGACACGGGCGACATCGTCTCCCTGGATGACGAAGGCTATATCGCCATCCTGGGTCGGGTGAAGCGGTTCGCCAAGATCGGCGGGGAGATGGTGTCCCTGACGGCCGTCGAAGGTCTGGCCTCGGCCGTCTGGCCTGAAAACCGGCATGCGGTCGTGTCGATCCCGGACAGCCGCAAGGGCGAAAAGCTGGTTCTGATGACCGACCGGATGGATGCCGAGGTCGCGCGCCTGACCGAATGGGCCCGGGAACATGGGGCCCCTGAACTGGCCGTCCCCAAGAAGATCATGCGTGTCGCCGAGGTCCCTGTGCTGGGTACCGGCAAGACCGACTATGTCGCCATCCAGAAACTGGTGGAATTGGACAAAGCCGCCTGAAGCTTCGCCTTGCCAAGTCCGGGTCTGCGGCTAGTGTTCCCTGATCAACAGGGACGCCTCTCATGAACACGACCAGTCTGACATCCTGGGCACCGCGCGTGCTCAGTGTCTTCCGTATCGTCGCGGGTCTGCTGCTGCTGCAGCACGGGACGCAGAAAATCCTGCACTTCCCGCCCGGCGGTCAGGGCGGCGGCATCGACCTGTCGACCCTGGCCGGGTGGTCGGGACCGATCGAGCTGGTCGGGGGCATCCTGATCATCCTGGGCCTGTTCACGCGCGGCACGGCCTTCATCCTGTCCGGCTTCATGGCCGTGGCCTACTGGATGGTGCATGCGCCCCAGAGCCCCTATCCCATCGTCAATCAGGGCGAATTGGCGGCGCTGTACTGCTTTGTCTTCTTCTATCTGATCTTCGCCGGGCCGGGCGAATGGGCGATCGACAATCTGCGTGGCAAGCGTCGCCGCTGACCGGATAGCCGCCGCCAGTTCGCCTGGCGGCGGCATGCGGCGTCTTTAGCCGAACAGCTTCTTGGCCACCTCGGCGATGTGGCGGCCCTGGTAGCGGGCGCCGTCCAGTTCGTTCTCACTGGGCATGCGCGAGCCGTCGCCATTGGTGATGGTCGTGGCCCCATAGGGCGAGCCGCCCGTGATCTCGTCGTTCCGCATCTGGCCCTGGAAGGAATAGGGCAGACCGGCCACCAGAATGCCGTGGTGCATCAGGGTCTGGATCATGCCGATCAGAGTGGTTTCCTGGCCGCCGTGCTGGGTCGCCGTGGCGGTGAAGACACCGCCGACCTTGCCCACCAGCTTGCCCTGGAACCACAGGCCTCCGGACTGATCCCAGAAGTTGCGCATCTGCGAGGCGACGGTGCCGAAGCGCGTGCCGGCCCCGACGATGATGGCGTCGTAATCGGCCAGATCCTCGACCTTGGCGATGGGCGCCGATTGATCCAGCTTGTAGCCGCTCGATTTGGCCAATTCGTCCGGCACGGTCTCGGCAACGCGCTTGATGTCGACCGTGGCCCCTTCAACCGAGCGTGCGCCCTCGGCGACCGCTTCGGCCATGGTTTCCAGATGGCCATAGGTGGAATGATAAAGGACCAGAACCTTGGGCATTTCGCTCTCCGCTTGGACGGCGCGCCAATCCGCAACCGCATCGGTAGCGGATATAACCCTGCCCTTCTGGATTTCAAGCCACGCCGTGCGGCAACGGGCAGACGCGCTGATAGAATGCCAAATCCGCCGGCGTCCGTTCCCCGCGCAATAGCCGAAAGCGATGCTCGACGACCATGGCCTGCTGTTCGATGTTCAAGGCATCCCAGCGGCAGTCGTTACCGACTGCGTATCGATACGAGTCCGCACGGTCCCCCGCCCTCAGCTTGGCTGTCAGCAGGTTGACCCCGGTCTGGGCCTGCCAGACGTGGACGAGTTCATGGACCAGTACGCCCTGAAGTCTCAGGGGGGCTGTAGCAAAGTCCCGGGGCAGTTGCCGCGCCGGCCAGGCGATCCAGTCGCGGCCAAACCATCGACCGGGCACGAAGGCGCGGTCGAAAGGCCACGGGGTGGGGAAGAACCGGACCGTGTCGAGCCGAACCGCGTCACCCAGCGCCTCTCGCGCCAACCTCCGCTCCCCCGGGGTCAGGCACCGTATCACGGCGCGCCGCTCTCGCCGGTGGGGCCGATCCATTCCCAGTGCCAGGGCTCGAAGGCGTAAGGCACGAAGCCGAAGCGCCGGGCATTGCGGACCAGCCACATGTAGGTCTGGGTCTGGCTCATGGCCGCACGGCTGGCCGGGCTGGTGTTGTCGACACCCAGACCGGGGGCTTGGCCGACATAGAGGTCAACGGCGGTGCCTGTGCGATGGGCGGAACAGACCGCGCGCCTCAGGCCGTCGCAATTGCCCTGGGCCGCGCAGCGGGCGGCGTCGGCTTCGGGGTCGCGGAAGCCGGAGAAGATCTGCAGCAGTTCGGGATTGGCCGCGACCTCGGGCACCTCGCGCCGGGCGGCCTGGACCATCCGGCGATAGGCGACCAGCACGTCGCGGCGCAGCAGGCGGGTCAGGCGGTCGGCATGTTCCTCTTCCTCGACCAGATAGCCCAGATCGGACAGGGGCGGCGGAGCCGGGCAAGGCTCTCCCCTCACCCGCGCCATGATGAAGGGGCGGCGCTCCTGCCAGAGGCCCTTGAAGACCTGAAAGGCCGCGTCGTCGAAGATGCCGTTGGCGATGAGTCCCCGCTGCGACTGGAACTGCGCCAGGGCCTGGGCGAAGCGGACCGTGCCGACGTCGCAACGGGTACCGATCTCCTGCTGGATCAGGGGCACATAGGTCTGCCAGCCCCACTCCATCTGGTTGAAAGGCGTCCATTCCAGCGAGTTGACCGAGATGAAGTTGGCGAAGGCCGCGCCGTCCCAGTCCGGAGAGGTCGCCTCGCAGGCCTCGGCCAGATCGCGCAGCTGATCGCGGGTCTGGGCCGCGACCGGCTGGGCCGCAAAGATCAGACACAGGGCGGCCAGCAGGCCGGGCACGAGGCGAGTCCACATGGCAGGCATGCTGACCCTAGGCCTGTGGCGGCGGCAAGGCCATTTCCGCGCTGCCGATGACGAAAGCGTCACCGCCCGTCTCGCGCCCTGCCCGCAAAGACGGCATGGTGCGACAGGCCGATTCACCGGCTTTCCAGATGGACCCGTCCATGACCGACGCCCCCGTCGCCTCCCCTGCCGCCACAGCCGCTGCGCCCCGTCGCAGCAATGGCGTGCTGGCCGCCTTCTCCGCCGCCTGCCTGCCCTATGCGGCGCTGGGCCTGCCGGTCTATGTGACCCTGCCGGAGTTCTATGCCAGCCATGTGGGCGTCGACCTGGCCGTGGTCGGGCTGATCTTTCTGATCATCCGGATGGCCGACATCGTCGTCGATCCGGCGCTGGGGATGGTCATCGATCGGACCCACAGCCGGTTCGGCCGCTATCGCCTGTGGATGGGGCTGGCGGCACCGGTGCTGATGCTGGCGGTCGGCACGCTGTTCATGGCGCGGCCCGGCGCGGGACCGGCCTATCTGACCATCTGGCTGGTGGTGCTGTCGCTCGGCTTCTCGGTCAGCCTGCTGTCGCAGGTCAGCTGGGCCTCCGCGCTGTCATCGGACTACAACCAGCGCTCGCGCATCTATGGCTGGTGGCAGACGGCAAATATTATTGGCGTGCTGGCAGTCCTGCTGGTGCCCGTGCTGGTTCAGAACATGGGCTGGGGCGACTATGCGCGGGCGGTGCAGTGGCAGGGGTGGTTCATCATCATCGCCCTGCCCGTCTCGCTGGCCATCACCTTTGCCTTCACGCCCGAGCCGCCGCCCGGACCGGCCACCGCCGCCGAGACGCGGTTCGGCTATCTGGCCCTGTTCAAGCGGCCCGTGATCCAGCGGCTGCTGGGGGCGGACCTGGCGCTGGGCATCGCCCGGGGCGTGGTCGGGGCGCTGTTCTTCTACTTCTTCGAGGCGGCGCGGGGGTTCGAGCGGGCGGAGACCTCGATCCTGCTGCTGGTCTATTTCGTCTTCGGCCTGTTCGGCGCCCCGGCCTGGAGCTGGTTGGCGGTGCGGCTGGGCAAGCACAAGGCGCTGATCTGGGCCTGCGTCTATTTCGCCGTGACCCTGATGTTCGCCGCCTTCCTGGCCCCCGTGCTGGTCGAGCCGGCACGATCGGCGCTGGAGGCCATGAGTGGCAATCCGGCCCCCTATGCGGACCTGCTGATGGCCGGGGCGATGGTGGCGCTGGTGGGGTTGGCCTTCGCCTCGGGCGACCTGCTGCTGCGGGCGATGATGGCGGACGTCAGCGATCAGGTGCGGCTGGATGACGGGGCGGACCGGACCGGCCTGCTGTTTTCCATCCTGACGGCGACGTCGAAGCTGGGCTATGCGGTCTCGGTCCTGACGTTCGCGGGCCTGCAGATGGCCGGGTTCGATCCGGGCCTGGGCGGGCAGAATTCTGGCCCGGCCCTGATGTGGCTGCAGATCATGTTCGCCGGCCTGCCCGCGCTGTGCCTGCTGCTGGCGGCGGTGGCCCTGCATCGCTATCCGCTGGATCAGGCGCGCCATGCCGAGATCCGGGCGGCGCTGGACGCGAAGGCGCAGGGATGAGCACTCCAATCGACCGCCTGAACGCCATCATGGCCCGGCTGCGGGCCCCCGTGGGCGGCTGTCCGTGGGACGTGGAGCAGACGTTTGCCACCATCGCCCCCTATACGATCGAGGAGGCTTATGAGGTCGCCGACGCGATCGAGCGCGGGGACCATGACGACCTGAGGAGCGAGCTGGGCGACCTGCTGTTCCAGGTCGTCTTCCACGCCCGCATGGCCGAGGAACAGGGACTGTTCGTCTTCGACGATGTCGCCAACGCCATGGCCGACAAGCTGGAGCGGCGCCATCCGCATGTGTTCGGGGACGAGGCGGCCAAGGCGGACGGGGTGGCCCAGAAGGCGCGGTGGGAGGACATCAAGGCAGCCGAGCGGGTGGCGAAGGCGCAAGTTGGCGTGCTGGATGATGTCCCCGTCGGCTTGCCCGCCCTGGCCCGCGCGGCCAAGCTGACCAAGCGGGCGGCCCGCGTCGGCTTCGACTGGCCCAGCACCTCCGAGGTCTTCGACAAACTGGACGAGGAGGTCGCCGAACTGCGGGTCGAGATCGCCGCCGGCGACCTGGACAAGGCGCGCGAGGAGATGGGCGACCTGCTGTTCGTCGTCGCCAACCTGGCGCGCAAGCTGGGGGTCGAGCCCGAGGACGCCCTGCGCGGGGCCAATGCCAAGTTCGTGCGCCGCTTCGGCTTCATCGAGGCGGAGCTGGCAAAGGATGGGCGCACGCCGGAGCAGAGCGACCTGGCCGAGATGGACGCCCTGTGGGACGCGGCCAAGGCGGCGGAGCGGGCGCTCTGAAGGTCGTCCTGTAACCTGACCGGCGGTAGCGCCGAATAGCCGGGTATGAGCCAGCCGACTGATCCGATCCCAACCGCATCAGTGCGCCGTCGACGGTTCCCGTCGCTGCGCCTGCTCGGATTGGGCGCAGCCGTCGCGGTGGCGACAACGGTCGGGGCTGTATCTGTGGCTCCAGCGAGGCCGGAGGCGTCGCCGCCCCCTCCGACCGAACTGACCGTCGTGGAACTGTTCACCAGTCAGGGCTGCTCATCCTGCCCGCCGGCCAATGCCAATCTGTTGCGGCTATCCGGCCGCCCGGACATTCTGGCGCTCAGTTTCGGCGTGACCTACTGGGACCAGCTGGGGTGGCGCGACACCTTTGCCCAGCCGGCCTTCACCGCCCGCCAGCGCGACTATCAGCGAGGCCTGGGCAACGGCAACGTCTGGACGCCGCAGATCGTCGTCGATGGCCGCGAAGACGTCGTGGGCGGGCGCATGAGCGAGATCGAGCGGGAGATCGCGCGGCACCGCGCCTTCACCGGGCCCACTATCCGCTTTCAGGGCCGAGGAGTCGGCCTGGCGGGCGGCGAGGCACCACGTCAACCGGCCGATGTCTGGCTGGTCCGCTATGAGCCCCGACCGATCGAGGTGCCGGTGGCGCGGGGCGAGAATACCGGCCGCACCCTGCCCCACGCCAATGTCGTGCGCGAACTGGTGAAACTGGGCCAATGGCGGGGCCAGACGGTCGGCTTTGCCACGCCCGTGTCGGGCCGACCCGGCATGCGCACGGCCATATTGGTTCAGGCTACGTCGGGCGGCCCGATCCTGGCAGCGGCCCGGCAGGGATAGCGGTCGACGATCGGAGGCCGCCCCTAAGCCTGAGCTATGATTTGGACTCCGGAAAAACCGGGTGCAAGGAGTCCAATCCGTGAGGTTCCACCTCTGAACCTTCGGCCATCGCATTCAGATCGTTGGTGTTTTCGTCTTCTACCGCGAACAGGGTCAGCGGGTCGCGACTGGACTCGATCTGCGGGGTCACGATGTCGGGCAGCTCGGCCATGACGTGGGCGCGGGCCTTGTCGGCGAGGCGGTCGTAGACGCGCAGCCAGGTCGAGGCCTCGGACGCGCGGCCCGTGCCCAGGGCGCGGCGGATGTTCAGAAAGGCCTCCTGGGCCAGGTCGGCGAAGCTGACGGCGTCGTCGGGATGGTATTCGCCGGGCTCGGGCGGGGCGTCACAGGTAGGCTGATCCATCCGCCGCCAGCCCCCGACCCGCGCATGCAGCCGGAACGAACTGAGCGACATGCCGTACCGCTGACAGATATGCGTCGCCTTCACGCCCGCCAGATACTCCCGCCGCGCATGATCCCAGACATTGCCGCCGTCCTCATCGTAGTCGGCGGGATTGATTTGCGTGCTCATCGACATGGAGAGCAGTCTGGCATGCGGGTACGTCAGAAACGGTCGTGGCTGTGGCAGGACCGCTCTTCAGTTCGCTAGTGCGGCTAACAGCGGAGGCAGCCAATGTCCGCTATGGGTGGGAACTGACGTAGGCTCCGGCTTGGAGAGCAGACCCATATTGAAGGCAGCGCGGTCGATCGTTCGCTGGACGCGCGTCGTGGCCGCAGGCTAGTCTGCCCACTCTCGACGACGCTAGGCATTCACGGCAGTGCACAGACAGGCAGGGGGTCAATGAGCAGGCTAATCGCAGTGGTGGTAGCCATGTGTGCCTCCTTGTTTCTGGCCTCGGCCCCTCAAGCTCAGCAACCGGCTACGGCGGCCGATGAGGGCGTGCTGGTCTATTCGGTGAGCACAATCCGGATCGCGATGAACTTCTCGTTCCATTACCGCCAGACGGCTTCCTTCACTGGAGCGCCGGTCCCGGAACGGGTGCGATCGATTGAATGTCGATGCGTCGGCATTTTCAGGTCCCAGATGGCAAACCCAGATTTTGCGGGCCGGGAGACCGGGAAGGTCTTTGTGGTCCGGTTGCCGGCTGGCCAATATGAGGTTTTCGACTTCGGGTTCGGGGGAACGATGGCAGGGATGGGCACGTCCTGGTCATCCGGCACTCGCTTCTCAATGCCGTTCACCATTCACCCTGGGCAAGCCACCTACATCGGAAACTTCGCTCGCGCACCATCGCTGGGCACGCCGCTGGAAGGTCAACTGGGTGCCGCGGGCTTTTTCGTTGTCTCAGACAAGTCCGAGCGAGACCTGGCTATAGCTCGGTCGCGGGACTCGACGCTGTCGGATATCGACGAGCAGGTAACCGATGTTGAGCGGTTTTCTCACGCCGCGCTGCGCTCAGCCGAGCCATAACCGAAATCCACGAAGGTAGAGCAGATCGCGGCGGGTCGTTGAAACTCGTCGCTAAAGTACCCCTCTTACAAGCCGCACCGCTAGAGGCTGCCTGCTAAGGTTCGCTTTGGGTGGAAAGTGGTCACCACGTTGTTTCCGAAAAGCAGTCATCCAATCCTGCTAAGAGCGCTCACTCCGCCTGAAACTGCCGCTCGAACCGCCCCATCGCCTGCGGGTCGAGCCTCACCGTCAGATGGGTCCGCCCTTCCGCATCCGTATCCCGCGCCGTGACCCGGCCGTGCTCGTAGAGCCAGGCCAGGGCCTCGCCCTGGGTGGGTTGCAGGACCAGGTCCATTTCAGGGTCGTCGTCGATCAGTTCGGTGATGGCGTGGCGCAAGGCCTCAATCCCCTGCCCTGTCCAGGCGGAGACGGCGACGGCGGTGTTGCCGGAGCGGGCGGCCTGACCCTCGATGGCTTCGCGCGCCTCGGGGTCCAGCAGGTCGGTCTTGTTCCAGACCTCCAGGATGCGGCGCGGCTTGACCGTGCCGTCGGCGGCAGTCGGTTGTTCGATCTGTTTCAGGACCGTCTCGACGTCCCGGGCCTGGGCCACCGTGTCGGTCGAGGCGATGTCGCGGACGTGCAGGATCAGGTCGGCCTCGCCCACCTCTTCCAGCGTGGCGCGGAAGCTTTCGACCAGTTCGTGCGGCAGGTCGGAGATGAAGCCGACGGTGTCGGCGATGATGGCGGGGCGCCCCTGTGGCAGGCGGATGGTGCGCTGGGTCGTGTCCAGGGTGGCGAATAGCAGGTCCTTGGCCATGACCTCTGACCCCGTCAGACGGTTGAAAAGGGTCGACTTACCGGCATTGGTGTAGCCGACCAGGGCGATGGTCGGGAACGGCACCTTCTGGCGCTGTTTGCGGTGCAGGCCGCGCGTGCGGCGGACCTCGTCCAGCTCGACCTTCAGCTTAACGATGCGGTCGGCGATCAGGCGGCGGTCCAGCTCGATCTGGGTCTCGCCGGGGCCGCCGGTCGAGCCGGTGCCGCCGCGTTGCCGCTCCAGGTGGGTCCAGGTCCGGACCAGGCGGGATTTCTCGTAGTCCAGCCGGGCCAGCTCGACCTGCAGCCGACCCTCCTTGGTGCGGGCGCGGCGACCGAAGATTTCGAGGATCAGCCCGGTGCGGTCGATGACCTTGCAGTCCCAGGCCTTTTCCAGATTGCGCTGCTGGACCGGGCTCAGGTCGTCGTCGATGACCACGGCCTCGGCCTCTGCGGCGGTGACCAGGGCGGCCAGCTCCTCGACCTTGCCGGTGCCGAACAGGGTGGCGGGCGTGACCTTGCGCAGGCGCACGATCTCTTCGGCGCGCACGTCGAGGTCCAGCGCGCGGGCCAGGCCCACCGCCTCTTCAAGCCGCTCCTCCGCCGCGCGACTGCTCTCGGAGCGTCCATCGGGGTGGATGACGATCGCCCGGATCAGCGGGACGGCGTGGTCGATGAGTTTTTGGGTCAATCAGTCTTCGTCGGCGTCAGGCTCGTACAGCTGCACGGGTGCTGACGGCATGATGGTGGAGATGGCGTGCTTGTAGACCAGTTGCGACTGGCCATCGCGGCGCAGCAGCACACAGAAGTTGTCGAACCAGGTCACGATGCCCTGCAGCTTGACGCCGTTGACCAGGAAGATGGTCAGCGGCGTCTTGGTCTTGCGGACCGAGTTGAGGAAGGTGTCCTGAAGGTTCTTGGATTTGTCTTGCGACATGGCAGGTTTGCCCCTGTTCTTACTTGTTTCGCCGCGCGGGTGACCACGCGGGACCGGATCGAATGCCCGGCCCGCCACATTACGCACCGCCAGGGCGGCATCGCAACAGGGCGCGAGGCCCTAAATGGCGTCGCGTTTGGCCTGTTCAAGATACAGGGTGCGAAGGCGGGTCGCGATGGGGCCGGGCTTGCCGTCGCCGATGGTCGTGCCGTCGATGGACACCGCCGGCATGACGAAGGCCCCGGCGGCGGTGAAGAAGGCCTCCCTGGCGCGCTTGGCCTCGTCCACGCTGAAGGGGCGCTCGTCCAGCTCCAGCTTCTCCTGCTCGATCAGGGCCATCAGGGCGGTGCGGGTGATGCCCTTCAGGATGTTGGCCTGGGTGTCGCGGGTCCGCAGCTTGCCGTGCTCGTCCACGATCCAGGCATTGGTCGAGGAGCCCTCGGTGACCAGGCCCATCTCGTCGACCATCCAGGCCTCATAGGCCCCGGCCTCGCGCGCCGCCTGTTTGGCCAGAACGTTGGCCAGGAGGCCGACGGTCTTGATGTCGCAACGGCCCCAGCGGATGTCGGGCTGGGTCAGGACAGCGACGCCCTTCTGCGCTTGCGCCTCCGCCTTGCTGGCGCTGATGGAGCGGGAGGTGACGATGACGCTGGGCGGGGTGCCCTCGGCCGGGAACGGGTGGTCGCGCCGGGCGGTGCCGCGCGTGACCTGCAGATAGACGATGCCGTTGGTCACGCGATTGCGCCGGATGGTCTCGTGCAGCACCCGCGTCAGGGCCTCGCGGCTCATGGGGATGTCGATGCGCAGTTCGTTCAGGCTGCGGTGCAGGCGGGTCATGTGACCGTCGAAATCGGCCATCCGCCCGTCGAATATGGACCAGACCTCATAGACGCCGTCGGCGAACTGGAAGCCGCGATCCTCGACATGGACCATGGCCTGGCCGTGCGGGTGGTACTGGCCGTTGACATAGGCGACGCGGCTCATGCTTCGGCCACCGGCTCGTCCTCGTCGTCGCCACCGCGCGAGGGGGAGACGCCCAGCGACTTCAGCTTCCGGTGCAGGGCCGAGCGCTCCATGCCGATAAAGGCGGCGGTGCGGCTGATATTGCCGCCGAAGCGCATGATCTGGGCCGCCAGATACTCGCGTTCGAACACCTCGCGCGCCTCCCGCAGCGGCAGGGCGATGATGCGCTCGGCCCCCAGGGTGCCAGTGGAGTTGGCATTGGTCGCCTCGGACGGCAGCATGTCGGCACTGATCGGCTGGGACGGGTCGCCCGTCGCCAGAATCAGCAGCCGCTCGACGTTGTTGCGCAGCTGACGGACATTGCCCGGCCAGGGATGGACCTGCAGCACGGCGATGGCGTCGTCTCCGAGCCGCCGCTTGGGCAGGCCCTGCGAAGCCGACAAGGTGTCTATGAAATAGTCGATCAGCTCGCCGATATCCTCGCGCCGCTCCGACAGGGCGGGCACGCGGATGGGCACGACGTTCAGGCGGTGGAACAGGTCCTCGCGGAACCGGCCCTCGGCGATTTCGATCTTCAGGTCGCGCGAGGTCGAGGTGATCACGCGAATATCGACCTGAACGTCCTGCTCGCCGCCGACGCGACGGAAGCGCTGTTCGACCAAGACGCGCAGGACGCGGCTCTGGCTTTCGCGCGGCATGTCGGCGACGTCGTCCAGATAGAGGGTGCCGTTGTGGGCGCGTTCGAAGACACCGATCTTGCGCGGACGGCCGTCGTGACCCTCCTCGCCGAACAGCTCCAGATCCAGTCGCTCGGGCGTCATGCCGGCTGCGGCGATGGCCACGAACTCGCCGCGCGAGCGGGCGCTGGCCTCATGGATCTGGCGGGCGACGAGTTCCTTGCCCGAGCCGGGAGGGCCGCTGATCAGGACGCGGCTGTTAGCCGGGGCGACCTTGGCGATGGTGCTGCGCAGGGCCTGAGCCGCCGCGGACTTGCCGATGAAGCCTGCGGGTTCATTGACCTGGGCTTTCAGGCGGCGATTCTCGCGCCGCAGGGAGCTGGTCTCCAGGGCGCGCTGGACGACGACGACCAGACGATCGGACTTGAACGGTTTTTCGATGAAGTCATAGGCCCCGCGTTGCAGGGCCGTGACCGCCGTCTCGATATTGCCGTGGCCCGAGATCATGACCACGGGCAGGTCGGGGTCCAGCTCCTTGATGACGTCCAGCAGTTCCAGCCCGTCCAGGCCGCCGCCCTTCATCCAGATGTCGAGCAGGGCCAGCGAAGGCTTGCGAGCCCGGATGGCGGCCAGCGCTTCTTCGGAATTGGAGGCCACACGAACGGCATGGCCCTCGTCCTCAAGCAGGCCGGACACCAGTTCGCGGATGTCGGCCTCGTCGTCGACGACCAGAATATCGGCTCCCGTGGATCGCATATCGCCTCGCTATTCGTTGGCCGGAACGGTCAGGGGTCTAGACGCGGGTGCGTCCTTCGCCGTGGCCGAAGCGGTCGATGGCTGTTGGGATTTCAGAGGAAAGATCAGGCAGATTTTAGCCCCGCCCAGCGTCTCGGCATCGGCCAGTTTGAGCTCGCCGCCATGCTCCTCGCAGATGCGTTTGACGATGGCGAGGCCGAGGCCGGTGCCCTTCTCGCGCGTCGTCACATAGGGTTCGGTCAGGCGGTCGCGATCCTTGGCAGGCAGGCCGGGGCCGTCGTCCTCGATGACGAAGGTGGCCATGTCGTCCTCGACCAGCAGGCGGGCGAGGATGCCCGGGTTGGCGCTGTCGGCAGACTTGGAATCTGTCTCGCGACGCGAGGCCACGGCCTCACCCGCATTCTTGAGGATATTGGCCAGGGCCTGACCGATCATGGGCCGATCGGCATGGATCGTGACCTTGGGCAGGGGCTCGGCCATCTGGATATCGATGTCGGCCACGGCCACGCGCTGGGCGAAGACCGCCTCGCGCAACAGCTCCGCCGGATCAGCAGACGTGAAGCGAGGCGCGGGCATGCGGGCGAAGGCGGAGAATTCGTCCACCATCCGGCCGATGTCGCCGACCTGACGGATGATGGTCTCGGTGCAGCGGTCGAAGACCTCGACGTCGTCCTCGACCTGTTTGCGATAGCGGCGACGCAACCGTTCGGCCGACAGCTGGATCGGCGTGAGCGGGTTCTTGATCTCATGCGCGATCCGGCGGGCCACGTCGCGCCAGGCGGCGTTGCGCTGGGCCGTGACCAGGCGCGTGATGTCATCAAAGGTCAGGACCATCTCGCCGCCCAGACCGCCCTCGATGCGGACACGCAGGCGCCGGGTCTCGCCTTCCAGCGTCACATCGATCTCTTCCTCGATATGGGCCTCGGCCCGGGCGGCCAGTTCGCTGAGCTCCGGCGATACCTCTCCCAGCGGGCGTCCGATGATATCTGCCTCCCGGATGGCCAGAAGTTCGATGGCGCTGTCGTTGATGGCCGAGACCCGGCGCAGGCGGTCCAGGCCGATGACGCCCGCCGAGACGCCGGACAGGACGGTTTCGATGAATCGGCTGCGGCCCGTCGCCTCCTCGCTGGCGGCGCGCAGGGCCGATTGCTGTGCGGCCAGGTCGTCCGTCATGCGATTGAAGGAGGCCGAAAGGGTGCGGATTTCGCCGGGTCCGTCGTTGCCGTCCACACGTGCCGTCAGATCGCCGCCCGCCACCTTGTCCGCCGCCTCGACCAATCGTCCGATCGGGCCGGAGATCGAACTGGCCGCCGACATGCCCAGCCAGACGGCCCCGACGAGAACCAGCAGTGCGGTTTCGATATAGCTGAGTGCGAACGAGGCCTGGATGCGTTCGCGGCTGGCCTGGGCCTCGCGATAGGCCTGGATAGAGTCCAGACCATTGCGCATTTGAGCAAGCACGCCCGGCTTGAGCGGACGGACCATATACAGATACGCATCGCCATAGGCCGGCAGGGCCATCACCGAGCGCACCGCGTCAGGCCCTTCGGTGACCTCTTGTGCTGGAGCCGCGCCTTCCAGAGACGCCTCTTCCAAAGCCTCCATCGACGGCGCGACATAGGGGGGCGCACCCGGCGACTCGCCACTGGCCAACACCTGACCATCGGCTCCGAGAATATAGACGGCGGGATAGCCGAAAATCTGGCCAACCTGCATCAGGGCGTTGGAGAACTGAACCCGATTGTCGAACAAGGGCCGGACATCGCTGAGCTGCTCGGCTACCACCAGGATGTCGCCATCCATCTGGGTCGATACGTCGTCACGATAGGCCTCGCCGATCGTCGCGCCGTTTCTGACGGCTGATTGGACGTTTTCGCTGAACCACTGATCGACACCCCGGTTGACCAAGACGCCAAAGACCAGGGCGATCAGGATCGAAGGCACCAATGCGACCAGAGCAAACAGGGTCACAAAACGCAGGTGCAGGCGGGCACCTGCATCGCCGCGACGCTGGAAAAGACCGATCGCGCGTCGCCCGACTACGGCTGCAAGCACCAGGATCAGGACCAGATTGACCGACAGGATCCACAGCACCGCCCGGCTCGCCAGATCGCGAGCGCCGTCACCACTGGTGCCCGGGGCCTCGGCGACAAGCCAGATGGCAGCCGCCGTTATCAGGAACGACAAACCGAAGGTGATTAGAAACAGATTGCGACGGCGCTCTTCGGACCAGCCGGAAAACCAGCCCCCCGCACCGCTGGGCGAGGACGTCTGATCGGCATGGGTCGCTGTGGGCGTATCCGTCATAGGCCTCCAGCGTCTACCAACTGTGGCGCTAGATCAACAGCTGAGTGACTGGAAAGCGTCACCGGGGACCACAGCTGGGTGATTGCCTGTTCGACCTCGCCCGGGCTCTCCAACCGGCACAGCCGGGCCTTGGCCGCGCGGCGCTCCAGAGGATCGGCGGGCCATGGGGCCTGTTCGACATACCAGCCCAGATGTTTGCGGAACATCTTGAGACCGAGCGGCAGGCCGTAGAAGGCCACCGACGCGTGTAGATGCTCGATCACGATGGCGGAGCGTTCCGCGCGATCCGGCTCGGTCAGAACCGTGCCATCCGCCAGCGCCCGCTCCAGATGCGCAGCCAGCCACGGCCGCCCATAGACGCCGCGACCCAGCATCAGGGCATCCGCACCCGACTGGTGCAGGGCCTCACGCGCATCGTCCGCCGTCAGGATGTCGCCATTGACGATGACCGGCAGGCCCACCGCCGCCTTGACCTGGCCCACCGCCCGCCAATCGGCACGGCCGGTGTAAAATTGCTGGCGGGTGCGTCCGTGAACCGTGATGGCCTTGATGCCCAGGTCTTCGGCCCGGCGTGCGATGTCCGGCGCATTGCGGCTGGCGTCGTCCCAGCCCAGGCGCATCTTGACCGTGACGGGCCGGGAGGTCGCCTGCACCGCCGCCTGCATCAGCTCTGCGGCCAGATCGGGCGTGCACATCAGAGCCGAGCCGCAGGCCGAACCGGTCACCTCTTTGGCCGGACAGCCGAAGTTCAGGTCGATGATGTCGGCCCCGGCCTGTTCGGCCATGCGCGCGCCCTGGGCCATCGCCTCCGGATCGCGTCCGACCAGCTGGATCACGGTGAGGGGCAGGCCGTCGCCGACCGCCGCCCGCCGCACCACATCGGGGCGGGCCCGCGCCAGTTCGGCCGCTGCCACCATTTCGGTCGCCACATAGGCGGCGCCCAGCCGTGAGGCCAGGACGCGGAACGGCAGGTCCGTGATCCCGGTCATGGGCGCGGTCAACACCCGTCCGGGCACCCAAACGTCGCCAATCTGTATGCCTGTGGCCATGAGGCCCCTTACTGCGCGGTCAGCCCCCCTCGTCAAGCACGAGCGCGGCGATTAGAAGGCCGGGATGACATCTCCCCTCCCCGCCTTTGCCGCCATCGTCGTGGCCGCCGGTTCCGGCAGCCGCGCCGGCGGGGCCAAGCAGTGGCGCGACCTGGGGGGTCAGCCGGTCATCCGCTGGTCGGTCGCAGCCCTGCTCGAGGCCGGGGTGGAGGACGTGGTCGTGGTCGTGGCACGCGATGCCGAGGCTGAAGCGCATGCGGCTCTCGCCGGCTTGACCGGCTGGCGTCTCGCAACCGGCGGCGCGACGCGGGCTGAGTCCGTGCAGAACGGGCTGACGGCACTGGGCGGTCCGGCCGAACGCCCCGTGCTGATCCACGATGCCGCCCGCCCCCTGCTGGATCGCGAGGTCATCGCGCGGGTGCTGGCGGCTCTCGAACATGCCGATGGGGCCCTGCCCGCCCTGCCCGTCGCCGACAGCCTGCGTCGCGGGGCCGAAGATCTGGTCGCCGGCGAGGTCGCACGGGACGATCTGTGGCGTGCCCAGACCCCGCAGGCCTTTCGCTACGACATGCTTACCGCCGCCTACGCCGCCTGGCCTGCCGAAGAGGTCGCGACCGACGAAGCCACAGTCGTACAACGCAAAGGTGGTCGGGTCCGAATCGTTGCGGGCGATACCCGCCTGATGAAGCTCACCTATCCAGAGGATTTCGCCATGGCCGAGGCCTACATCCCCCGTCAGATCCGTGTCGGTCAGGGTTTCGACGCCCATCGGTGGGGTCCTGGCGACGCCGTCTGGCTGTGCGGCGTCGAAATCCCTCACGACCAGACCCTGATCGGGCATTCGGATGCCGATGCAGGGCTGCACGCCCTGACCGACGCCATTCTGGGGGCCATGGGCGACGGCGACATCGGCGACCATTTCCCGCCGACGGACCCACAGTGGAAGGGCGCGTCGTCCGAGCTGTTCCTGATCCATGCGGTCCAGCGCCTGACCGCGCGGGGCGGGCGACTGGTCAATGTGGATGTCACCCT
This sequence comes from Brevundimonas sp., assembly GCF_016463295.1. GTDB lineage: Bacteria > Pseudomonadota > Alphaproteobacteria > Caulobacterales > Caulobacteraceae > Brevundimonas. The sequence continues at coordinate 98,533 of NZ_JAEMRO010000001.1, forward strand.
GATCTGCGAGCGGCCCAAGGTGAAGCCGCATCGTCAGGCCATGCGCGAACGCCTCGCCGAACTGCTGGTGCTTCCGCTGGATGCCGTCAGCGTCAAGGCAACCACGACCGAGGCCATGGGCTTTACCGGGCGCGGCGAAGGCCTGGCGGCTCAGGCCCTGGCGACCATCGAACTGCCTGCCCGCGTCTAGGTGGCAGGCTCCGGCGGGAAGTACCGCCGCTGCATCGCCCCGAACAGATTGACGTAGTCGTCCGTCCAGGCCGTGACATCGGTCTCGGTCGGATCGATCCAGCGTGGATCACGGCGGAAATCGGCCAGGCCCTGCTCTGTCGGGGACAGGATCAGCGCTTCCGTCGAGGCCTCGGCAAGATCGGGCGTGTCGGGGCCCTGAAGCGTCATCTGATGCAGGCGCGGCACGCCCAGAGCCTGGGCGGCCGCGACGGCCGGCAAGGTGATGTCCAGATTGCGGTTGGACAGGTGAAGAATGACCACGCCGGTCGGCTTGAGCTGCTTCAGATAGCCCTCGATCGCCTCGACGGTCAGCAGATGCGTCGGCACCGCGTCCGAGGAAAAGGCGTCGATGACCAGCAGGTCGTAGCTGCCGGCGGGCTCCTTCGCCAGTGTCAGGCGCGCATCACCCAGAACCGTGCGTATCGGCCCCTGGGCGCAGTTCGAGATATAGGTGAACCAGTTCGGGTCCCGCGCCAGGCGATCGACCATCGGATCGATCTCGAAGAAAGTCATGCGATCTTCGGTGCGCTTGTAGGCCGCCATGGCCCCCGTACCCAGGCCGACAACACCGATATTGGCCGGCCCGCGCCGCCCGACCATCAGGGCCGACTGACCTATAGGCGTGACACGAGCATAGTACATGCGGGGTTCGCAGGCGAAGAGCGGGTTCCGCGCCTGTGCACCGTGATAGGTGGTTCCGTGGGTCAGCACATGGACGTCGCCACCCAGCCGGTCGTCCGGCACATTGGCGATCCGCACGACGCCGAAGAAGCTGCGGTCCGAAAAGCTGGTGTCGTGGCCCCGCCCGACCCATTGGGCCGACAGGGTCATCGCCAGCAGAATGCCCGTGAACACCAACGCCCGGTCCCTGAGCACAAAGGCACACAGGACGGCCGGGAGAAGCACGAGGATGGTCAGTTGCGGCATCATCAGCGGCGACTTGGCGTAGAAGATGGTCCGGGCGTAGTCGTCTGCGTTCAACGCGATCGAGATCAGCACCGGCACAGCGGCCGCCACGATGGCGAGGATTACCGCGCCCCACTGACGCGGCGACAGCTCGCCCTTGCCCCATGGCCGGAACAATCCGACCAGCAACAGGACCAGCGGATATTCCCACACCATGTTGAATAGCAGCGGCGCGATCAGGGCGGTGAAAGCCCCGCCGACTACCCCACCCAGCGACATCAGAAGATAGAATTCGGTCAGCCTGTCCGGCGCGGGCCGTCGGGCGGCCAAGAGCTGGTGACACATCAGGGTCAGGAAGAAGAAGGCCAGGATATTGACGGTGAACGCCATGGGCCACTCAATCGAGCGGAAAGCCACCATCACCACGCTGAGCGCCGCAACGGCAGCGGACACGACCATCGTCACCGGCAGGGGGATAACCGGCTTCGACTGGAAGGCGATGACGAACGTCAGCAGATAAAGCGCCAGCGGTATGACCCACAGGAAGGGGGCCGATGCCACATCCGTCGACAGATGCGCTGTCACCCCCAGCATCAGGCTGGACGGGGCCGCGGCCAGCAGCACGAACCTGATCTTTTCACTCCACGGGATCGGCGCGCTTCTGGCCAGGGGCGCTGGCTCATGCGAGCGATCCAGTCGGCGGCTCCAGACCACGGCCGCCAAGGCCAGGATCATCAGGACGAACAGGCCGTAGCCCATGCTCCAGCCCAGCCGTTGACCCGACAGCGTGGCCAGCGGCTCGATGAGGACGGGATAGGACAAAAGGGCCAGAAAACTGCCGAGGTTCGATGCGGCGTAGAGGACATAGGGATTCTGGCCGTCCGCATGCCCCGCCCGGACCCGCGCATACCAGGCCTGCAAAAGGGGTGCGGTGGCGGACAGAACCGCGAATGGCGCGCCCACCGACGCCGCCAGCGTCAACAGCAGCCAGCCGATAGGGGCCGCCGGATCGGGATCGCCGAGCCAGCCATTGATCCTGAGGGGCAGAAACAGCGCCGCCAGCACCAGCAGCAGCATGTGCAGGCCCACCTGAACCTTGATCGAGCCGATCCGCTGCAACAGATGCGCATAGGCATAGCCGGCCAGCAAAGCCGTCTGGAAGAACACCATCGCCGTGTTCCACACCGAAGCCGAGCCGCCCAGCATCGGCAGGACCAGCTTGGTCACCATAGGCTGGACCACGAAGACCAGGGCCGCCGAGGTGAAAATCGCCAAGGCGAACAGCAGCGGTGGCAGACGATCTGCGGCCAGCACGGCGGCCGGTGTCCCGGCATCAGGCATCAAGGTAGCGTCGCTCATTATCGCCCCATAAGATTTCGCCTGGACAGGCACCGTGTCACGCTAGACTGACTCGCGCCGCATTCGGAACCAGACTGATCAATGTTTCCCGACGACATCCAGACCCTTGCCCGCGACGTCGTACGGCTTGCCGTCGCAAAGGGTCTTGTGATCACCACCGCCGAAAGCTGCACGGGCGGTCTGGTGGCGGGCGCTCTGACGGCCGTTCCGGGGTCTTCCGCTGTCGTGGACCGAGGGTTCGTGACCTACAGCAATGCAGCCAAGGTCGGCATGCTGGGTGTGCCGGCTGATCTCATCGCAAGCCAGGGCGCGGTGTCCGAGGCCGTGGCCCGTGCCATGGCCCTTGGTGCCATCGCGCATTCAGATGCGACGGTGTCTGTCTCGGTCACGGGTATTGCGGGTCCGGGAGGCGGCTCGGCGAACAAGCCGGTCGGGCTGGTGCATTTCGCCGCAGATGGGCCCGGCGGCGTGGTTCACGCGGAGCACCGTTTCGGCGACCGGGGGCGTGAAGCCGTGCGCCTGGTCAGTGTTCGGGTGGCGCTGCAGATGCTGCTCGACCGGATCGGCGTATGACCGTTGTCGATGCCCGCGGCCACCGCTGCCCGGTGCCCAGTCTGAAGTTGCAGAAGGCGCTGCAGACGGCATTGCCCGGTGCGCAGGTGACCTTGTTGGCCACCGACCCCATGGCCCGGATCGACGTGCCCTTCCTGATGGATCAACTGCGCGGTCAGGTCCTTGGCGTGGAGGAAAACGACGGCGTCCTGTCGATCACCGTCGTTGCGCCCGACGATCCGCCAGCTTGACCACGGTCTCCGGCAGGGGCTCGACAGGTTCCAGTTCGGGTGCCCCTTTCGACCGGGCGGCCAGTTCCATTTCGGTGGTGAAGGCCCCACCGTAGAAGATGGCGTTCACATTCCACGACAGCCAGATCAGCAGAACCACAACGGCACCGACCGAGCCATAGGTCGCCCCCAGCGGCGCGATCTGCTCCACATAGATGGCGCAGAGCCAGGACGAGATGGTCGACATGATCGTCGCCACCACGCCCCCGACCAGGGACGGGATCCAGGCCACGGGCGCCCGGTGCGACATGGCATAGCGGTAGAGCAGCGTCAGTCCGATCGCCAAACCAAGAGCCGGCCAGAGGGCATCCCAGCTCCAGTTGGATACCAGCCGCCCCGGCTCATCCGCACTGGCCCGCTCGATGATGCGGGACGTCACGACCGCCCCCGACACGACGGTGAACAGCAGGAAGGCGAACAGGGCCACAAAGAAAGCGAGCAGGTTGAACTTGAAGAAACCGTGCGGCTCCGTCTCGTCATGAATGAGATTAAGTCCGGCCAGCAAGGCCTTGAATCCTCGATGCGCCGCATAGCCGCCGATGATCAGGGCGAAGGCCGACTGGGCCGACACCGTCCGCGCGGACGCATTGGCCAGCCGGTCGATCTCGGCCATGAAGATGGCGCGGGCGGCATAGGGCATGACATCGGCAAGAGCGGCCGCCTGCTCACTGACTTGGCCGATGGTCAGGACCGCCTTGTAGAAGCCGATCAGGATGGCGATAGCCGGAAACACGGCCAGCAGGGCGAAGAAGGACACCCCGCCGGTGTACAGCATGACGTCGCGGCCCCAGCTACGCGCGAAGGCCTTGATCGCCAGACGACCCCAGAGCGCAGGCGTGGCCCATCGCGTCGCCGGATGCGTATTCATTTCAGCTGACAATCCGGTCCCCACAACCGCCCTACAGCCCACCACCATAGCCCATCTGAAGGTGGGGGAAAGCCTCTCGTCGCTGTTGCTCCGCTTGGGGTGCGGTCGCTATGGTCGGTTTACGTCGAATCCGGTCGGCGCTGGAGATGTCAGCCCTTGAGTTCCGATCCTCGCATTCTGGTCGTCGCCCATGACGACGCGGTGGTCGGCCCGCTGTGCCAAGGTCTGGATGCCTTGGGCTGGCGGACGGTCACGGCGCGTTCGCTGGCTGCGGCACTGACCGTGCTGATGGACTGGCCGCTGGAGGCCGTGATTCTGGACGCCCGCATCGCCGACACAGAAGCCAGCGTCGAGGCACTGAGGCTCGCCGTCGCCCCCCGTCGACTGCCGATTCTGGCCATCGGACCCGAGGCGACCGAATGGGTCGGCACCGAGGCCGATCTGGTCATGTCGGTCGCTCCGCACCCGGCACAGGCGGCCCTGCGGCTCGAGGCGCTGGTCCGCTCGGCCATTGCCGAGGAAGAGGTCGCCCTGCGCGAGACGACCTTCACCGCGCGCGGCGAGCCGTTGAAGCCGGTTGATATCGATGAGGCCCCGTTACGGGTTCTGGCGGCCGGCAAGGCCGACCGGCATTTCCTGGCCCTGTCCAATGCGCTGGAGGCCCACGGTTGCGAGGTCGTGGCCGCGCCGACGCCCTACACCGCCTTCGACTATCTGCACGAGAAAGCGTTCGATGCGGCAGTCTTGTGGGGGGCGGAGGATCACGCCCCGGCCCTGTCCATCGCCTCGGGGATGAAGCGGAACACACGCCTGTATCATATCCCGGCGGTGCTCTATCTGCGCGGTTCGGCCGAGATCAATCTGGCGGAACTGTACAATCGCGGCTTTGCCGACGTCGCAGCCGCCGATACGCCAGAAGACGAGACCGCCGACCGGATCGTCGCCCTGGCCCGCGCCCATCGTCGCCATGTCGCCATCCGCAAGTCGCTGGAAAGCGCGCGTGGCTCGGGCCTGACCGATCCCAACACCGGCCTGTTCACGCCTGAACTGTTCGCCAGCCATCTGGCCCGCGTCGCCGAGGGGGCGCGCTTGCGTCGTCGCCCCCTTTCAGTGGCGGTGTTGCGCGTGAGTGAAACCGAGCCCGTGCGCGAGGCGCGTCAGGGGGGATGGCTGGATCGCGCCCTGCCACAGATCGGCACCATGGTGTCGCGCCTGATCCGGACCGAAGATACCGCCGCGCGTCTGGCTCCCGACGTTTTCGCCCTGGCCCTGCCCGCCACGCGCGGTCCGGCTGGCCGGATCGCCGCTGATCGTATCGCCGCCGTCATCGGCTGCACCGCCTTCGAGGCCGGGCCGGACAAGACGCCCTTCGTCGTCGAGTTCGAATGCGGCGTCGCCGAGGTTCAGCCGGGTGAAAGCCCGGCCGCCGTGCTGGAGCGGGCGTCGCGCGATATCAACGCCGCGCGCTAGGCTCCCGCCACCCGCGCCAGATCGCTGGTGATCCGCTCGGCCACTTTCAGCCGCTCTTCCGGCGTATCCCAGTCGCCCTTGACCACGATCTTCTGATCCGGACGGATCTTCCAGAAGGCATGGTTCTTCTGGATCAGGCCGACCAGACCCATGGGATTGGGGAAGGCGTTGTTGCGCAGGGTCAGAACCGCGCCCTTGGGGCCGATGTCGATGCGTTCGATACAGGCCGTCTTGCAGCTCGCCTTGATGCCCACGATGCGCAGCAGCTGTTTCGCCTCGTCCGGCAGCGGCCCGAACCGGTCGATCAGTTCGGCGGCCAGGGCTTCGCGCTCCTCCGTCTTCTCCGCGTCCGAAAGTCGCCGATAAAGGCTGAGACGCACATTGAGGTCCGGCACATAAGCCTCTGGAATCAGGACGGCTGCCCCCACATTGATGGCGGGCGACCAGCCGCGATCGATCTCACCGCCCTCGCCGTTGGACTTCAGCTCCGCGACAGCGTCCTCTAGCATCTGCTGGTATAGTTCGACGCCGACCTCGCGGATGTGGCCCGACTGTTCGTCGCCCAGCAGATTGCCGCCGCCACGCTGATCCAGGTCATGGCTGGCCAGCTGGAAGCCCGCCCCCAGATTGTCGAGCGACTGCAGCACCTGCAGCCGCCGCTCTGACGACAGCGACAGCGGCCGCTTGGGATCGGTGGTCAGATAGGCGAAGGCCCGCGCCTTGGCCCGTCCGATGCGCCCCCGGATCTGATGCAGTTGGGCCAGGCCGAACATGTCGGCGCGGTGCACGATCAGGGTATTGGCCGTCGGCACGTCCAGGCCGCTCTCGACGATGGTGGTCGATAGCAGCACGTCATAGGTGCCGTCGTAGAAGGCGCTCATGACCTCTTCCAGCTGAGTGGGGCTCATCTGGCCGTGCCCCACGACGAACTTCACCTCGGGCACCTGCTCGCGCAGGAACTGCTCGATGTCAGGCAGGTCCTTCAGGCGCGGCGCGACATAGTAGGCCTGACCGCCACGGTACTTTTCGCGCAGCAGGGCCTCGCGGACCAGTACCGGATCCCACGGCGTGACATAGGTGCGAACCGCCAGGCGGTCGACCGGCGGGGTGGCGATGATCGACATTTCGCGGATGCCCGACAGCGCCATCTGGAGCGTGCGCGGGATCGGCGTGGCGGTCAGGGTCAGCAGGTGAACGTCGGCCCGCAGGGACTTCAGCTTCTCCTTATGCTTGACCCCGAAATGCTGCTCTTCATCAACGATAACAAGGCCCAGGTCCTTGAACCCGACCTGCTCGCTCAAGACGGCGTGAGTCCCGACCACGATCTCGAACGCGCCATCCTTCAGGCCTGCGCGGGTCTCGGCCGCGTCCTTGGCTGTCACCATGCGCGACAGATGCCGCACGGTGATGGGCCAGCCCGCGAACCGCTCGCTGAAAGTCTTGAAATGCTGTCGGGCCAGCAGGGTCGTGGGACAGACGATAGCCACCTGCTGACCGGTCATGGCGACCACAAAGGCGGCCCGCAGCGCCACCTCGGTCTTGCCGAAGCCGACATCACCACAGATCAGGCGATCCATGGGCGTGCCCTTGCCCAGATCTTCCAGCACATCGCCGATGGCGTTCAGCTGGTCGTCCGTCTCTTCATAAGGGAAGCGGGCACAGAACTCGTCGAACAGGCCGTGCGGCGGGGTGATGGCGTCGGATGTCCGCAAGGCCCGCTTGGCGGCCAGGGCGATCAACCCTTCGGCCATGTCGCGCAGCCGCTGCTTGGCCTTGGCCTTGCGGGCCTGCCAGCCGGCCCCGCCCAGCCGGTCGAGCTGCGCGCCGTCGGCATCGCTGCCGTAACGGGTCAGAAGATCAATGTTTTCAACCGGTAGGTAGAGTTTGCTCTCACCGGCGTACATCAGCTCCAGACAGTCATGCGGGGCCTCCTGGATCTCGAGCGTCTTGAGGCCTTCATAGCGCCCGATGCCGTGGTCGAGATGGACCACCAGATCGCCCGTGGTCAGGGCAGACGCCTCGGCCAGGAAGTTGGAGGCGCGGCGCTTCTTGCGCGGACGCGCCAGCCGGTCGCCCAGCATGTCGGTCTCGGAGATGACGGCAATCTCATCCGTCTCGAACCCATGCTCGACCGGCAGGATGCCGCGTAGATAGACGTCTTTCGGCGCGGCCTGGACATCGGCCCAGTCACGCACGGCGATGACATGCTCCAGCCCGTGGTCGGCCATCATGGAGGCCAACCGCTCCGAAGAGCCCTCTGTCCAGGAGGCGAACAGCACCCGCTTGCCAGCGGCCTTCAGTGCCTGGGCGTGCCGGGCGACCGCCTCGAACAGATTGACGCTGTCCTGGGCCCGTTCGGCGGCAAAGCTGCGGCCCAGACGTCCGCCCGCGTCCTCGCCCGGGACCGCCAAAGGCGAAAACCTGCGCACCCAGCGTCCGGCCAGGGCGCTGTTCCAGTCGCCGGCGTCCAGATACAGCCGCTGTGGCGGCAGGGCGCGGTTTGCGGCCCCGGCCTTGGTCATCGAGGCATCGCGACGGGCCTCATAGGCATCGGCCGTCAGGGTCCAGCGCTCGGCCCGCGCCGCCTCCACCTGATTGTCTAGGAACAGTCGCGCGTCGTCCGGCAGATAGTCGAACAGCGTCTCCAGCCGATCGTAGAACAGGGGCAGCCAGTGCTCCATGCCCTGACGCCGCGCGCCCTCACTGATGGCCGAATAGAGCGGATCGTCGCCCGGCGCGCCGAACAGGTTCAGATAGCCTGTTCGGAACCGCGAGATACTGTCGGTGTCCAGCAGGGCTTCGGAGACGGGTGCTAAGGCCACGGAGGTCTTCTGGCCCGTCGATCGTTGGGTCGCTGGATCGAAGGTGCGGATCGATTCCAGTTCGGAACCGAACATGTCCAGCCGCACAGGCTCCTCGAAACCGGGGGGATAGACGTCGATCACGCCGCCCCGAACGGCGAACTCGCCCTTCTCGGACACGGTCGAGGCCCGCATATAGCCGTTGGCCGCGAAATAGCGTTCGAGCTGGCTCGTATCGAGCTCGGTCCCGGTCACAGCCTCGAAGCCCGCGCCTTCGGTGATCTCGCTCGGCGGCGTGCGCTGCATGGCGGCCCCTACGGTGGTGACGACCAGCAAAGGCCGTCGATCCGACGGGTCGCGCCGCGCGAGCCGTGTCAGGGCGGCCATCCGCTCGGCGGACACCGACGACGTGGGGCTCAAACGGTCGTAGGGCAGGCAGTCCCAGGCCGGAAACTCCACGACTTCAATGACATTGGAGAAGAATCCGAATGCCTGGACGAACTCGCCCATCCGGCCATAGTCGCGGGCGATGAACACACCGACGCCGCCGTCGGCCTTCAGCCGCTCTGCAACGGTCAGGGCATCCAGCCCTTCGGGCGCGCCGCCCAGGTCGCGGTCGTCGCGCCGCATCGTCTCGCCGTCCATCAACCCGCCCCCTCGGCCACGGCAGCCGCCACGTGGTCCCGCATGAAGGCCCTGATCTTGCCCATCAACGCCGTTTCGTAATCTTCGGGGGTCGGACGGCTTTCGATGATCCAGGCGTAGAGCTCATGGTCGTCGTCCTGGGCCAGCAAGGCCTCGAAATCATCCAGCTCGGCGTCCGTCAGCGTCGGCCCGACCTGATCGGTGAAGGGCCCAAGCACCAGATCAGCCTCGCGGAACCCGCGCCGCCACGCCCGGAAGGCGATCCGACCCAGCCGGTTGCGTTTGTCTTCTGTTAGACGTACGTCGATATCGGTCACAAGGTTCCTTGCCCGGTCGTTCCGTTGGATGTGGTCGGTCGCGTCGGTCGCCCGTGCGCAACAGGAGGATCCAGATAACGTTCCAAGCCGGCTTTCGCCAGCTATGCTGCAGGTCATGAGGCCGCAGATTCTCTTTCCCCTGTTCGCGGAGGTGTCCAGCCTGAAGGGCGTGGGGCCGAAAATCCTGCCCCTGGTCCAGAAATTGGCCGGGCCGCTGGTGCGCGATGTGGCCTTTCTGTCGCCGTCCGGCTTGATCATCCGCCGCCCCATGACGGCCGTCGACGCGGTCGAGGGGCAGGTCGGTCTGTTCGAGATCGTCATCGACCGCCTGATCGTGCCGGCCAAGCCGGGTGCACCGATCAAGGTCCGCGCGACGGACGAAACCGGCTTCGTCCACCTGATCTGGTTTGGCGGCTCGGCCCAGCATATCGACCGGCTGCTGCCCAAGGGCCAGAAGCGGTGGGTCTCCGGCAAGGTCGAACGCTTCAACAATGAGGTCCAGATTGTTCATCCGGACGTTTTCACCCCCGAGCAGGCCGTCGACATCCCGGCCGTCGAGCCCGTCTATCCGGCGACACAAGGCCTGACCTCGCGGGTGGTGCGCAAACTGGCCCAGGCGGCGCTGGCCCACGCCCCCGAGCTCCCGGAGTGGCAGGATGCGGCCTGGCTGGCAAAGATGCGCTGGCCGAGCTGGCATGAGGCGCTGAACCGGCTGCATGCGCCGTCTGCCGAGGTGGATCTGCTGCCAGAGGCGCCGGCGCGCCAGAGACTGGCCTATGACGAGCTGCTAGCGCACCAAATGGCGCTGGCGCGTCGTCGGCGCGCACGAAAGATCACTCCTGCGCCACGCATCATGCCGGGAGACGCCTCAGCCCGGTTGCTGGACGCCCTGCCCTTCCGCCTGACCGGTGCGCAGGGCCAAGCCATCGAAGACATTCGCCGCGACCTGGCTTCGGGTGAGCAGATGGGACGGCTGCTGCAAGGCGATGTCGGCTCCGGCAAGACGGCGGTCGCCGCCCTCGCCCTGGCGGATACGGCGTCTTCAGGCTTTCAGGCTGCCTTGATGGCCCCGACGGAAATCCTGGCCCGTCAGCATTATCAACGTCTTGCGCCATTGCTCGAAAGTGCTGGCATAACCAGCCTTCTGCTGACCGGGCGCGACACACCGACTGAACGGCGCGAACGGCTCGCGGCCCTGGCTTCCGGTCAGGCCCAGGTCGCTATCGGCACCCATGCCCTGTTCCAGGATGCTGTTCGCTTTGACCGCCTGGCCCTGGCCGTCATCGACGAGCAGCACCGTTTCGGGGTCAACGAGCGCCAGCGGCTTCAGGCCAAGGGCGATCCGCGCACTGGCGGTGTCCACCTGCTGACCATGTCGGCCACGCCCATCCCGCGCACGCTGGAACTGACCCAGTATGGCGAGCTGGAGGTGTCCCGTCTGATGGAAAAACCGCCGGGTCGCACCCCCGTCACGACCGCCGTCCTGCCTCAGGCGCGGATCGGCGAGGTCGCCAAGCGGCTGAAGGCCGCGCTGGATAGTGGTGCCCAAGCCTACTGGATCTGCCCTCTGGTCGCCGAGAGCGAAAGCATTGACCTGGCGGCCGCAGAGGCGCGCGCCGCCGACCTGCGGCGCATTCTGAATGTCGAGGTCGGCCTGGCCCATGGTCAGATGCCGGGTGCCGAAAGGGAGGCCGTCATGGCCGATTTTGCAGATGGCCGACTGCCTCTGCTGGTGGCGACGACAGTCGTGGAAGTCGGCGTCGATGTGCCGAATGCGACGATCATGGTCATCGAGCACGCCGACCGCTTCGGCCTGGCGCAACTTCATCAACTACGCGGTCGCGTCGGTCGGGGGGCCAAGGCCAGCGCCTGCATCCTGCTGTACGGCGGTGGCGATGACGGGCTGGGAGAAACGGCGCGGCTCCGGCTAGAGACCCTGCGTCGAACCGAGGACGGCTTCGAGATCGCCGAGGAAGACTTCCGGCTACGCGGCGGTGGCGACCCGCTGGGTCTGAAACAAAGTGGATTTCCGGCCTATCGGTTCGCTGATCCGATTCGTCATCGCAGCCTGCTGCTGGCCGCGTCCGACGATGCCAGGCTGGTGATGGGCCGCGACCCTGATCTGACGTCGCCGCGTGGCGAAGCCGTCCGCGTGCTGGAATCGCTGTTCGACTGGCGAAACGATCGACCATCCGCAGATTGACGGCCAGCCACCTAGACCGACCCTACCCCGCCGGTGCGTCAGCAAACATCATCAGCCTGGCCTGAACATCGCGTTCAAGATCGCCGTAGAATAGATTGTAGGGCCTGGACTTTCGCCGATCCGACCAACTGCCGGAAGGCTTGAAGGACTCCGACGTCGGCGGCGTATGTCGCAGGAGTCCTTCTTCGCATCGCGTCGCGATTTCGCGGGCCAGCAGAGCTGGACGAGCCCCCCATTCAAGACCGGTTGCATTGGTCGCGCCTGCATGAAGCCTTGCCGATACCGCAGCGTCGCCGGTTGCTCCCGTGACAGGGTTGACGCACAGCGCCGCGCGGCCATCCAGATTGACCAGCTGACCCCGCGCGTCCCAGACCAGAGCCCGCCTTAGACGACGGGACGCGGCCCCATCGTTGTCGTCGCTGACGGGCGACCAGCCGACGATGCAGCCTGCCTGGGCGCGCGACCGGCACGCGGGCAGTTGCGGCTGCAACCCCTGCGCGGGGGTCACCACATCGATCAGATAGACGGCGACGATCCGCCGCCGGACCGCTGGATTGTCCGCGACCTTTTCCCGAACCAGACGCTCCAGCAGTTCTCCACCCTGTTCGACGCCTGCGAGGACCAGGGGGCCCGTCGGATGGCGCGCCAGCCAGACATCGAAGGCCGCGGCCACATCGCGATAGGCGAAGGCGCGGGCCTCCCGCGCATCCTCGCGCGCGGTCAGGCGCGTATAGAGACTGGCCTGGCGATACCGCGGCGCGCTGATGGCCCCGACCATGACGAAGGGTCCGGCATAGTTCGGCAGGACGACCCGCTTCAAATAGCGATCCGCCTCGGCGTCATCGATGGGACTGTTCCAGTCGCGCCCGCCGTCGAAGGTTGTCGAGTGGAGGAAGAAGACTGCAGCGTCTCCGGCCTGCGGCACCCGAGCTTCGTTCAGGGCCCAGCTGTCGGCCCGGGCATAGTCAGGCGCGGGCGGCGGCGTGTAGGTCTGGAACGGCACGCCGGGGTCCAGCCAGGCCTGAAGGATGTCGCCGCGCCAGATCGCCACCGCCAGCGTAAGGACGGCGACCAGGGCAAAGCCGGTCCAGCCGACCCACTGTCGCAAGGTCAGCCGCGCCCGCGTCACCGATAAGCGTCCGGCTGTGACAGGAAGTCCTGGACGTAGCGGCGGACCCCCTCTTCCAGCGGTGTGGACTGGCCCGGATATCCGGCGGCGCGTACCCGCTCCATCCGCGCCTCGGTGAAGTACTGATATTTGTCGCGGATGCTTTCGGGCGTATCGACATAGTCGACCCGGGCAGCCTTACCCGCTGCTGCGAACGTCGCATGCGCCAGGTCGAGAAACGACCTCGCCTGGCCCGATCCGGCATTGAACACACCCGACACGGACGGCGTATCCAGCAGCCAGGCGATGATGTCGACCACATCGTCCACGAAGACGAAGTCCCGCATCTGTCCGCCATCGGCATAGGCGGGGTTGTGCGAGCGGAACAGGGTCACGGCCTCGTCGGCCTGAACCTTGGGCCAGATTTGGGCCACGACCGACTTCATCGCGCCCTTGTGATACTCATTGGGGCCGTAAACGTTGAAAAACTTCAACCCGGCCCACTGGCGGGGCGATTGCCCGCGATCCGCCTGTCGCACGGCGTACTGATCGAACAGCATTTTCGAGTAGCCGTAGGCGTTTAGCGGTCTCAACGCACTCAGCGCCTCAAGACTGTCGTCATCCGCAAAGCCCGCCTCACCATCGCCGTAGGTGGCCGCTGAGGACGCATAGATCATCCGGGCATCGCGCAGGGCACACCAGTCCCAGAGGTCACGCGACAGGCTGAAGTTGGTGCGCAGGATCAGGTCGGCATCCGCCTCGGTCGTCGAGGAAATGGCCCCCATATGCACGATGGCTTCGACCGCCTCGGCATGCCGCTCCAGCTTTTCGAACAGTTCCTCCGGCTGCCAGAAGTCGGCGATCGGATGTTTGGCGATGTTCTTCCACTTGCCGAGGGCCGCATTGTCCAGCCGGTCGCAGACCACGACGTCGTGACGATCCTCCTCGCCCAGACGGGCGACGATGTTGGAGCCGATGAAGCCCGCGCCACCGGTCACCACGATCATGCGACGGCTCATGCCTCATCCCTCATCTTTTCGATGGTGCGTGTGGTGGAATAGCCGTCTTCGAAGGTGGCCAACCGCACGACGCCGCCCCAGCTCTCGACCAGATCGCCGCCGACGACGCCCTCTCGCGTATAGTCAGCCCCCTTGATCAACACATCAGGCCGCAGCCGCTCGATCAGCGCCAAGGGCGTCGGATCGTCGAAGGCCGTCACCCGGTCCACGGACTGAAGGCCGCCGATGACGACGGCGCGGCTGTCCAGATCGTTGATCGGCCGCCCCTCGCCCTTCAGCAGCCGCACGGACGCATCGGTGTTCAAGGCCACAACCAGTCGGTCGCACCAGCTCCGCGCCTGGGCCAGATAGGCGACGTGGCCCCGATGCAGGATGTCGAAACAGCCGTTGGTGAAGCCGACCTTCAGCCCCTGCCGTTTCCAGCCCTCGACGACATGCGCCAGATCGTCCAGTGGCATGACCTTGGCGTGGGCGCTGGCCGCATGCTGGCTCATCTCGGCGTCGATCAGCTCGGCCGGCGTCACGACCGCTGTGCCCGCCTTGCCGACCACGACGCCTGAAGCCAGGATGGCGAACTCCACAGCCGTCTCCAGCGTGGCCCCGGCACCGAGTGCCAGCCCCAAGGCCGCCAAACCGGTATCCCCGGCACCCGAGACGTCGAAAACCTCGCGGGCGCGACCGGGAAAGTGCGCGACAGGTCCATCCCGCCGCATCAGGCTCATGCCCTTGCCTGCGCGGGTGACGACGGCCGCCTTGGCCGTAGTGGTCGCCAGAAGCGCTGCCAACGCCGCCTCGACCTCTTCATCCGTTTCGACCGGCAGACCCGTGGCGCCTGCCAGCTCGCTGGCGTTGGGCTTGATCAGATCGACGGCTCCGTAGCGGGCGAAATCCCGGCCCTTGGGATCGACGACGACTGGCACGCCCGCCGATCGCCCCGCCGCGATGGCCTGGGCGATCACGGCATCGCCGACCACGCCCTTGGCGTAGTCTGACAACAGAATGACGGAAGCACCTGAAAAGGCGTCACTATCATTCGCCGAGACGGCTGCGTCTTCCTCGTCCAGTCGCAGCAACTGCTGCCCCGCCGCCACGAACCGCGTCTTGACGATGGTGGCCACGCCGACCCGCTGCTCCACCGCATTCTCAATGCCATCTTCTGCAGCGATCAGCGCTACAAGTTCCTGACCTGCCGCGTCCTGACCGAGCACGGCCCCCAAACGCGCCACGCCGCCCAAGGCCGCCACATTGCGCGCGACATTGCCCACGCCGCCCGGCATGGCCGTCGTCCGGCGCGTCTTCAGCACGGGGATGGGCGCTTCGGGCGAAATCCGGCTGACCTCGCCGTAAACATAGCGGTCCAGCATCAGATCGCCGACGCAGGCAATCTTCAGCCCGCGCACCCGCTCAAGCAGAGCCTGCAGTTGTCCAAGATCGAGCGTCCGTTCAGCCATGCCTAGGGCCTATCGGATTCAGGCGGCTTTCGCCATCCGGCTCTTGGTCAGGTCGTCATAGGCGATCAGCTCGGCCGCCAGGGCTTCGAACTGATCGAGCGGTACCATGTTCGGGCCGTCCGACGGGGCGTTGTCGGGGTCCTGGTGCGTCTCCATGAAGACGGCGTCCACACCGACGGCCACGGCCGCACGGGCCAGAACCGGTACAAATTCGCGCTGCCCGCCGGAGGACGTCCCCTGCCCGCCCGGCTGCTGCACACTGTGGGTCGCGTCGAACACGACCGGACAGCCGATCTCGCGCAGGATCGGCAAGGCGCGCATGTCCGAGACAAGGGTGTTGTAGCCGAAGCTGGCCCCCCGCTCGCAGGCCATGACGTTCGGATTGCCCGCCCCGACCACCTTGGCGACGACATTCTTCATGTCCCAGGGAGCCAGAAACTGACCCTTTTTGATGTTGATCGCCTTGCCCGTCGCGGCGGCGGCCAGCAGCAGGTCGGTCTGGCGGCTGAGGAAGGCGGGGATCTGCAAAACGTCGACGGCCTGGGCGGCGATGCGGCAATGCTCCTCGGTGTGGACGTCGGTCAGGACGGGCAGCCCCGTGACCTCGCGGATCTCGGCGAAGATCGGCAATGAGCCTTCCAGGCCGAAACCGCGCGCGGCGGTGGCGCTGGTCCGGTTCGCTTTGTCAAAACTGGTCTTGTAGATGATGCCGACGTTCAGCCGCTCGCCGATCTCCTTCAGCGCATGGGCCATCTCCAGAGCGTGCTGGCGGCTTTCCAGTTGGCACGGGCCGGCGATGAAGACGATGCGCTGGCCGCCACCGATTGAGACGGGGCGGGTCAGGCCGTCCTTGATGTCGATGATGGCGTTGGGCTTTGACACGGGCATGGACTTTCGGCTTGGAGAGACGGCGCAACTGACGCACCTATGCGGCGATCAGGTGGCGTCGGACGTTGGTGTTCGCAAGCTATCACGGAGCGCGACCGCATGACCACCAAGGCCGACGACCGCCCGGTCATCCTGTGGTTCCGTCAGGACCTGCGCCTGGCGGACAATCCGGCCCTGAACTATGCGGTCAAGAGCAGTCGTCCCGTCGTGCCGGTCTATATTCTGGATCAGGGCAGCCGCGTTCGGCCGATGGGCGCGGCCTCGCTGTGGTGGCTGGACAAATCCCTGCGCGCGCTGGCGGAATCGCTGAAATCGCATGGAGCCGAGCTGATCCTGCGGCGCGGCGACAGCGAATCGGAACTGCGTCGCCTGATCAAGGAGACCGGGGCCGAGGCGGTTTACATGAATCGCCTGTTCGAGCCCGAGGCCTTCGCCCGCGACGCCGATATCGCCCACAGCCTTCAGGCCGACGGCATCGAGTGCAAGGGCTATAACGGGACCTTGCTGACCACGCCCGGCAAGGTGCTGAACGGCTCGGGCCAGCCGTACAAGGTCTTCACGCCGTTCATGAAGGCGTTGCTGGCGGAGGCGACGCCCCCTGCCCATGTGGCGGTCCCACGTCAGGTCGAGGGTGTGGCTGGCGTCGTCTCTGAAGATATCGACGCCTGGGGCCTGCATCCCACGCGCCCGGACTGGTCCAAGGGCTTCACGGGCACGCCGGGCGAGGCGGGGGCAAAGGCTGCATTGGCCGCCTTCCTCGAGACCGCCGCCAAGACCTACAGCCGCGACCGCGACCTGCCCGGCAAGGCAGGGACCAGCCGCCTCTCGCCCCACCTGCATTTCGGCGAAATCAGTCCGTGGCGGGTCGTGGAGACCGCGAGGGACAGCAAGGCCGCGGGCAAGGAGGCCGAAAAATTCATCTCGGAGATCGTCTGGCGCGAGTTCTCGGCCCATCTGCTGGCCGCCTTCCCGCAGATCACGACCGAGGCCTTCCGCCCGGAATACGACGCCATGCCGTGGCGCAAGGATGCGAAGGGACTGAAAGCCTGGCAGACCGGCCAGACCGGCTATCCCATCGTGGATGCCGGCATGCGGGAGCTGTGGGCCACCGGCATCATGCACAACCGCGTGCGCATGATCGTGGCATCCTTTTTGATCAAGCATCTGCTGATCGACTGGCGCGAGGGCGAGGCCTGGTTCTGGGACACACTGGTCGATGCCGATCTGGCCTCCAACGTCCAGAACTGGCAGTGGGTCGCGGGGTCAGGCGCGGACGCCGCCCCCTATTTCCGCATCTTCAACCCGATCACCCAGGGCGAGAAATTCGACGCCGACGGGACTTATGTGCGGCGCTGGGTGCCGGAGGTGCGCCGCGTGCCGGACAAATGGCTGCATTTGCCCTGGATGGCCCCACCCGAGCTGCTGCGCGATATCGGCCTCAGGCTCGGCCACGACTATCCGCGTC
Organism: Brevundimonas sp.; assembly: GCF_016463295.1. Taxonomy (GTDB): domain Bacteria; phylum Pseudomonadota; class Alphaproteobacteria; order Caulobacterales; family Caulobacteraceae; genus Brevundimonas. Next base: position 116,106 of record NZ_JAEMRO010000001.1, read on the forward strand.
CGATCATCGACCACGCCGAAGGTCGGGCCCGCGCCCTGGCAGCCCTCAAGACTGTATCCAATAAGGACGACCCGGAGCCCTAATCGATCGGGACCGCACCCAGCATGGTCCTGCACGCCTCCGCCTCGGCCAGTAGAGCCTTGCGCTTGTCCGCGCCGAACTTTTCCAGCGTGCGATGGGGCATGGCCAGCCGAACATTGTCGCGCAGGCGCTTTTGGTTACGCTCCAGAAACCCCCAGTAGAGGCGATTGAACGGGCAGGCCCCCTCGCCGGCCTTGGCCTTCACGTCGTAGCGGCACGGGCCGCAGTAATCGCTCATCCGGTCGATGTAGGCTCCCGACGCCGCATAGGGCTTGGACCCCACGATGCCGCCGTCCGCAAAGGTCGCCATGCCGCGGGTGTTGGGCATCTCTACCCATTCATAGGCGTCGGCATAGACGGTCATGTACCAGTCATCGACCGCGTCCGGATGCACCCCCAGCAGCATGGCCAGATTGCCGGTGACCATCAGCCGCTGGATATGGTGGGCATAGGCATTGTCGCGCGAGGTGGCGACGACGTCGGCCACACAGGCCATGTCGGTTTCGCCGGACCAGTAGAACCACGGCAGTTGGCGATCCGCGTCCAGGAAGTTGCGCTTTCGATAGTCCGGCACCTTCAGCCAGTAGACCCCGCGTATGAACTCTCGCCAGCCCAGGATCTGTCGGATGAAGCCCTCTACCGCATTCAGCGGGGCCTTGCCCGCCCGGTAAACCGCCTCCGCCCGCCGACACACTTCCAAGGGATCGACCAGTCCCAGGTTGATCGAGGTGGAAATCAGGCCGTGCCACATCCAGGGTTCGCCTTCGGCCATTGCGTCCTGCCAGTCTCCGAACGAGGGCAGGATGTGCTTGAGAAAGTCCGCGACCACAGCCTCCGCCTGTTCTGCCGTCGTGGGCCAGCCGAAATCGTCCAGAGTGCCGAAGTGATCGGGAAACAGCCGCGCCACGTCCGCGATCGCACCCTTGGCCACCGCGTCCGGTCTGGTGCGCAGCCGCTTGGGCGGTCGCACGCCCTTCGTCAGCTTCTTGCGGTTCTCGGCGTCATAGTTCCACTGGCCACCCTCGGGAGCCTTGCCGTTCATCAGGAGGCCGGTCTCGCGCCGCATCTCGCGATAGAAGAACTCCATCCGCAGGGACGACTTGCCCGAGGCCCAACGGCGGAAGCGGTCGTGCGAGCAGATAAAGCGTCGGTCCTCGCGCACCTCGACCGGCACCTTGGCGGTTTCGGCGAAGGCCGCCAGTGCCTGCGCCAACCGCCATTCCCCGCATTCTGTCATGGCGACAGCCTCGAAGGGCTGATCGTCCAAGGCGCGATCCAGCTCGGCCGTGATCGAATGCGTGTTGGCCGGGTCGTCGATCCGGACGTAGCGCACAGTCACACCCCTATCCTCCAGCCGCGAGGCGAAACTGCGCATGGCGGCAAAGATCAGGGCGATCTTCTGCTTGTGATGCTTCACATAGGTCGCCTCGTCCCGGACCTCGGCCATCAGGACCACGTCGCGCGAGGCATCCAGCCCTTCCAGTGCCGACAACCCGTCCGAAAGCTGATCGCCCAAGACCAGCCGCAACGTGCCCCTGCCTGCCCCGGTATCGGCTGTGCTAGTCTGGCCCAATGACCTCTCCCCTGATGTCCACGACCGAACTCGCCGCGCGGATGAACGATCCCGATCTTCGCATCGTCGACGGCTCCTGGCATCTGGATGGGCGCGACGCCCGAGCCGATTTCGAGGCCGCCCGCATTCCCGGCGCGGTCTTCTTCGATCTGGACGCCATCTCAGACCATACCAGCGACCTGCCGCACATGCTGCCGACTGCCGCAGCCTTCGCCGAGGCCGCCGGCGCGCTCGGCATCGCCAAAACGGACACCATCGTCGTTTACGACAGCCTCGGCCTGTTCTCCGCCGCTAGGGTCTGGTGGACGTTTTGGGTGATGGGCGCAAACAGGGTCTTGGTGCTCGACGGCGGTCTGCCCGCTTGGCGAGACGAGGGCCGTCCCGTCGAGTCCGGACCACGCGCTGCGCCGCCGCCGGCCACCTTCCACGCCACCTTCGACAGTGACGCCGTCGCCGATGTGCCCACCGTCATGGCGGCCCTGACCGGCGACGCCCAGGTCGTTGATGCCCGCCCCGCGGCCCGATTTGCGGGCCAGACGCCGGAACCGCGTCCCGGCCTGCGCGCCGGTCACATGCCGGGCGCAATCAGTCTGCCGATGAAGGCAGTCCTCGACGACACCGGTCGCCTGAAGCGGGGCGAGGCTCTGACCGAGACGTTCCAGCACGCAGGGGTGGACCTGGAGCGCCCCATCGTCACGACCTGCGGCTCCGGCGTCACGGCGGCCGTCCTCAGCCTGGCCTTGGCGGAACTCGGCAGCGACAGCCGCCTGTATGACGGCTCCTGGGCCGAATGGGGTGCCCGGTCGGACACCCCGGTTCAGACCGACTAGATCAGGTCGCGGGCGCGACAGGCACTTCGTCTTCCGCCACGACCGGCACATCGTCCTCGCCGCGCGAGACGACGGTCGCCAGAACGAGGTCGCCTGTGACGTTCAGGGTGGTGCGGCACATATCCAGGAAGCGGTCGACGCCCAGGATCAGGCCGATGCCCTCCGCGGGTACGCCGACCATGACCAGGATCATCGCCACGACCGGCAGGGAGCCCGCCGGCACACCCGCCGTCCCGATACCGCCCAGGATGCAGACCAGCATGACCACGACCTGCTGGGTCAGCGACAGCTCGATCTGGAAGAACTGCGCCAGGAACAGCACCGTCACGCCTTCGAACAGCGCCGTGCCGTTCTGGTTAGCGGTGGCCCCGACGGTCAGGACAAAGCGGGCGATCTTGCGCGGCAGATTCAGCTGTTCATCCGCCGCCTTCAGCGCGACAGGCAGGGTCGCGTTGGACGATGCGGTCGAGAAGGCCACGACCATCGGCTCGCGGATGCCGCGGAAGAAGGCCAGCGGCGAGCGCCGTGCCCCGATCCAGACGACCAGTGGATAGACCACGAACATATGGATCAGCATGGCGCCGACGGCGACGGCGACGAAGGCCGCCAGCTTGACCAGAAGATCCCAGCCGAACAGCGCTGCCAGGTTGAACATCAAACAGGCGATCGCATAGGGGGCCAGTTTGATGACCATGTTGATCAGCTTCATAGTGACCTCGAGGATGCCCTCGATCACGGTCTGAAGTCGGTCGGTGGCCGGGCTCTTGGCCATGACCAGGCCGATGCCGAAGAACAGTGCGAAGATCATCACCGGCAGGATCTGGTTCTCAGACGCCGCCGTGAAGACGTTCGACGGGATCAGGTCCAGGAAGAACTGACCGAACTGCACCGTCTCCGGTGCCTTCTCGGTGATGGCCGTGGCCCCCTCACGTCCCTGCTCCAGAAGACTGGCCGCCAGAAGGGGGTCCACACCGGCACCCGGCTGGAAGATGTTGACCATGGCCAGGCCGATCACGACGGCGATGCTGGACACCACGACGGTCAGGCCCAGGGTCTTCCAGCCGGCGCGACCAAGAGACTTCAGATCGCCCATCTCTGCGACGCCGACCACCAGGGCCGAAAAGAGCAGCGGGATCACCAGCATGAACAGCAGGCGCAGGAAGATCTGCCCGGCGGGCCCGGTGATGTTGGAGGTGACCCACACCACCCACGGCGCTTCCGCTCCGGCCAGCACGTGGACAGCCATGCCGCCGCCCAGTCCCACGACAAAGCCGATCAGCATCAGCCAGTGCAGCGGCAAACCGCCCTTCTTGGTGTCGTCCATGCGTCCCCCGGCCCGTTGATCGGGCGCTGTCATCGAATGGGCAGGGCGTAGATCAGGCCGCCCGGCCGCGCGTTCCATTGTGCGTTAAGCCCCCGCTCCAGGTCGAGCGGAGAATCGGGGCCGATATTCCGGGCGAAGATTTCGCCATAGTTGCCCTGCGCCTTGATCGCGCGCCGCGCCCAGTCGTTGGACAGGCCCAGCATAGACCCGAGCTCGCCCTCGACGCCCAGCAGACGGCGAATGCGCGGGTCGGATGCCTCCTCGACCTGAGCGTCGACATTCTCGGACGTCACGCCCAGTTCCTCGGCCGCGATCAGCGCATTCAGGGTCCAGCGTACGACGGAGGTCCAGGCCTCATCTCCCCGCTTCACCGCCGGGCCCAGCGGTTCCTTGGAGATGACATCGGGCAGGATCATGTGCTGATCCGGACTGGCCAGCGTGGTCCGTGCCGCCGCCAGCGCCGAAATGTCGGCGCTCAGGGCGTCGCATTCCTCGCGACCGTATGCGGCAGCGGCGGCCTCGGCGCTGACCGCCTCGACCTTGCGATACTCCAGGCCTCGCGCCCGGAACCAATCGGCGACATTGCCCTCGGATGTCGACGCGCGCTGAACGCAGACACGTGCGGTGTTCAACTCCTGCGCGCTGGTCAGGTTCAGGGCCCGACGCACCATGAAGCCCTGACCGTCGTAATAGTTGATGCCGGCGAAGCGCACCCCCTCCTGCGCCTCTCTCGACAGGGTCCAGGACGTTTCGCGCCACAGGACGTCGGCCCGCCCGCTGCGCAGGGCTTCGAACCGCTGAGCATTGGACACCGGCACGAACCGCACGGCGTTCGCGTCCCCCAATACGGCCGCCGCCAGGGCCCGACAGAAATCGACGTCAAAGCCCCGCCACTGGCCGCGATTGTCCGTATAGGCGAACCCGACGAGCCCCTCATGGACGCCGCAGTTCAATCGACCCCGGGCCTTGATCGCGGCAAGCGTCGGACTGGCAAAATCGGGCGCAACCGTGCTGGTTTCAGTCACAGGGGCTGTCTCGTCAGCCTTGTCACGATTGCCGATCAGGTCGCAGCTGCCCAGGGCCAGCGACAGCGTCAGAACTGCACAGGTAACTGCTGCCTTCCCTGCCTTCGCTGATCGCATCGCCGCCTCGCCGTCGTCGCTACTCTACCCCGCGCCTTTAGAACCGTTCGCGCCAGCGGGATCAACCGACAGGCGGCAATTACTCTTCAGGTTCCAGCATGCTCTGACCCGGCGCGAGGCCAAGTTTGTCGGTCCGGGTGCGCTGCATGAGATAGCATTCGCAGGCCGCGCCCTCGAGGCGGCGACGGTTTTCGACTCTCAATGCACCGCGCGCGTAGGAGATGGCCCCCTGCCGTTTCAACTCGGCGGCACCTGCGGACACGGTCGTACGCTGGACGCCCAGCATCACCGACATCTCTTCCTGCGTCAGGTCCAGGGCCTCGCGCCCCGTGCGGTCGCAAAGCGTCAAGATCCATCGCGCCAGGCGAGACGTGCTGTCGTGGATCGCATTGCAGGCGGCGTTCTGAGCCCCTTGGGACTGGTTGTCGTGGGTCAGCAGCATCAGCCGTTTAAGAAGACGCGGGCTCTCGACCACCTGTTTGCGCAGGGCGGCGGCCGACAAGGCGATGACCGTGTCGCCTTCGCGCACCGTCACACGCCAGGCGCATGGCGCTTCGGCGAGGAAGGCCGCCAGACCCGAAACGCCTTCCGAACCCACGGTGGATATTTCGACCACACGCCCGTCGCTGAAGGCCATGACGTTGGACAGTTCGGTGGCGATTGGGAAATGCACTTCGCGAACCCGGGTATCCTGCTCGATCAGAATCTGGTCCTTCTCGACCGTCATGCGGCGCAAGTGGGGTTCGAGCGCGATCTGGTCGGCCTCGTCTATCGATTCCAGCAGACCATTGCCGCTGTGCTCTGCGCTCAGTCCGCTGGCCATGTCGATTCAGGATCCCCCAGCGTCACGGTTTCATGACGCGATACGCGCTACACCTCTTGTGCCCGACTTGCTACAACTCTGTGGCGACCGCTTCTATCCGGTAGAAGACAGTACCGTCTTCGCGCGCGACTGTGACTCCGAACGAGCCGCCCTTGATCAGGTTGGATGCATGGCCGGGGAGCAGTTCCGACAGACTGGCGACAGCGCTCGCGCAGGCCGCTGCGTCATTCGGAAGCGTTTCGCCTTCGGCGTCCACCGGAGTTCTGTCTGCAGTCGTGTCGAAATAGTAGCGCGGCATGGACGCAGAAGCCGTCGGTGCGCCCGTTTGTTCCGCAATCGACTGAAATGGCGCGCCCAGCAGGACTCGAACCTGCAACATCCCGCTTAGAAGGCGGGTGCTCTATCCGGTTGAGCTATGGGCGCTCTTGCGGCTCAACTAGCGCAAAGCGCGGTAGCCGCAAAAGAAAACGCGGCTCGCGTAGCGAAACGCCGCGCGCCGCGCGTCATCCGCCCTGCAATCAGTGCGTCCAGGGCTGTTTGCGGAAGGTGGCGAAGTTGTCGGCATAGGCCTTGATGATGACCGGCGGCTCCTGCGGCTCGTGCAGACGGAACGGGATCCCGTGCCGCTCGGCATAGGCGACGGCCTCTTCGGCCGTGTCGAATGTCAGCCGCACCTGCCCGTTCATGTCGTCCGAGCTGGTCCAGCCCATCAGCGGATCGATGGTCCGCGCGGACGCCGGTTCAAACTCCAGTCGCCAGTTCAGGGTCTTGGCCTTGCCGGACTGCATGGCCGTCTTGGCGGGACGATAAATGCGGGCGAGCATGATGTCGGTCTCGTCGCTGGCGGATATCCGCGGCTCAAGCAGCGAGCGCCCGCGGCGCGAGCGGTAGCCGCCAAACAAATGGTCGGAGTGAGAGGATTCGAACCTCCGACCCTCTGGTCCCAAACCAGATGCGCTACCAGGCTGCGCTACACTCCGGCGGCGGGATTTGACACACTCGGGCCTGCGCCGCAACGCAGCAAATCGCTTATTCGGCAAAGAAGGGGTGGCGGACCCGGTCCCCGGCCTTGGCCCCGATCTCGGCGGCGCGCCCGCCGCGCAGCTCCAGCACGCCACTGGCTGGGCCGTTCGAGGGAAGAATTTCGTCGCTGTTCGGTTGGGCGTTCCTGGCGATCGAGACGATTACGCCGCGCGGATCGATATAGATGATATCCAGCGAACTTGGCGTATTGTGCATCCAGAAGCCACGCTCCGCGACATCCGGGAACTGGAACAGCATGCCACGGTCGTCGGCCAGCGGCGGGCGCTCCATCATGCCGCGCTGACGTTCGGCATCATCGTCGGCGATCTCGACCATGAAGCGGTGCTCGCCGGTCGAGGTCACGACCGTCAGCGGCTCAAGCGGGTTGCCCTGTGCATCCTTGGGCGTTCCTGCGCCCGCACAACCGGCCAACAGGGTCAGGCCGACAACACCCGCGGCCAGACCGCTCAGAAATCCACGACGATTCGACATAGACTCACACCCTCATGGGGCGGTCCCGATCAACCGCCCGGTCTGATTTCCGCAACCACCAGGCCCTTTGGCCCGTCGGCAAACCGCACGGCGACCGCCTCGCCCGGCAACAGATCATCCAGGCCGCAACGCCGCAAGGTCTCGACGTGCACGAAAATATCGCCGGGCTCATTATTTCGCACCACGAAGCCGTAACCCTTGGTGCGGTTGAACCACTTGACCACGGCCGACTCCAGGCCAGCGGCATCAGCATCGGCCAGCGTCAGCGCGTCGGGGTGATTGCGCAGGCTATCGTAGGCGGAACGGCGCACGGGCTCTGACGGTGCCTCCGTCTGCGCCAGTTCGTGGACCTCGGTGACCTGCCAGCCCTTGGGCCGACGCACACAGTCGCAGACGATGGCCGCTCCCTCGCCCGCAGTGTCGTGGCCCTTGTCTCGTAAGCTGGTCACGTGCAGCAGGACGTCACGCTCGTCCGTTAAGCCCGGATCATCGGGCACGATGAAACCGTACCCCTTGCCCGGATCGAACCACTTCACATGACCGGTGACGCGAACAAGCGCCCCCGTACCCGTCTCAACGCCCGCGTAGTCAGACACAGCCACCCCTCCGTCCGCTTAACCTTACGGACGGATTCCGTTTAACACGGTTCTGTGAACACTGGAAAAGAGAAAAAACGCGCTCAGGCCCCGCAACGGGCGTATTTGTTGCCTTCCGACACGTCACCAAGGCTTCAAGGCGCACAGGCGTTCCAGCATGACACCACGCCGTCGCGCAACCAAGTCGCACATGACCTCTATCCGACCAAGCCGGCTCTGAACTTTGCGATTTCAGGAAATGGAATGCCCCGCGCTGGCAGTCCCTAGGGGAGTCGAACCCCTCTCTTCAGGTTGAAAACCTGACGTCCTAACCGATAGACGAAGGGACCGCTGCGCGGGGAAGCGGCGATATAGCCGCCGATTTTCGGGGATGCAAGCGCCGAGGAGCGATTAATTCATCCGCGGATCGGCCACATCCTCGATCTCGAACTGCACACCCTTGCGACCATTCCAGTCGTCCGCCTTCAGACGACCGACGACGCTCAATCCGCCCTGTCCCGACAGCAGGGCCTGGCCTGTGGGCAGGTCGGCACAGCGCCAGGCGATGGCCTTGACCGAGGCCCCGTCGGCCCCGACCAGCCGGCACCGGACATGACCCCCGGTCATCGCCACGGCATCTCGGGCGCTGACATGCGACATCGCGAACAGGGGTTCCGGATTGGCCGGACCGAAGGGGGCCAGCAGCTCGAACTGTTCGAACAGGCTGCGCGTCGCGGCACCCGGCTCGATCAGGGCATCGATCTCGACCCCGTCCAGAGCCTCGGCCTCCGCTTGTTCGCCTGCCATCCGCTGGTTCAGGAAATCGCGCAGACGACCGATCTCTTCGACCCGTACGGTCAGCCCCGCCGCCATCGCATGGCCACCGCCAGCGAGCAGCACGCCCTCGTTCCAGGCGGCCTGGATCGCCTTGCCCAGATTCATGCCCGGCTGAGACCGGCCCGAGCCCTTGCCGATGCCGTTGATGGCATCGACGCCGATCACCACGACGGGCTTGCGCCAGCGCTCGCGCAACCGACCGGCGACGATCCCCACGACGCCCGGGTGCCAGTCGGCGCCCTCCATCACCACCACGGCGGACCCATCCTCATGCGCGCCCGTCGCCTCGACCCGGCGCGTCGCCTCCTCGGTCACCAGTCGCTCGACCTCGCGCCGCTCGATGTTCAGGGCGTTCAGTTCGGCTGCCAGCGACGCAGCCTCGGCTTCGTCGTCGGTCGATAGCAGCCGCGCCCCCAGGTCGGACTTGCCGATGCGCCCGCCCGCATTGATCCGGGGCCCCAGGATGAAGCCCGCGTGATTGGACTTGGCTGGCCCCGGCTCGGCGCCTGCAGTCGCCAGAAGCGCTCGCAGACCCGGATTGGTCCAGTCCGACATGACCCGCAGACCCAGGCTGGTCAGGGCCCGGTTGAAGCCGGTCAGGCCCGTCACATCGCAGATCGCACCCATGGCCGCCAGATCCAGCCACTGGCGGATGTCCGGCTCCTTGCGATCGACAAACAGACCCCTGCCCCGCCCCTCGCGGTTCAGCGCGGCCAGAAGCACGAACACCACGCCCGCCGCCGCCAGATTGCCCTGGCCCGAGACACAGCCCGGCCGGTTCGGATTGACCACGGCGGCACAGACGGGCGGCTGCTCTCGCATCATGTGGTGGTCGACGACCACGACCTTCAGCCCGATGGCCGACGCGTGGGCCACTGCCTCATTGGCCGCCGCGCCACAGTCCACGGTGATGACCAGGTCGGCCCCAACCGCCTTCAGCGTGTCAAACGCCTTGGCACTCGGCCCATAGCCCTCGGTCAAACGGTCGGGCACATAGATCGGCAGGTCCGCGCCCAGCGCCCGAAACCAGCGGACCAGCAAGGCCGCGCTGGATGCGCCATCGACGTCATAGTCGGCGAAGACATGGATGGACTGACCGGCCTGCAGGGCATCGACGATGGTCCGGGCCGCGACGTCCATGTCCATGAAGCTGGACGGATCGGGAAACAGCGCCTTCAGCGTGGGATTCAGGAAGTTCGCGCCCTGGTCCGCCTGCACGCCGCGCGAGGCCAGTGCCCGTGCCAGCGGCTCGTCCAGCCCCAGCGCCTGCATGTGCGCGCGGATCAGACCGGCCTCGGCCGGGCGCTGCCGCCAGGCCCGACCCGACAGCGAGCGGGAGATGCCCAGAAACGCAGGCTGGCCCGCGCCGTCGGCCATCAGAGCGGGCGGATCGTGCGGATACGCTGGACCGTGCGGGTCGAGGAATCCATCACCAGGGTGTGAGTCGAGACGAAGCCGTCCCTGACCTGCACCCCGTCCAGCATCGCGCCCTTGGTCACGCCGGTCGCCGCGAAGATGGCGTCCTTGGAGACCAGCTCATGCAGATCGTATTTCCGGTCGAAGTCGGTCACGCCCGTGCGATTGGCCCGTGCCCGCTCCTCGTCATTGCGGAAAATCAGTCGTCCCTGAAAATGGCCGCCGACGCACTTCAGGGCGGATGCCGCCAGCACGCCTTCGGGTGCGCCGCCGGAGCCCAAGTACAGGTCGATGCCCGTTTCCGGCTCGGCCGTGTGGATCACGCCCGCCACGTCGCCGTCGGTGATCAGCATGACTTTGGCCCCGACCTCGCGCAGGGCGGCGATCAGCTCGGCATGGCGCGGCCGGTCCATGACGCAGACAGTGATGTCTTCCGGGCGCACGCCCTTGGCCGAGGCCAGCGAGCGGACGTTGTCACCCGGTGTCATGTCCAGATCGACCGTTCCGGGCGTATAGCCGGGGCCGATGGCGATCTTGTCCATATAGGTGTCGGGCGCATGCAGCATGCCGCCGCCCGGCGACATCGACAGCACCGTCAGGGCGTTGGCCATGGCCTTGGCCGTCAGGGTGGTGCCCTCCAGCGGGTCCAGCGCGATGTCGATGGCCGCGCCTTTGCCGGTGCCGACCTTCTCGCCGATATAAAGCATGGGGGCTTCGTCACGCTCGCCCTCACCGATCACGATCTTGCCGTCGATATCCAGGGCGTTCAGGGCCGTGCGCATCGCGTCGACCGCCAGTTGGTCGGCGTGCTTTTCATCGCCGCGCCCGATCTGGGCCCAGGACGCGATGGCGGCCAGTTCGGTCACGCGCGCCGCATCGGCAGCCAGCGTGGAAGCATAGGGGGCCTGATCGGCCATGGGCGTATCTCCTGAAAGGTATGATCGCCGGATTCTCCGATCCGGGCGAGCGCGTCGGTCAGGCCGCTACTGGCGGCGGGTCACAGGTGGCGGTGCACGACCGCGTTCGCGGGCACGGCGCAGATATTCGTCGATCTCGGCCTGGGTCTGCTGGGTCACCGGCGCGAGGGCTGTGGCCGCGACCCGTGCCCGCAGCGCCTCTGCAAACGCCGCCGGATCGTCGGTCAGGGTCCAGTCGATGCGCGCCACTTCGCCCGCCAGGGCACCGCGCGTGACCCTCAGCGTATTGACCTCGGCGGCGATGGCCGTGGGCGTCGGGGCTGGTTCGGTGGACTTCGGAAAGTCGGTCCAACGCGGATATTCGCGATTCGCATCGACCAGGGCCTGAACCCGCGCCGCGACCGGCGAGGTCTCGTCCGTGCGCGGGTTGAAGGAGGACGCACAGGCCGTCAGCGCCGAGGCGCAGACCGCCAGGAGCAGGACGCTGCCGATTTTCTGGATCAATGCGTTCATTTCAGGTGCGCTCATATGCCATGATTGCGACAGGCGGAAGGGCGGGCACATGTCTCTCGCACGACGCGACGATCTCAGGGAGCCCGACCATGGCCAAGTCTCCGTCCTCGCCGCCGCCGTCGGTCGTGCCGCCCGGCCCTCGCAAGTCCGGTCGCCCCACCTCGGTCAAGCCGCCTCGTCCCCGGGCGAAAGCGGCTCCGGGCGTCGAACCTGCGGCTCCCCCTGTTGTCGAGAACACCGGTGCTGAACACGCCTCGAAGCCACCCCAGCCGCCGGAGACGGCAGCGCCGCCCTTCCCCTTCGCCGACGTCGGCGCCGAACAGCGACAGATGATCGAGACCCTGTCTCTGAACCTGGCCCGCGCGGCCATGACGGCCCAGACCGCCATCGCCGAGGCTGCACTGTCGCAAGCTGACCGCCCTGCCGCCCTGTCGCCCGATCCCTTCAACGTCGGGCCTGCGATGAACAGTGTGATGACCAGCCTGGCCTCGCGCCCGGACCGGCTGTTCGCCGCCCAGGCCGATCTGTTCAACCGTTACATGGACCTGTGGGCCACCACCACACGTCGTGCGGCGGGAGAGGAAGCGCCTCAGCCGTCGAAGGACAAGCGGTTCAAGGACCCGGCCTGGTCGGAAAATCCGATGTTCGACATGATGCGCCAGTCCTATCTGGTCACGGCCGACTGGATGAACGGGCTGGTGTCCAGCGTCGAGGATGTCGATCCCCTGACGAAGCGGCGGGCCGAGTTCTTCACCAAGCTGCTGACCGACGCCTTTTCGCCGTCGAACTTCCTCGCGTCCAACCCCGCAGCCTTGAAGGCCCTGGCCGAGACCAACGGCGAATCGCTGGTGCGGGGCATGCAGAATTTCGCCGCCGACATGGAGCGCGGGGCCGGCAAGCTGAAGATCAGCCAGGCCGACTATGGCCGGTTCGTCGTCGGCGAGAACGTCGCCACCGCGCCGGGTCAGGTCGTCTGGCGCGACGAGCTGTTCGAACTGATCCAGTACGACGCCGCGACCGAGAAACAGCGGGCCATTCCCTTGCTGATCTTCCCGCCGTGGATCAACAAATTCTACATCATGGATCTGCAGCCGGAGAACTCGCTGATCCGCTGGCTGTCGGCCCAGGGGTTCACCGTCTTCGTCTGCTCCTGGGTCAATCCGGACGTGGACAAGGCCGACTTCGGCTTCGACGACTATCTGGAAAAGGGCATCTATCGCGCCGTCGCCAAGGTGCTCGAACAGTCGGGGTCCAAGCGTCTGAACACCGTCGGCTACTGCATCGGCGGCACCCTGCTGGGCGCAGCCTTGGCGCATATGGCCGAAAAGGGCGTCCAACCCGTCGCTTCGACCACTTTTTTTGCGGCCCAGCATGACTTCGCCGAGGCGGGCGACCTGTTGCTGTTCACCGACGAGCACTGGCTGGCCCAGATCGAGGAACAGATGGATGCCGCTGGCGGCGTCCTGCCCGGTGCGGCCATGGCCGACACCTTCAATGCTCTGCGGGCCAACGACCTGATCTGGTCGTTCTTCGTGTCCAACTATCTGATGGGCAAGTCGCCGGCGGCCTTCGACCTGCTGTTCTGGAACGCCGACCAGACCCGCATGCCCAAGAAGCTGCACATGGACTATCTGCGCTCCATGTACGGCCAGAACCTGCTGTCACAGGGCAAGTTCACCATCGGCGGGATCAAGGTCGACCTGTCGAAGGTGACCATCCCGCTGTATTTCCAGGCCAGCCGCGAGGATCACATCGCGCCGATGAACTCGGTCTATCGCTCGGCTCGCGCGTTTTCGAACGCCGACGTGACCCTGACCTTGGCAGGATCGGGGCATATCGCGGGGGTCATCAATCCGCCCAGCGCCAACAAATACCAGCACTGGACGAACCCGGCTCTGCCCGCCACCCTGGCCGAATGGCAGGCGGGGGCGAAGGAGCATCCCGGCAGCTGGTGGAACCACTGGGCGGGGTGGCTGCATGACAAGTCGGGCGACTGGGTCGCCGCACGCGACCCCAAATCCGGCCCACTTTCGCCGATAGAACCGGCACCTGGCTCCTATGTGAAGGTCAAGAGTTGACGCGTATCGAACCGAACCTGCTGCTGGCCTTTGCGACCGGCATCCCGCTTCTGCTCCTGACGATGACGGCAACCGTCTATGGCGAGCCGGGGCCGGTCTGGCTGAACCCGGCGCTGGCGGTGCTGTACACCGTCATCTTCGTGGGTCTGAACAAGCCGCTGTCCAAGCTGATGAAGCTGAATGCCGACCGCCCGCCGATGATCAGTCCGCTGGCCCCGACCTCGGCGATCTGGGCGGGTATTTTCCCGACCATCGTGACGGTCATGGCGGTCGTGCCCTTCTTCGTCCGTGGCTTTAACTACGGGCTGATGGTCGTGATCGGCTCCATCCTGTTCGGCATCACCATCCAGTCGGCCCTGACAGCCCGGGACCAGGGCTGACACGTCAGGCCGGAACGAACTTCAGCGCCACGCCGTTGTTGCAATAGCGCTTGCCCGTCGGGCGCGGGCCGTCGTCGAACACATGGCCCTGATGCCCCAGGCAGCGGGCGCAGTGATATTCCACGCGGGGAATGCCGATCGCATAGTCGGTCTTGGTCCCGATATTGGCGGCGATGACGTCGTAGAAGCTGGGCCAGCCCGTGCGGCTGTCATACTTCCACTGCGACCGGAACAGCGGCAGGTCGCAGCCGCGACAGACGAAGGTCCCGCGCCGGCTCTCGTTATTCAGGGGGCTCGAGCCCGGCCGCTCGGTCGCTTCGTGCCGCAGGACGTCGTAGGCGGCACGCGGCAGGCGCTGTCGCCACTGCGCATCCGTCACGCGGCGAAAGGGCGAGTTGGCGTATTGGCGGGTCGAAGCGTCCGCCGTCTCGGGCGCACAGCCGCTCAAGGCGACCGCACCGGCGGTCAGGAACAAGGTTCGACGGCTCAGGATCTGGGTCATGACGTGATATACGTCGGCAGGACCGCAGAGGTTTCAAGAGCGCATGTTCCTTCTCCCCTTGCGGGAGAAGGTGGCAGCCGAAGGCTGACGGATGAGGGGTCGCACCAGCCTACGGTGATCTCTCACTCCATCGGGTTCGGCGGCCATTCTTCACCGCTACGTCAACCCCTCATCCGACCTCACTTCGTTCGGCCACCTTCTCCCGCAAGGGGAGAAGGGTCACGAAAGCCACGCCCCTTCGTCCAGCCCCAGCATCAGGTTCAGGTTCTGCACCGCTGCGCCCGACGCTCCCTTGCCCAGATTGTCCAGCAGCGCCACCAGCCGCGCCTGCCCGCCCGACCGGTCGCCGAACACATGCAGCCGCATCCGGTTGGTGCCGTTCAGGCCCTTGGGATCGAGGCCCGTCATCGCCTCGGTCGTTTCCAGCTCTGCCACCTCGACGAACCGCTGGCCGTCGTAGGCTTCGGCCAGGGCACCGTGGATGCGCTCGATGGACGGCGTCTCGGGCAGGGCCGACAGGTGCAGCGGCACCTCCACCAGCATGCCCTGGCGATAGTTCCCCACGGCGGGTGCGAACAGCACGTCGCGCGACAGGCCCGTGTGCCGCGTCATCTCAGGCACATGCTTGTGTTTCAGCGACAGGCCATAGGCGCGGAAGGCCTCTGCCCCTCCCGCCTCGAACTCCGCGATCATCGCCTTGCCGCCACCGGAATAGCCCGACACCGCATTGACCGTGACCGGCCAGTCGGCGGGCACCAGCTTCGCCCGCACCAGCGGCGCGATCAGGCCGATGAAGCCGGTCGGATAGCAGCCCGGATTGGACACCCGTGTCGCCCCCGCGATCCGCTCCCGCTGACCCGGCTGCATCTCCGCAAAGCCATAAATCCAGGCCGGATCGACCCGATAGGCCGTGGAGGCGTCGATCACCCGCACCGCCGGGTTGTCGATCATGGCCACCGCCTCCTTCGCCGCCTCGTCGGGCAGGCACAGGATCACCGCATCGGCCGCATTCAGCGCCTCACGCCGCGCCTCGACCTCGCGCCGCCGGTCGCCCAGCAGGATCAGCTCGAGATCAGCGCGTGCCTCCAGCCGCTCGCGGATTTCAAGCCCCGTGGTCCCGGCCTCGCCGTCGATGAATATGGTGTGGGTCATTGACGACTCCCGATCCCTTTCCCGACGGGAGAAGGATGAAAAGAAAAAGGCGCTCCAGGTTTCCCCGGAGCGCCTTTGTAATCCCACTCGCGGGTGCGAGTTAGCGCTTCGAGAACTGGAAGGACTTGCGGGCCTTGGCGCGGCCGTACTTCTTGCGCTCGACCACGCGGCTGTCGCGGGTCAGGAAGCCGTGCGGCTTCAGGACCGGGCGCAGGGCCGGCTCATAGTGGGTCAGGGCGTGCGACAGGCCGTGGCGGATGGCGCCGGCCTGGCCGGACAGGCCCGAGCCCTCGACCGTGCAGACGACGTCGAACTCGGTCTCGCGACCGCAGACGACCAGCGGCTGGGCGATCATCATGCGCAGGATTTCGCGGGCGAAATACTGCATCTGATCCTTGCCGTTGACCGTGATCTTGCCGGTGCCGGGCTTGACCCAGACGCGGGCGATCGCGTTCTTGCGCTTGCCGGTCGAATAGGCGCGACCCTGGGCGTCCAGCTTCTGCTCGTAGACGGGGTGCTCTTCGCCCGCGCCGGGGGTCTGCATGCTCTTCAGAGCGTCAAAGCCTTGCCCAGTGGTCTGGGGGGCGGTTTCGACGGCGGCTTCAGTGTTGGTGACGTCGGTCATGCTCAGACGCTCCGGGTGTTCTTGGTCGAGGCCGACTTGAAGTCGATCGTCTCGGGCTTCTGGGCTTCGTGGTCGTGGGTCGAACCGGCGAACAGGCGCAGGTGCGTCATCTGCTTGCGAGCCAGCGGGCTCTCCTTGGGCAGCATGCGCTCGACGGCCTTTTCAAGGACGCGCTCGGGGAAACGGCCGTTCAGGACCTTTTCCGGCGTCGTCTGCTTGACGCCGCCCGGGTGACCGGTGTGGCGGTAGTAGATTTTGTCGGTGTTCTTCTTGCCGGTGAACACCACCTTGTCGACGTTGGTGACGACAACATAGTCGCCGCAATCGACGTGGGGGGTGTAGTCGCCGCGGTGCTTGCCGCGCAGACGGTTGGCGATAAACGTCGCGAGACGGCCCACCACGACGCCTTCGGCATCGATGTGGATCCACTTCTTCTCGACGTCGGCCGGCTTCAGCGAAGCCGTAGTGCTCTTCAGCATGACGTGGGTTTCCCGGGAAGGCGATACGAGGCCCCTCCCCGCCAGATGGCCGGAAGAAGCGGAAGGCGCGCTTACTAGGGGACGCGACGGGTCAGGTCAATGGCGAGTTTGAGCGCCAATCCGCGCCAAGCCACTGATCGATAACGACAAATCAAATACGGTATTAAAATACCGCAGCAGTTCGTAGCGTCAGAGCCCCAGCTTGGCCTTCAGGATGTCGTTCACCGCCGCCGGATTGGCCTTGCCGCCCGTCGCCTTCATTACCTGACCGACGAACCAGCCCAGGGCCTGGGGCTTCTCGGCGACCGCTGCGGCCTTGTCGGGGTTGGCGGCGATGATGTCGTCGATGGCCTTTTCGATCGCGCCGGTGTCGGTGACCTGTTTGAGGCCGTGCTTCTCGACGACCTCGGACGGCGAGCCCTCGCCGTTCCAGACGTGGTCGAAGACCTCCTTGGCGATCTTCGACGAGATGACGTTGGTCTCGATCAGTTCGACCAGCTCGGCGACATGGGCGGCGGGCAGAGGATTGTCGCTGAAGTCACGGCCGTCGGCGGCGAGACGCGCGGAAACCTCATTGGTCACCCAGTTGGACACCAGCTTCGCATCCCTGCCTTTGGCGGCGGCTTCGAAATAGTCGGCCTTGGCCTGTTCCGAGATCAGCACCACGGCGTCATATTGCGACAGGCCATAGTCGGCCATCAGGCGACGGCGCTTGGCGTCCGGCAGTTCGGGCAGGTCGGCCTTGATGCCGTCGATCCAGGCCTGCTCCAGCTCCAGCGGCAGCAGGTCGGGGTCGGGGAAGTAGCGATAGTCCATCGCCTCTTCCTTGGAGCGCATCGAGCGGGTCTCACCGGCGGTCGGATCATAGAGGCGGGTCTCCTGATCGACCTTGCCGCCGTCCTCCAGGATCTCGATCTGGCGCCGGGCCTCGTAGTTGATGGCCTGCGAAATGAAGCGGAACGAGTTGACGTTCTTGATCTCGCAGCGCGTGCCCAGATGGCTGAAGTCGCCGGTTTCCTTGAAGCGGGCATAGCCGCCCTCACGGCAGACGGACACGTTCACGTCGGCGCGCAGATTGCCCTTCTCCATGTCGCCGTCGCAGGTACCTAGATAGATCAGGATGGTGCGGATCTTCTTGACATAGGCGACCGCCTCTTCCGGCGAACGGATGTCGGGGCGGGAGACGATCTCCATCAGGGCCGTGCCTGCGCGGTTCAGATCGACATAGCTCTCGGTTGGCGACAGGTCGTGGATCAGCTTGCCGGCGTCCTGCTCCAGATGCAGCCGTTCGATGCCGACGTTGAAGAAGCTGCCGTCCTCGGCCTCCACCTCGACGACGCCCTCGCCGACGATCGGGAAATACAGCTGGCTGATCTGATAGCCGGTCGGCAGGTCGGGGTAGAAATAGTTCTTGCGGTCGAACTGGCTGCGTTTGTTGATCTGCGCATTGAGGCCCAGGCCGGTGCGGACGGCCTGCTCGACGCAGTGTTTGTTCAGGGTCGGTAGCATGCCGGGAAAGCCCGCATCGACCAGCGACACCTGCTCGTTCGGCCCCGCGCCAAAGCCAACGGCGGCGCCAGAGAACAGCTTGGCCTTCGACGCCACCTGGGCGTGGATCTCCAGCCCCATGACGATTTCCCAAGAGCCAGTGCGGCCCTGGATGAGTTTGTCAGTCACGCTCACCACCACTTCTCCGGCTTGGCCACAAACCCTGCCGCGTCTTCCAGCGCGCTCGCCACCTGGAACACCGTCGCCTCGTCCAGCGCCTTGCCGATGACCTGGAGGCCCAGCGGCAGGCCGCCGCTGTCCAGACCGGCAGGCACGGAGATGCCCGGCAGGCCAGCTAGGTTGGCGGTCACGGTGAAGATGTCGTTCAGATACATCTGCAGCGGATCGATCTGCTTGTCGCCCAGCGCAAAGGCCGCCGACGGCGTCGATGGGGTGACGATGGCGTCGACCTTGTCCCACACATTGTCGAAGTCCTCGGCGATGCGGCGGCGGACCTTCAGGGCACGGACGTAATAGGCGTCGTAGAAGCCGGCCGACAGCACATAGGCCCCGATTGTCAGGCGGCGCTGGACCTCCTTGCCGAAGCCCTCGGCGCGGCTGGTCTCGTACAGATCCGTCAGGCTGCTCGTGCCCTCGGCGCGGTGGCCGAAACGCATGCCGTCATAGCGGGCCAGGTTGGACGACGCCTCGGCCGGGGCGATGATGTAATAGGCCGGCAAGGCGTATTTGGTGTGTGGCAGGCTGATCGGCACGATCTCGCAGCCCGCGGCCTTCAGCCAGGCGATGCCCTGATCCCACAGGGCCTGGATCTCGGCCGGCATGCCGTCGACGACATATTCAGCGGGTACGCCGATGCGCAGCCCCTTGACCGATTTGCCCAGAGACTGGGTCCAGTCGGGCGTTTCGATGTCCAGGCTGGTCGCGTCCTTGGCGTCGAACGAGCACATGGAGCGCAGCAGGATGGCGGCGTCCTCGACCGTCTTGGTGATCGGCCCGGCCTGATCCAGCGAACTGGCGAAGGCGACCATGCCGAAACGGCTGGCGCGGCCGTAGGTGGGCTTTATCCCGACCGTGCCGGTAAAGGCGGCCGGCTGGCGAATCGAGCCGCCGGTGTCGGATGCCGTGGCGGCCAGGCACAGGTCGCCCGCGACCGCCGAGGCCGAACCGCCGGAAGAGCCACCCGGCGTCAGTTCGGCATTGGAGGTCTTCGACTTCCACGGATTCTTCACCGGACCGAAGGCCGAGGTTTCGTTGGACGAGCCCATGGCGAACTCGTCCATGTTCAGCTTGCCAAGCATGACCGCGCCGTCGGCCCACAGGTTGGCCGTGACGGTCGATTCATACGGCGGCACGAAGCCGCGCAGCATGTTTGAGCCGGCGGTCGTCTGGACGCCCTGGGTGCAGAACAGGTCCTTGATGCCCAGCGGCGCGCCTTCCAGCGCGCCGCCCTCCCCCTTGGCCAGGCGAGCATCGGAGGCTCGTGCCATCTCCAGCGCCTTGTCCGTGGTCTGGACCACGAAGGCGTTCAGCGTCGGATTGGCGGCGTCGATGTTGGCGACGAAGGCGCGGGTGATTTCCTCGGAGGAAAAGTCGCGGGCCTTGAGGCCGTCGAGGGCAGCCTTGAGGGTCAATTTGGTTAGGTCGGACATACTATTCGACCACCTTGGGCACGACGAAGAAGCCGTCGGCGGACCGCGGCGCATTGGACAGGACAGCCTCGACCTTGCCGCCATCGGTGACGACGTCGTCGCGCAGGCGCATGGCCTGGGCCACGTTGGAGGTCATGGGCTCGACGCCGTCGATGTCGACCTCGTCCAGTTGCTCGATCCAGGCCAGGATGCCGTTCAGCTCCTTGGCCAGCGGCTCCAGCCGGTCTTCAGGGGTCTTGATGCGGGCGAGGTGGGCGACCTTGCGCACCGTCGCGGCGTCGATGGCCATGCGGCCCTCCAGAAACAGTTCCAAGCGGGCGGGATTAGCGGCCCCGACTGGATTTCACAAGGATTCAGACGCCGCAACGGCTTTGACAGCGGGGCCGTGTGCGCCTACCGCCGCGCGGTGAGTGAAATGACCCTCGACGCCCTGTCCGCATCGACCCCGCCTGGAACCGCCTGGCTGGGGCTGGATCTGGGCGAAAAGACCATCGGTGTGGCCGTGTCCGACACCAGCCGCATGATCGCCAGCCCGCTGTCGCTGATCCGCAAGGTCAAGTTCACCCAGGATGCGGAGGCCCTGTTCAAGATCATGAACGGACGCAGCGTGTCGGGACTGGTCATCGGCCTGCCGCTGAACATGGACGGGACCGAAGGGCCACGCGCCCAGTCGTGCCGGGCCTTTGCGCGCAATCTGCAAAGGCTGCGAGCCGTTCCTTACGCCTTCCAGGACGAGCGGCTGTCGACCAGTGCGGTGGAGCGGTTCCTGATCGAGGACCTGGATCTGAACCGCAAGCGGCGGGCCGATGTCGTGGATCGCACGGCCGCCGCCTGGATCTTGCAGGGCGCGCTGGACCGGTTGCGCGCTTCCCCTCCCGCCTGACTGGCCCTATAGCCCGGCCTCGATGAGACAGCCCGACGCCCTCACCGATCTGATTCGCGAACGGCTGATGCCGTTTCCGAAGGCCCATTTCCTCGCCGCAGGCGACCTCAATGCGGCGACTGCCCCTGCCCTGCTGGATCTGGCCGACGCCTTCGTCGATCTGAACCGGTCGAACGCCAAGGGTCTGGACCTGATGCGGGGTCGCACGGTGGTGAACCTGTTCTTCGAGAACTCGACCCGGACCAGCGCCTCGTTCGAGATCGCGGCCAAGCGGCTGGGGGCGGACGTCACGGCGCTTTCGCCCAAGACATCCTCCGTGGCCAAGGGCGAGACCCTGATCGATACGGCGGCGACGCTGAACGCCATGAAACCCGACGTGCTGGTGGTGCGCCATTCAGCCTCCGGTGCGGCGGACCTGCTGAGCCAGAAGGTCGGTTGCGCGGTCGTCAATGCGGGCGACGGTCGACACGAGCATCCGACCCAGGCGTTGCTGGACCTGCTGAGCCTGCGCCGCGCGTTTGGCGATGTCGGGGGTCTGACGGTCGCCATCTGCGGCGACATTGCCCACAGCCGCGTGGCGCGGTCGAACGTGGCCCTGCTGTCGATGATGGGGGCGCGAGTGCGGCTGATCGGGCCGCCGACGCTGGTGCCCGGCGATGCCGACCGCTGGGGTTGCGAGGTGTTCCACGACATGAAGTACGGCCTGCAAGGCTGCGACGTCGTGATGATGCTGCGTCTCCAGCTGGAGCGGATGGAGGGCGCCCTCGTGCCCTCAACCCGCGAATATTTCCGGTTCTGGGGCCTGGACCGCGAGAAGCTGGCCTGGGCCAAGCCGGGGGCGAAGGTCATGCATCCTGGGCCGATGAACAGGGGCGTGGAGATCGATTCCGACGTCGCCGACGACCTGTCGGTGTCCCTGATCCAGGATCAGGTCGAGATGGGCGTGGCGGCGCGCATGGCAGTGCTCGCGGCCTTATCGGTGCGGCTGGATGGAGCGGCGGCATGACAGCCTCAACGCCCACGGCCTTGGCCATACTGAATGCCCGCCTGATAGACCCGGCGTCGGACTATGACGGCCCCGGGGCGGTGCTGGTCGAGGACGGACGGATCGTCGAGGTGATCCGGGGCACTCATGCGGTCGCGCCCGCCGGTATCAAGGTCATCGACGCCGACGGCCGCTGCCTGGCTCCTGGCCTGATCGACATTCGGGTCAAGACGGGCGAGCCGGGCGCAGAGCCCAAGGAGACGCTGAAATCGGCGGCGCAATCGGCGGCGGCCGGCGGCGTCACCACCATCGTCATCCAGCCCGACACCGACCCGGCGCTGGACGATCCGGCAATGATCGACTTCATCCAGCGGCGGGGGGCCGCGCTGGGGCTGGTAAACGTGCGGGCGGCGGGGGCGGCCACCCGGACATGCGACGGCCAGCGTATGGCCGAGATCGGTCTGATGGACGAAGCCGGCGCTCTGTACTTCACGGACGTCGACCGCGTGATCTTCAACACCCGCACCCTGCAGCGGGTCATGAGCTATGCCGCCACTTTCAATGCCCTGATCTCCTGCCGCCCAACCGATCCATGGCTGTCCGAAGGGGCTGTGGCGACCAGTGGCGAACTGGCCACCCGGCTAGGCCTTTCGTCGGTGCCCGCCATCGCCGAACGCATCCAGTTGGAGCGGGACCTCGCCCTGGTCGAACAGACCGGCGCTCGTTTCCTGGTGGACCAGATTTCGACCGGGGGCGCGCTGGAAACCCTGGCCCGTGCGCGCGCCAAGGGGCTGGAGATCGCCGCCTCGGTGTCGGTGAACCACCTCTGCTTCAACGAGATCGACATCGGCGACTACCGCACCTTCTATCGGCTGGACCCGCCGCTGCGCAGCGAGGCCGACCGAAAGGCCCTGATCGAGGCGGTGCGCGAAGGCCTGATCGACGTCATCACCTCCGCCCACGCCCCTGCCCCCGCCGAGGACAAGCGCCGTCCCTTCAGCGAGGCGACGCCCGGAGCCATCGGCCTGGAGACTTTGTTGCCCGCCGTCCTGACCCTGCACCACGAAGCCGGGCTAGATCTGCTCGACATATTGCGTCCCGTGACACATGGCCCGGCCAGCCTGCTGGGTCTCGAGGCCGGACGACTGGCCGAGGGCACGCCCGCCGACCTCATCCTGTTCGACGCCAACGCCCCAGTCGTCATCGACGCGGTCACGCTGAAATCCAAATCCAAGAACTCGCCGTTCGATGGGCGCCGCCTGCAAGGCAAGGTCTTGCTCACCATCGTCGGTGGCCGCATCGTCCACGGCGAAGAATGAAGTCTGTGTCCAGGACAGCGTGGTGGTTGGTCGGCATCTGGTTTGCCGTAGCCGCACTGACATTGCTGGCCAGCGATTGGCTGACGGAGATCAATATCTTTCTCGCCATTGTCGCTGTCCCACTCGTGGGTCTTGGCGGATTGGTTGTAATGGCTGCGCTGGCCTTTTCGGGTGAGGGAAAGGCCGTGGGCGCACTGATCGTCGCAGCGCTCGTTCTCGTGCTGCTGCCCCTTCCGAGCTGGGGCGGTCGCCTGTGGTTCTTCATCAGCTTCAACCAGCATCGCCAGGCCTATGATGCCATAGTGGCCGAGGCCGACAGACTGCCCAGAGATGGAACCCGTCATGGCGTCTCCTATCGCATCGAATCCGGGCCGCCGATCAGGGTCGCCTTTCCCCAGCCGGTCGGCATCGCAGACAACTGGGGTGCAGTCATTCACGACCCTTCGGACGGCGTGGCCACGGCGAAAGGCTGGGGCGAAACGAATGGTGACTACACTATTCGCCCGGATTTGCAGGAACTTTGGGGCGGCGACATCGTGAGCTGTTCGCGAATCACCGGCCACTACTATCGCTGCTGGTTCACCTGAGACATGGCGTGATACACACGCGCAAGCTGTTCGAGGAATGACGTGATCGACCCCACCGCTTCTATGCTCGGGACATTCGCCCTGATGGCGGTCGGCGGCTATCTGCTCGGCTCCATTCCGTTCGGGGTGATCCTGACGCGGCTGGGCGGCGCGGGCGATGTGCGCAGCATCGGCTCGGGCAATATCGGCGCGACCAATGTGCTGCGGACCGGGCGCAAGGACCTGGCCATCGCGACCCTGCTGCTGGATGCGGGCAAGGGGGCGGCGGCTTTGCTAGTGGCCAAATACCTGCTGGGCGGTACGAACGCGAATGCCGAGATCGCGGGTGCGGTCGCGGGTGGCGCGGCCTTTCTCGGCCACCTGTTTCCGGTCTGGCTGAAGTTCAAGGGCGGCAAGGGGGTGGCGACGTTCTTTGGCCTGATGCTGGCGGCCTGGTGGCCGCTGGGCTTGGTGGCGGCGGCGATCTGGCTGCTGACGGCGGCCTTGCTGAGGATGTCATCCCTGGCGGCGTTGGTCGCTTCAGCGGCGACGCCTCTGGTAGGGCTGGTACCCGCGGCCGCGCTGAAACTGGCCGCGCCTCAGCCGATCGTTATGTTGGCGGCGTTTACCGCCGTGCTGATCTGGGTGCGGCACCATGAGAATATCGCCCGCCTGTTGAAGGGCGTGGAACCGCGCATCGGGGCCAAGTCGGCGTGAGCTCTGGCCTGAGCGCGGCCGAGCGTTTCGCGCGGCTCCGTCTGGCCCGCACGGACAAGGTCGGTCCGGTCACCTTTCGCCAGTTGCTGGATCGGTTCGGCAGCGCGACGCACGCTGTGGAGGCCCTGCCCGACCTGATCCGCAAAAGCGGCGGCGGAACGGGGCACACCCTGCCCACGGTCGCCTCCGTCGAGGCCGAACTGGCGGCGGGCGAGCGGATCGGCGCGCGGCTGATCGTGCTGGGCGAGGCCGACTATCCCGAAATGCTGGCCGCGCTTGACCCGCCGCCACCCCTGCTCTGGACGCGGGGCGATGTCGGGCTGATGGCCCGGCCCTGCATTGGCATCGTCGGCGCGCGCATCGCCTCGGCCGGTGGACAACGGATCGCGCGAGGTCTGGCCCAGCAACTGGGTCAGGCAGGCCATGTCGTGGTGTCGGGTCTGGCCCGCGGTATAGACGGGGCAGCTCATGCCGGAGCGCTGGAAACAGGCACTGTCGCCGTTCTGGGTGGTGGCGTGGACGACATCTATCCGCCAGACAATGCCGACCTGTATGCTCAGATCGTGGAGCGCGGCTGTATCGTGTCCGAAAGCCCTGTCGGCGCGCGAGCCCAGGCGCGGGACTTTCCCCGCCGCAATCGCATCATCTCGGGCCTGTCGCGCGGGGTGATCGTCGTGGAGGCGGAAATCCGCTCCGGCTCGCTGATCACCGCGCGTCTGGCCGGCGAACAGGGGCGCGATGTCTTCGCCGTGCCGGGCTCGCCGCTCGACCCCCGCTCGAAAGGGCCGAACGAACTGCTGCGTCAGGGGGCCATCCTGTGCGAGGGGCTGGAGGATGTGGAGCGGGCGTTCAACACCCTGCGGACCCTGCGCGAGCCGGAGCGCGTCAATCCTTTCGACGGCGCGCCGGATGAGCTGGATGAGGCCCTGATCGAACAGGTGGCTGGTCTGCTGTCGCCAACGCCGACACCGCGAGACGAACTGGCCCGGGCCCTAGGCGTCTCGATCGGCACGGTGGCCGCGGCCCTGTTGGAACTCAGCCTGGCTGGTCGCGCGACCCTGCTGGCCGGAGGATTGGTCTCGCGCTAGCTGGCGCGCCGGCGGCGCGGGGCCGGATCGCGCACGGGCGCAACCGCCTTGGGCACATTGGCCAGTCGTGCGGCCGCTTCCAAAGTTTGTGCCAGCGCAGGATCGCCGTCCCAAAGCGCCATCTGTGCCAGCTCTATCGACATGGCGCGGATATATTCCCGCACGGGATAGTCGCCCAGATCGACCGCCCTCTCGGTCTGCCTGGATTCGGAGGTCGTCGCCGTCTCGGTTCGCATGCCCAATCCCTCTCTCGCGCCCACCCAATGTTGCACAACCTATGGTGTGTTAGCAATCTACGACACAATCCTAAATATCTTCTGACATAGGTGCGATTGACAGCGAGCCTTGCGCCAACCACCTTCCCGGCCCTCTGAAAGGCCCCCTCCCCGCATGAACCTCGTCGTCGTCGAGAGCCCCGCAAAGGCCAAGACCATCAACAAATATCTCGGCTCGGACTACACCGTCCTGGCCTCCTACGGTCACGTCCGCGACCTGCCGTCCAAGGACGGCTCGGTCCTCCCGGACGACGATTTCGCCATGTCGTGGGAGATCGACGCCAAGGCCTCCAAGCGTCTGAGCGAGATCGCAGAGGTCGCCAAACGCTCCGATCGCGTCATCCTGGCCACCGACCCCGACCGCGAGGGCGAGGCGATCAGCTGGCATGTGCTGGAGATCCTGACCAAGAAGAAGGTCCTGAAGGACACGCACGTCGAGCGGGTCACCTTCAACGCCATCACCAAGTCGGCTGTGCTGGAGGCCATGGCAGCCCCGCGCCAGATCGACATGGAACTGGTCGAGGCCTATCTGGCCAGGCGCGCGCTGGACTATCTGGTGGGATTCAACCTGTCGCCGGTCCTGTGGCGCAAGCTGCCGGGCGCGCGCTCTGCGGGGCGGGTGCAGTCGGTCGCCCTGCGTATCGTCGTCGACCGCGAGATGGAGATCGAGAAGTTCAAGCCTCAGGAATACTGGTCCGTCGAGGCCGACCTGAACGCCGACAGCCCGCCGTTCACCGCCCGACTGGTCAAACATGCCGGCAAGCGGGTGCAGCGTCTGGATATCGTGTCCGAAGCCATGGCCACGGCCGCGCGCGACGCCATCAACGCCGGGACCTTCACCATTAACTCGGTGGAAAAGAAGCCAGTCAAGCGCGCGCCCAGCCCACCCTTCATGACGTCAACCCTGCAACAGGAAGCCAGCCGCAAGCTGGGCTTCACCGCCCAACGCACCATGCAGGCGGCGCAGAAGCTGTATGAAGGCGTGGACGATCAGGGCGGCCTGATCACCTATATGCGGACCGACGGCCTGTCGGTCAGTCCCGAAGGCATTGCTCAGGCCCGCGAGGTCATCGGCGACCGTTTCGGCCCCGCCTACGTCCCGGAGCAGCCGCGATACTACAAGACCAAGGCCAAGAACGCTCAGGAAGCGCACGAGGCCATCCGCCCGACCAACATGACCCGTGCGCCCGAGACCCTGCGTCTCGATGGCGATCTGCAGAAGCTGTACGAACTGATCTGGAAGCGGACGATCGCCAGCCAGATGGAGTCCGCCCGTCTGGACCGCACCACGGTCGAGATCGAGGAGCCGACCGGCCAGACCGCCCTGCGCGCCACCGGCCAGGTCGTGGCCTTCGACGGCTTCATGGCCGTGTACGAAGAGGGCCGCGACGACAAGCCCAAGGACGGGGCCGACGACGAGGACGACACCACCCGCCTGCCCGCGCTGAAGGAAGGGGCCTTCGCCAAGGTCGATGCGATCCGCACCGACCAGCACTTCACCGAACCGCCCCCACGCTATTCGGAAGCGACCCTGGTCAAGAAGCTGGAAGAGCTGGGGATCGGCCGACCTTCGACCTATGCCTCCATCCTGACGACCCTGCGCGACCGCGAATACGTCCGGACCGACAAGAACCGCTTCTATCCGGAGGACAAGGGACGGCTGGTCACGGCCTTTCTGGAACAGTTCTTCGCCAAATGGGTCGAGTACGACTTTACCGCCGCGCTGGAAAACCGGCTCGATGAGGTCTCGGCCGGCGACCTGAACTGGAAGGTGCTGCTGCGCGAGTTCTGGACGGACTTCCATGCGGCGACCAGCGCGGCGGGCGAGCTGCGCACCACCGCCATCCTGGATGCGCTGAACGAGTCGCTGGGGCCGCATATCTTCCCGCAGAAGGAGGATGGATCCGATCCGCGCGAGTGCCCGCTGTGCCATCAGGGTCAGCTGAGCCTGAAGACCAGCCGGTTCGGGGCGTTTGTCGGTTGCTCGCGCTATCCCGACTGCAAATTCACCCGGCCCGTCGCGTCTCCGGATGCGGCGGTCGGCGGGGCCGAGGGTGGCGACCGCGAACTGGGCGTCGATCCCGCGACCGGCCAGCCGGTGCAGCTGAAGATCGGGCGGTTCGGGCCCTATGTGGAAACCACACCGCCCGGTGAGGAGAAGCCGAAACGCTCGTCCCTGCCCAAGGGTTGGTCACCCGCATCGCTGGACCTGGATCAGGCCCTGCGCCTGCTAGCCCTGCCACGCGAAGTCGGGCCGCATCCCGAGGACGGCAAGATGATCACGGCCGGCCTCGGCCGCTATGGCCCCTTCGTGCTGCACGCCGGCACCTATGCCAATGTCGCCGATATCGACGAGGTGTTCGAGGTCGGGCTGAACCGTGCCGTCGTCCTGCTGGCCGAAAAACGGGCGGGCAAGTTCGCCGGGCGTGGTGCCGCAGCGGCTCCGCTGAAGGATTTGGGCGCGCACCCGGAAACGGGCGAGCCCATCCACGTCATGGCCGGCCGCTTCGGCCCCTATGTCAAATCGGGCAAGATCAATGCGACCCTGCCCAAGGGGACGGCACCCGAAGCCCTGACGCTGGAAGAGGCCCTGCCCCTGCTGGCGGCGCGCGCGGCGGCGGCCCCGGCCAAGGGCAAGAAGGCTCCGGCCAAGAAGGCGGCACCAAAGAAGGCGGCGGCGAAAAAACCTGCGGCCAAGAAAAAGGCTCCGGCGAAGAAGAAGGCTGCGGCAGAGACGGCCTGAGACCCGGCCAACTTTCTGTGAGCAACCGAATCATCGGCCTGCCAAACGGGGCGAATCAACGACACAGTGTCGCCATGAACGCCGCCGTCGCCCTCGCCGATCTTCACGCCCGCACCGGGGCCGCGCCTGCCGACCATCCGGAGTGGCAGTATCTGAATCTGCTGCGCGATATCCTGGACAATGGCGCACGGCGCGACGACCGGACGGGCACGGGGACGCTGGGCGTGTTCGGGCGTCAGATGCGGTTCGACCTGTCCAAGGGCTTTCCCCTGCTGACGACCAAGAAGCTGCATCTGCGCTCCATCATCGTCGAACTGCTGTGGTTCCTGCGCGGCGAGACAAACATCGGTTACCTCAAGCACCACAACGTCCGCATCTGGGACGAATGGGCGGATGCCGAGGGCGAGCTGGGCCCCGTCTATGGCAAGCAGTGGCGATCCTGGACCGCGCCGGATGGCCGGGTCATCGACCAGATCGAGAAACTGGTCCACGGACTGAAGACCAATCCCAACAGCCGCCGCCACATCGTCACCGCCTGGAACCCCGCGGACGTGGACGACATGGCCCTGCCGCCTTGTCACTGCCTGTTCCAGTTCTTCGTGGCCGACGGCAAGCTGAGCTGCCAGCTGTATCAGCGCAGCGCCGACGTCTTCCTGGGCGTGCCGTTCAACATCGCCTCCTATGCCCTTCTCACCATGATGATCGCCCAGGTCGTGGGGCTGGAGCCCGGGGAGTTCGTCCACACCTTCGGCGACGCCCACCTGTATCTGAACCACGTCGAACAGGCCGAGACCCAGCTGAGCCGCGAACCCCTGGCCCTGCCGACCATGACCATCGCGCCGAAGGATGACCTGTTCGCCTATGCGCTGGAGGACTTCGTGCTCAGCGACTACGCGCCCTGGCCGCACATCAAGGCGCCGATCGCGGTCTGATGACGCTGGACCTCAAGGCCTTGCAAGACGACGTCCTGCGCATCTCCGACATCTATGCCGCCGAGCACGGGATCGACCGGTCCGGCGACTGGGCATTGCTGAAGCTACAGGAGGAGCTGGGCGAGCTGACGGCCGAGCATCTGCGCATCAGCGGGCGAGCGCGGGGTCAGGCGGATGTGCAGGCACAAGGCGATGAGGCGGCGGATGTGCTGGGATGCTGCTGATCTATTGCGACGGCGCGGGCATCGACCTGGAGGCGGCGATGCGTCGCAAATGGCTGAAATGGCTGGAGACGACCTGATGCCCCTTGCCCGTATCGCCCTGGTCGTCGCGCGAGGCCGCAATGGCGTGATCGGTCGCGACGGCGACCTGCCCTGGCGGTTGCGCAGCGATCTGCAACGGTTCAAGGCCATCACCATGGGCAAGCCGTGCATCATGGGCCGCAAGACCTGGGAGAGCCTGCCGCTGAAGCCCCTGCCTGGGCGGTTGAACATCGTGCTGACGCGCGACGAGGCCTATGGCACCGATCAGTCGCCCAAGGGCGCGCTGGTCTGCACCAGCCTGGACGAAGCCATCGAGATCGCGCGGGAACAGGCCGAGGACGACGGCGTGGACGAGGTCTGCGTGATCGGCGGCACCGCCCTGTTTGAGGCCACCCTGCCCCGCGCCAAACGGCTGTATATCACCGAGGTCGATGCCGCGCCGGACGGCGACGCTTTCTTCCCGGAGTTTGACGCCGAAGCCTTCACGGAAACAGCATCAGAGGCGCATGCGGCGGGCGAAAAGGACGACCACGATTTCGTCTTTCGCGTGCTGGACCGCCGCTAACTGCGGTCTTTGACTTCGGGCATGGCATCCGTGCCGCACAGCCGATCCCAGAAGCGCAGGTGAAGGCCGAAGTTGGTCTTCATATGGGTGTGGTGGCGGCCATGATGGGTGGCGGTGATCAGGTGACGCCCCAGCGGTGAGCGCACCCAGCGATCCGGCCACATCTCCCAGCCGCAATGGTTCATCACGGCGGTCACTGTCATGACCGTGAGCAGCAGGGCCACGACCCACAGATTGACCGGGATCAGGAACACCATCAGCGGCAGGACCCAGGCGGTCAGGACTGCCTCGATGGGGTCGAAGGCGAAGCTGGCGAAGGGGCTGGGCTCGCGCGAGCGGTGATGGCCGGCATGGGCGATGGCGAACAGCTTTGGGTGATGCAGCAGCCGGTGCGTCCAGTAATAGTGGGTGTCCTGCACGATCAGCAACAGCAGAAAACTGACCGGCAGCCACCAAAGGCCGTATTGCGCCGGGTCCAGATACATCCGGGTCCCCCCCGCCTTGAACGCCTCCAGCGCGATGGCCGCAGGCAGGGCATAGATGGGGGTGGCGATCAGGGAGAAGCGGATTTCCTGAAGCATCAGACGGCGCGACGGGCGGTCACGGTTCAGCTGTCGCCCCAGGCCCCGCGCCCTGCCCCACTGCATCCACCACACCCCGCCCGCGATCAGCAGATAGCGCAGCCCGATGATCAGGCTGAGCCAGGCGGTGGTGATCAGGACGGCGAGGAGCAAGGGAGGTTCGAGGGATGAGGGATGAGGGATGTCGGCCATCCCCGCTGGGACTCGACCCTAGGCCAAGACCCTCATCCCTCAAACCTCTAACCTCGTCCCTTAGGTCAGCGTCGCCATCGCGGAGCGATCGAACGCCATCAGTTCGTCATTTCGCCCCTCGCGGACCTTCTCGACCCAGCGCGGGTCGGCCAGCAGGGCGCGGCCTACGGCGATCAGGTCGAACTCGTCGCGCTCCATCCGCTCGATCAGGCCGTCCAGCGACGCCGGGTTGGAGCCCGCACCGCCGAAGGCCGCGATGAACTCGCCGTCCAGTCCGACCGAGCCCACGGAAATGGTCGGCTTCTTGGTGATGACCTTGGCCCAGCCGGCGAAGTTGAGGTCAGACCCCTCGAATTCCGGCTCCCAGAAGCGGCGCTGCGAGCAGTGGAAGACGTCGACACCCGCGTCGGACAGGGGCAGGAGCCACTCGGCCATCTCGTCGGGATTGTGGGCGATCTTGGCGTCGTAGTCCTGCTGCTTCCACTGCGACAGGCGGATGATCAGAGGAATGTCGGGGCCCAAGCCCTCGCGCACCGCCTTGACGACCTCGACGCCGAAGCGAGCGCGCTCCGCGATCGTCGGGCCGCCCCAGCGATCGCCCCGCGCGTTCAGACCGGCCCAGTAGAACTGATCGATCAGATAACCGTGGGCGGAATGGATTTCGGCGGCGTCGAAGCCAAGATCGCGGGCGGCACGGGCCGACCGACCGAAGGCGGCGATGGTGTCGGCGATGTCCTCTTCGGTCATGGCCTCATATTTCTGCTTGCCCGGGGCAACGAGACCGGAGGGGCTGTCGACCTGACCCAGCGGCTGCCAGTCCGCACCCTGGCCGCGCGCCGCACCGACGTGCCAGATTTGCGGCGCGATCAGGCCACCCGCGGCGTGAACCTCTTCCACCACCTTCTTCCATTCCGGCAGAGCCTCGCCGTGAAAGACCGGGACGGCGGCGTCGTTGCGAGCGGCGGGCCTTTCGACCACCGTGCCCTCGGTGATGATCAGTCCGACGCCGCCTTCGGCCCGCCGGCGATAATAGGCGGCGACGTCGCTGGTCGGAATGCCGCCCGGCGAGAAGGACCGGGTCATCGGGGCCATGACGATGCGGTTCGGCAAGGTCAGGTTCTTGACGGTAAACGGACGGAACAGGGTCTCGACGGACATCGCGGTCTCTCTGGCAACTATCCCGGGCGAGCGGGACTGGAACCGCCAAGGTGGCGATTCAGGTTGCGTTTGAAAACCCTATCGGTCGAAAAAGTTGGCTCATCCGCAGACCTCCTTCTTCGGGGCCGTGTCGGGGAAGTAGCGGCGACCCAGCCATAGGGCGACAGAGACGAGCAGGATCAGCACCGGCACCTCGACCAGCGGCCCGATGACGGCAGCAAAAGCGACCGGAGAGGCCAGGCCGAAGGCGGCGATGGCGACGGCAATGGCCAGTTCGAAATTGTTGGACGCCGCCGTGAACGCCAAGGCCGTGGTGCGCGGATAATCGGTCTGGATCAGCCGCCCCATCAGAAAGCTGACCACGAACATGACCAGAAAATAGATCGTCAGCGGAATGGCGATGCGAAGCGCATCCAGCGGCAGGGCGACCACCTCGCCGCCCTTCAGACTGAACATGGCCGTGATGGTGAACAGAAGGGCTATCAGGGTCACCGGTCCGATGCGGGGCAGGAACCGGCTCTCGTACCAGTCGGCTCCCTTGCGGGCGATCAGCACCCGGCGGGTCAGAAAACCACCCAGGAACGGCAGGCCCAGATAGATCAGGACGGCGACGGCTATGGTCCAGAAGCCGACGTCCACCACGCTGCCTTCCAGACCGAATAGGGGCGGCAGAACGGTCAGGAACAGCCAGGCATAGATGCTGAAGAAGGCAATCTGGAAGATCGAGTTGAAGGCCACCAGACCCGCCACATACTGATTGTCGCCCCGCGCCAGCTGGTTCCAGACCAGGACCATGGCGATACAGCGGGCCAGGCCGATCAGGATCACCCCGGTCATGTATTCCGGCTGGTCGCGCAGGAAGATCACGGCCAGGGCGAACATCAGCACCGGGCCCAAAACCCAGTTCTGAAACAGCGAGAGGGCCAGCACCCGCTTGTCGGCAAAGACCCGCGGCAGTTCCTCGTATTTCACCCGCGCGAGTGGCGGATACATCATCAGGATCAGGCCGATGGCGATAGGGATGTTGGTCGAGCCGACCGACAGGCTGTCGATCCAGCCCGGTAGGCCGGGCACCACCGTTCCCAGCAGAACGCCCAGCCCCATGGCCACGAAAATCCACAGCGTCAGCCAGCGATCCAGAAAGGACAGGCGGGCTCGCTTGGCGACGGCGGCCTCGGTCATCCGCGAACCCGGCGTCCATCACCATCGACGACGACCTCTCCATCCTCCTTTGTGAAGGGCTTGAGCCCCTCGGCCGGGAGCAGGTCCAGCACCACTTCCGACGGGCGGCAAAGCTTCACGCCCAGCGGCGAGACCACCAGCGGTCGGTTCATCAGGATCGGATGGGCCTCGATCGCATCAAGCAGCTGGTCGTCGGTGAGGGACGGCTCGTCCAGACCCAGCTCGGCATAGGGCGTGCCCTTCTCACGCAGGAGGTCGCGGACGCTGCCACCCATGCGCCGGACCAGCGATGCCACCAGGGCCCTGCTGGGCGGAGTCTTCAAATATTCAACGACATGCGGCTCGATGCCGACATGCCGGATCAGTGCCAGGGTGTTGCGCGACGTGCCGCAGGCGGGGTTGTGATAGATGACGACGTCCATGGGGCCTCAGGCGCAGCAGGGGGCCAGTTCGGCCACCAGGGGTTGGCACAGTTCCGACCGGCCCTGGCAGCAGTCCTTGACCAAGAACAGCACCAGATCGCTGAGCCGGCTCAGGTCGGCGCGATAGATGATCGAGCGGCTGTGGCGCGTGGCCGTGACCAGGCCGGCGCGAGACAGCACCCCCAGATGGGCCGACAGGGTGTTGGCCGGGACCGCCAGGCGATCCGCAATCTCGCCCGCCGCCAGACCCTCGGGCTCATGGCGCACCAGCAGGCGGAAGGTCTCGAGGCGCGTCGATTGGCTAAGCGCCGCAAAACCAAGCAGGGCAGATTCGGTTTCCATAGTTCCACGATAGTGGAATTATGGATTGCTGCAAGACAGGATGGCCGTCAGTTCAGCGCCAGAGCCTCCCGGATGGCACCGGCGAAGGCCATGAACCGCTGGGCGACATTGCCACCCGGCTCATTGACCACAACGGGCCGACCCGCATCGCCACCCTCGCGTAAGCTGGCGTCCAGCGGCAGGTCACCGAGATAGGGCACGTCCAGACGCCCCGCCTCGGCCTCCGCCCCTCCCCGACCGAAAACGTCGCCGCACATGTTCTCGATCAGCCCGAGTGTCTGCACCCCGACCTTCTGGAACAGCGCATGCGCCCGGCGGGCGTCGGCCAGGGCGACTTCCTGCGGCGTGGAGACGATGACGGCCCCGTCCAGCGGCGTCTTCTGGATCAGCGTCAGCTGCACGTCGCCAGTGCCGGGCGGCAGGTCGACGACCAGTATGTCCAGCGGCTCCTCGGCGGTGCCCCAGCGCGTCTGGGTCAGCATCTGGGTCAGGGCCTGGGACGCCATCGGCCCACGCCAGACCATGGCATCCCCCGCCCCGGTCAGCAGGCCCACCGACATGGCCTTCAGCCCGTACGCCTCATGCGGCTGCATCATGCCGTCGCGGTACTCCGGCTTGCCGGAGAGGCCCAGCATGGTTGGCAGAGACGGGCCGTAGACATCGGCGTCCAGCAGGCCCACGCGCAGCCCCTGCGCCGACAGGGCCGCCGCCAGATTGACCGCGACCGTCGACTTGCCCACCCCGCCCTTGCCGCTGGCGATGGCCAGGACCCGGCGAACATGCGCAGGCCGATCGGTCGGGACGGGAGCCTTGGCGCGGGTCTGGTCCACCGCCTGGGGCGACAGGGACGCGGTGCGCACCGGCTTGGTCGCCGGCGCCGTCTCGGCGGTCAGGACGACGGAGACGCGGGTCATGCCAGGCAAGGCCTTCAGGGTAGCCTCGGCGGCGTCGCGGATGGGCGCATACAAGGCGGTGTCTCCCGCCGGCACCTCCATGACGAAGCCCGCGCGATCCTCGGTGACGGTCAGCCCCTGCGCCAGTCCTGCCGCGACCAGCCCCTGCCCGCTTTTGGGATCGAGGATGGCATCAAGGGTGGCGATAACGGTGTCGCGGTCGGGCAAGACGCGGCCTCTGGAAGGAGCTTCGGGGTTGCGGTGCGTGTGCGGGCCTTCTATCGCCGAAAGCCCCCTCTCCGCGAGCGCCGATTTGTCCCGACCGCCCCAGATCGAATTGATCGCCGGACCGACCGCCTCGGGCAAGTCGGCCCTGGCCATGGCGCGGGCCCGCGAAACCGGGGCGGTCATCATCAATGCCGACAGCCAGCAGCTGTATGCAGACCTGCGGGTGCTGACCGCCCGTCCTTCGGTCGAGGACGAGGCGGCGGTCGAGCACCGGCTGTACGGCGTGGCCGATGCGGCAGAGGCCTGGTCCGTCGGCCGCTGGGCCCGCGCCGTCATGCCCATCCTGGCCGAGTTGGGCGAGGCCGGTCGTCAGGCGCTGCTGGTCGGGGGAACCGGACTATATTTCACAGCTTTGACCAAGGGGTTAGCGGATATTCCCGATGTACCAGTCGAGGTCCGCGATACCGTCGAGCAGACGTTCGATGCCGAGGGCGAGGCCGCATTCCGCAGTCGGCTATCGACCCGGGACCCGCAGGCGGCACAGCGGATCGAGACGGGCGACCGTCAACGCCTGATCCGGGCCATGTCCGTAGCCGAGCACACCGGACGCGCCCTCAGCGACTGGTCCGCCGACACGACGCCTCTGCTCGCCCCGGGGTCATGGACCGGCTGCGTCGTCGAACCGGACCGAGCGGTCCTCTATGCCCGGTGCGACCGTCGCGTGGAGAGTATGATCGCCAACGGGGCACTGGACGAGGTCCAGGCTCTGATCCGGCGAAAGCTGGACCCCGCCCTGCCCGCCATGAAAGCGGTAGGCGTCCGAGAACTTTCGGCGCATCTGGGCGGCTCGATCAGCCGGGATGACGCCATCGCGGTCACACAGCAGGCCACACGCAACTATGCCAAGCGCCAACTGACCTGGTTCCGCAACCAGACGGCGGATTGGCCCAGAGCAGCCTGACCATTGAACCGTCGCATGGTCCAGCCGTTCAGACCCTATGGACCCGCATGACATTCAGGACCGGGGCCTTTTCCCCGAAGACCCCGCCGATCCAACGGCCAATCTCACACCGGACGCGAGCCTGTGTCCCGAATGCGAAGGGCGCGGCACCCTGACGTCGGGCGACACCTGTCCGGTATGTGAGGGCACCGGCAAGGCCACGGGCCGCACAGGCGGAGGGTGACGACCGTTCGGCGTCATGCCCCTTTGAACGGGGGAACGGATGCCCTATATTGATGGAGCCGGGGCTTGCTCCGGATATGGCGATAAACGCGCTTGTAATAAGCGGACCGGACCCGGGTGCGATTCCCGGCGGCTCCACCATTTCTCCCCGCGTTATCGGCGGAGGCATATGGGGCCGACTAGCATCGACGGACGTGTAAAGAAGACTGCTTTCGCTCGTCCTGGCCCACCGTATCGGGCCATTTTCTAACTGCGAACGATAACTTCGCTGGGGAATACGCTGTCGCCGCGTAATGCGGTTCCGGTAATTCCAACTTAAGTCCTGGGGGTTCAGATCCTCAGGCGGGGCCGCCAGGGGGCCTGCCAACAGAACCCCTGGCACTTTTCCCTCAAAAGCCACCTTTCGTCCGCCGCGCGGCCCCGCTACACCTCGCGCGAACACGAGAGCGATCCATGGCCGAAGAGACGCCCCCCGTCGACGAGATGCACTATGACGCCCTGGCGCAGGATGCCTTGCGCGGCGTCATCCGGCTGGCGCTGGAACGGGCCGCCATGCCCGAGGGCATTCCTGGTGCGCACCATTTCTACATCACCTTCAAGACCCGCGCGGCGGGCGTCAGCGTGCCGCCCGACGTCCTGGCCAAATACCCCGAAGAGATGACCGTGGTGCTCCAACATCAGTACTGGGACCTGACGGTGGAGCCGACGCGGTTTTCGGTCATGCTCAAGTTCGGCGGCATGCCCAAGGTCCTGTCCATGCCCTATACGGCCGTGACGCGGTTCTATGACCCCTCGGTCCAGTTCCTGCTGCAGTTCGAGGAGCCGGTCACCGTCGACGAGATCGTGCAGGAGATCGAGGCGGCCGAGCCCGCCAAGGCTCCCACTCCAAGCGACGACGACGGCCCCAAGGTCGTTTCGCTGGACCAGTTCCGCAAGAAATAGTCTAAGAAGACCGTCCTTCCCGAGCGAACAGATGCTGTAACCTCCCCACCGACAAGGGTGGGAGCAATGGCTATGCGGTATCTGGTGGCGTTCGCGGCGACGCTGTGTCTTGGCAGTTGCGCCAGCGGGACTGCGGGGCCCGACGATCCTTTTGCTGAAATGTTCAGCGGCGTTCCAGCCGAACGCGCTGACAGGATCGCGGCGGGTCTGACCGGGCATCCGCTGAGCAGCGAAGCCAATCCAATCAGGGTCAACATGCCTCCCGGCCAGCGCGACTATGTTTCCCGTCTGCGCTGTTCAGACAATCGGGCACCACAGTTCGAGCGGATCGGCAGTATGGGCATGGGTCCTTACGGCCAGATCGTCGATGGTTATGATGTTCAATGTCCTGGCTCGTCGCCGAGTAAGACAACCCTATACCTCGACATGTACCACCCTACGCATGTCGAAACCCAGGCACCTCCTGGTTTCAGGCTGGTACAATAGGCTTTATGCCCTCGGAAAAACCCGGATCGTGATCCGCTCCCGCTCGCCCTGGCGGCGCTCGACCAGCAGGCGCGCGACCTGGCTGTCGTCGTGGAACAGATAGCCCTTGATGGCGTCCAGCAGGGCCTTGGCCAGATTGTCCAGGTCCATCCACGGCGGATCGCCGATATGCTCCATCAGGATTTCGACCGTGTAATCGCCGTAGGACGGCCGCGACGACCACTCCTTGCGCATGAACTCATAGACCAGCGGCTTGTAGTATTTGGCCTGGGTCGTCAGGCCCTCGATGGTGATCTCGACGACGTCGCCGGTCTCACGCGCGCGGACCTTGCCGGTGCCGATCCAGCTGGCGGTCATGCCCTGGCCCCTGTTCGCATGATGGCCGCTCCGTCCTTGCCCCTTCGCGCCTCCGTGCTACACGCCTGCGCATTCCTCCGCCACGTCTGAGAGAGCCGCCCGCGCCATGACCGAACACCGCACCGAGACCGATACCTTTGGCCCGATCGAGGTCGCCTCGGATCGTTATTGGGGCGCCCAGGCGCAGCGCAGCCTCGGCAACTTCAGGATCGGCTGGGAAAAACAGCCTCTGCCCATCGTCCGCGCCCTGGGAATCGTCAAACGCGCGGCGGCCGAAACCAATATGGCGCTTGGGCGGCTCGATCCCGCCATCGGCAACGCCATCGTCCGCGCCGCCGACGAGGTGATCGAGGGCAAGCTAAACGACCACTTCCCGCTGGTGGTCTGGCAGACCGGCTCCGGCACCCAGTCGAACATGAATGCCAATGAGGTGATCTCGAACCGCGCCATCGAGATGCTGGGCGGCGAGATGGGGTCCAAGAAACCGGTCCATCCCAACGACCACGTCAACATGAGCCAGTCGTCCAACGACACCTATCCCACGGCCATGCACGTCGCCTGCGCCGAAGAGGTGGTCCACCGCCTGCTGCCCGCGCTCCAGACCCTGCACAACGCCCTGAACGACAAGGCCCAGGCGTGGAAGGACATCATCAAGATCGGCCGCACCCACACCCAAGACGCCACCCCCCTGACCCTCGGTCAGGAGTTCTCCGGCTACGTCCAGCAGGTCGCCAAGGGCATCGAGCGGATCGAATCCACCCTGCCCGACCTGATGCAACTGGCCCAGGGCGGCACCGCCGTCGGCACCGGCCTGAACGCGCCCATCGGCTTCGCGGAAGGCGTCGCCGACAAGATCGCCCAGATCACCGGCCTGAAGTTCACCACCGCCCCGAACAAGTTCGAGGCCCTGGCCGCCCATGACGCGATGGTTATGAGCCACGGCGCGATCAACACCGTCGCCGCCTCGCTGTTCAAGATCGCCAACGACATCCGCTTCCTGGGCTCCGGCCCGCGTTCAGGCTTGGGCGAACTGGCCCTGCCGGAAAACGAGCCCGGATCGTCGATCATGCCGGGCAAGGTCAATCCGACCCAGTGCGAAGCCCTGACCCAGGTCTGCGTCCAGGTGTTCGGCAATCACGCGGCGATCACCTTCGCCGGCTCCCAAGGGCATTTCGAGCTGAACGTCTTCAACCCCGTTATGGCCTACAACTTCCTGCAGTCGGTCCGGCTGATGGCCGACGCGGCCGTCAGCTTCACCGACAACTGCGTCGTCGGCATCGAGCCTCGCATCGACAATATCGAGCGTGGCCTGAACAACTCGCTGATGCTGGTCACCGCCCTGAACGGCAAGCTGGGCTACGACGCCTGCGCCAAGATCGCCAAGACGGCGCACAAGAACGGCACAACCCTGCGGGAAGAAGCCGTCGGCGGCGGCTATCTGACCGACGCCGAGTTCGATGAGGCCGTGCGCCCCGAGAAGATGATCTCGCCTGGGTGAGGCAATGCAAACGCCAGACTTGGACTTTGAGGGAGATGGTGCCCGTCACTTCGCCGGCGTGATCTCCCGGTCCGATGCCGAAGGTTTGGCGGCGCGACTTGCTTGCAACCTCAATGGAATGCCAGGCCGCAGGCTACTGGTCGAGCCGGACGTCGAAGCGCTGCTATCGGTTGCCGGTTCAGTCGGAGGCATCGCCGCCTCACTGATTGGCACGTCTGCACGACCGGTTCGCGCTGTGCTGTTCGACAAGACCCGAGACGCAAACTGGACCGTCGCATGGCATCAGGACCGGACCATACCGGTTTGTGCACGTCACGATGTCGAGGGCTTCGGCCCCTGGTCGGTAAAAGACGGGCTTTGTCATGTTGCTCCGCCGATGGGGGTGCTTGAGCAAATGGCTACGCTGAGGTTGCATCTAGATGACTGCGATAACAGCAATGCGCCCCTGACGATTGCTCTCGGCTCCCATCGCCTTGGCCTTGTTCCGGCAACTGAGTCAGCATCCGTAGCGGCGCGTCATGCGCAGTTCACCTGCCTCGCTAAGACAGGTGATGTCTGGGCCTATTCAACGCCCATACTCCACACCTCCGCAACGACCGTCAGCGACCGACGTCGGCGAGTGTTGCAGATCGACTATGCCGCGATAGATCTGCCCCAGCCGCTTAGTTGGCTCGGGATCAGCTGCGACTAAGGCTTGTCGCGTATCGTCCGTCCGATGGGAGCCAGGGCCAATTTGGCCAGTTCCAGATCCTTCAGCGCGAACGGGATGCCGATGATGGTAATGGCCTCGGCCACCGCGATCAGCACATGGGCCAAGGCGATGTACCAGCCGGCGAAGACGAACCAGATCACGTTCAGACCGATGCCGAAACAGCCCGCGCCCAGGGCCGTGGCGTCCGGCTCGCGCCACACCACCTCGCGCCCGAACGGCCAGAAGGAATAGCTGGCGATCCGCCAGGCGGCGAAGGTCCACGGCAGGCCGACGATCGTGAGGGCCAAAACCGCGCCGCCGAACAGCCACAACA
Organism: Brevundimonas sp.; assembly: GCF_016463295.1. GTDB lineage: Bacteria > Pseudomonadota > Alphaproteobacteria > Caulobacterales > Caulobacteraceae > Brevundimonas. Next base: position 156,851 of record NZ_JAEMRO010000001.1, read on the forward strand.
GGCCTGCGGCCCAGCCGCCGAGGATGAACCACAGCACATTCAGAATCGGACGGATCAACTCGGTTGGTCTCCCTGCACCCGGATGGTGCCGTCTCCAGATATGCAAAGGCCCCGCCGATATCAGCGGGGCCTTCGTGAATTCGTGGTAAGCCTGCGGCCTAGTGGGGCTTCTCGGTCCAGCGCGACTTGGCCTCGTCCTTGGTCAGGTTCAGGTGGACATGCTCGTCCACGCGCTCGACCCAGCTGACCGGGATCATGTGATGTTTGAAGCCACCGGCCAGGTCCAGCTTGGCCAGTTCGATCTGGTCGCCCAGCACGTGATCGACGCGTCCGACATGTTCGCCGTCCGAGCCGACGACTTCGAGGTGTTCCTTGATCAGGGTGGGGTCTACCATGGGGAGGTCTCCTGTTGCGGTGTCCCTCAAAAATGCACGCCGCACGGGACGGTTTCGTATGGCAGAGGTCGGCATGGGCGAGATCATCAATCTGAACCGGGCGCGCAAGACGCGGGCCAAGGCGGCCAAGACGCTGGAGGCCACGGCCAATCGGGCCGCCTCAGGCCGGACCAAGGCAGAACGGCTGGCTGCCAAGGCCGAGCGTGATCGTATCCAGGCCGTCCTGGATGGCGCGAAGCGCGAGGACTAGGCCGCCGACACCTTGGGTGCCCGGATCAACAGCACCTGCCCGGCCAGGACCAGTACCAGTCCCACCAGCGCGGGCCAGCCGAAGCGGGCATCCTCGAACAGCACGGACACCAGCATCGCAATCGGCGGCGTCAGGGCCGAGATATAGCTGGCCAGGGCATAGCCGCGGGCGCGCGCGATGGTGAAATACAGGCCGAACGCGATCACCGAGCCGAACACCGACAGATACAGCAGCGAGCCGATGTAGCTGAGCGACAGCTCTATCGACCACTCCACGCCCGTGGCCAGGCCATACAGAGCCAGTACGACGGCCCCATAGGCCATGGCCCAGGCCGTGGACGGAATGACGGCGGCGCCCGCCGCCTGGCCCTTGAACGCGAACAGATTGCCAAACGCCGAGGCCGCCACGGCCAACAGGGCGAAACCGACACCGGTCGCCGCCCCCTGCCCCAGTCCTGCCCCCAGGATTTCCGAGCCGGACAGGACGCCCACCCCCACAAGTCCCAGCAGGGCTCCGCCCCAGGACGCCAGCGCCGCTCGCTGGCCGGCCGCCAGACGGAACAGAACCAGGTTGATGAAGGCCAGCGACGCAAAGATCACCGCCACGATGGCAGAGGCGATCAGCCCCTCGGCCGCATAGGTGAAGCTGTAGCTGATGGAGAAGGCAAACACGCCTTGAGCAGCGACCGCCAGATGCTGGGCGCGGGTCAGTCTCAGCGGCAGTCGAAAGATCAAACAACCGAGAAACAGCAGGATCGCCGCTAGACCGAAACGCCAGACAATGGAGGCTAGCGGTGCCACTGTCCCCAGCTGCAGGGTGATCGCATACCAGGTTGTTCCCCAGATCAGGGCGCAGATGCCTACGCCGCCGATCGCCAGGACGGCGGGCGATAGGATGCGGCGGGTCACGGCTGCGGGAGACGGTTCAGGGCTTTGCACCCGGCCCGATTGAACGGTTGCCGGTCAGGACGCAAGCGGGTTCGACACCTTGCGCCACAAGCCAAACTTATGACCGCCGAAAGCCGCGATCAGGCCCGTAGCTTAAGGCTGGCCCGCACCTCGGGCGACACCGCGTGATAGACGCTGGCAGGCCGGATATTCAGTCGCAGGCGGGCGACCTCCAGCGGTTGGGCGAACAGCGCCTCGTAATCCAGGCCCGGCAGCCAGTGCGCGGCCTTGCCGTTGCGATAGGCCTGCCAGACCGCGCGGCGGGCCGGCACGGCCCGCACCTCGCGCTGAATTTCCCGCGCCGCGCCCCATCCGATGAAGGCAAAGCCCAGGTTTCGGGTCTGGGCATAGGAGAAGGCGACCACGCAGGCTTCGCCCAGAGCGTCGGTCTCGTAGCCCGTCAGCACGTGCCAGATGTCGTGCACGTCTCGAATGCGCCGTGAATACCAGACGACCGGATGCTGGGCATCGATCTGCGGCCCGATCTTGCGGGCCTCGTCGGCCAGGCCCTCGGCGGTGAAGCCGCGCACTTCGCGGAAGGCGCGGTAGCTGGCTCCGACCGTGCCGGGCTCGAACCGGGCCAGCCAGACCGGATCGTCCAGCTTGTGCGCCAGTTCCTCGGCCAGATAGGCTTGGCGCCCACCCTCCTGCGTCTTGAGCATGTGATTGTAGCCGCGCGCCAGAGACCGGCCCGACAGGGCGCGCATGATCTCGAACACCTGGGCGGTGTCCTCCTTGTCGGCCACCAGTTTGCGGAAGGCACGTAAGGCCGTCAGCGGCTCGATCCGCTGAGGCTGAAGGCGCGTGTAGGTGTCGAAGTCGGCGGTCGCGGTCATGGGCGGTCCTGTGACGAAGCACAGGTACTCTAGCGCGAAAACCCCAAGGGGTGAACGCTGATCATATGATGACGGTGGGGCCCGTCGGCACGATCTGCTACATTCATGACAGCCGCAAGGAGACCGACATGCGCCGCATCCTGACCGCCCTGCCTCTGGCCGCCGTCATGGCCGCCTGTGCGACCCTGCCCGAGGCGGGTGCCGACGCCGGGATCGGCATGATCCCGGTCGCCGTGTCGGTCACCTATCGCGAACGCATCCTGCTGCCGCCGGGTCATCGCCTGACGGTTCGGCTCGAGGACGTCAGCCTGGCCGACGCGCCCGCACGGGTGCTCTCCGAGGCTGCAGAAGACCTCGACGGTCGCAGCCCGCCCTATGCCGTGAACCTGTCAGTACGAGAGGCCGACATCGACCCGCGCCACACCTATGCGGTGCGCGCCGAAATCCGCGATCCGGCGGGAGCCCTATGGTTCACGACCGACACGCGCCACGCCGTTTTGACGCAGGGCGCAGGGGCTCGGGCGGATATCGTCCTGGTCGGGGTTCGATGAGTTTCGGGTCGTGAGCCGTCTGGCCAAGCGGTCGGTGACCCTGTCCGGGCACGCCACCTCCGTCGCCTTGGAACCAGCCTTCTGGAGGGTATTAGACGACGTCGCAAAGGCGCTCGATCTCTCGCATGCGGGTCTGATGAAGCGCATCGACGAGACCCGGGGGCGGACCCCCCTGGCCTCGGCCTGTAGGCTGCTAGCCCTTGCCTGGGCCAGCGGTGACCGGTCGTTCCACTGACGCAAAACGACCGGCCGTCGTCGCTTAGTTGGACGGTGCCGGGTTCGGCTGGGGCACCGACGGCGGTTCGATATTCGGCAACTCCGGCATCTCCGGAGCCGCCGGCAGTTCCGGCAGGTTCACATCGACGTCGACATTGGTGTCCTTGGTCTCTCCGCCGAATCCACCGTTCGAGAAGACGATGAAGCCGATGACCAGGGCGGCCACGACCAGTCCGCCCACGATGAAGGCAAGCGCCCCGCCGCCACCGCTGCGACGCTCGGGTGTCGGGGCCGCATTGATGGTCGTGTGATGGACGACTTCGGGTCGTTCCTGCGGATCGATCGGGCGATTGGGATCAGTCATGGCTCAGTTCCCCGGTGTTGCGGGTGCCGAAACTTCCGGCAGGTTGACGTCGACATTGACGTCCTTGGTCTCGCCGCCCATGCCGCCGCCGCGTCCGAAGACGACCCAGGCGACGATCGCCACGACGACCAGGAGCCCCCCGACGATGAAGGCCAGACCGGCGTTGCCGCCGCTGCCACTCGTGTTCTCGGCCATGTGTAGTGTCCCTTCCCTATTGCAGATGCAGCCGAAACGACGGCCACGCTTGGCGGTTCCGGATGCGGATGACACACCGGCGCTGACATATGGCCCCGTGCCCCTTATGTTCTCCTGATGAGTCTGCCTGATCTTCCCGCACCGCGTATCTCCGACCTGGCCCGTTCGCGCGGACCGGGCGGCGTAGAAGCCCCTGCTGTCGACTATCTGCAGGGTCTGAACCCCGAACAGCGCGATGCCGTGCTGACCGTCGATGGGCCAGTTCTGGTTCTGGCAGGGGCCGGCACGGGCAAGACGCGGGTGCTGACGACGCGGCTGGCGCACATCCTTGCGACCGGCCGGGCGCGACCGTGGGAACTGCTGGTCGTCACCTTCACCAACAAGGCCGCGCGCGAGATGCGCGAGCGGATCACCCATCTGATCGGCCCGTCGTCCGAGGGCCTGCGCTGGCTGGGCACCTTTCACAGCGTCGCCGCCCAGATACTGAGACGGCATGCGGAGCTGGTCGGGCTGAAATCCAGCTTCACCATCCTGGACACCGACGATCAGGAGCGGGTCTGCAAACAGGTGCTGGAGGCCCAGAACCTCGACACCAAGCGCTGGACGCCCAAATCCCTGTCCGGCCTGATCGACCACTGGAAGAACCGCGGCTGGACGCCTGAGAAGCTGCCGCCGTCCGAAGACTTCGCCAACGGCAAGGGCCAGTCGCTATATGCCGCCTATCAGGCCCGGCTGGTCAGTCTGAACGCCTGCGACTTCGGCGACCTGTTGCTTCACAACCTGACGATCCTGTCCAAACATGCTGATATCGCTGAGGAATATCGCCGTCGGTTCCGCTACATCCTGGTCGACGAATATCAGGATACCAATGTCGCCCAATACCTCTGGCTGCGGCTGCTGACCTCCTCCACCGGCAACGTCTGCTGCGTCGGCGACGACGACCAGTCCATCTATGGCTGGCGCGGGGCCGAGGTGGACAACATCCTGCGGTTCGAGCGCGACTTTCCCGGAGCCAAGGTCGTAAGACTGGAGCGTAACTATCGCTCGACAAAGCATATTCTGGGCGCGGCCTCGGGCCTGATCGCGGGCAACCGCGATCGTCTGGGCAAGACCCTGTGGACCGAGGAAGAGGGCGGCGACAAGGTGCGCGTGCGCGGCGTCTGGGACGGCGAGGCCGAGGCCCGGCTGATCGCCGACGAGATCGAGACGGCGCGTCGTGCGGGCATCGCCTACAAGGACATGGCCGTGCTGGTCCGGGCCTCCTTCCAGATGCGGGCCTTCGAGGAGCGGTTCGTCCTGTTGGCTGTGCCCTATCAGGTGATCGGCGGACCGCGCTTCTTCGAACGAGCCGAGATCCGCGACGCCCATGCCTATCTGCGGCTGATCGTCAGCGAAGACGACGACCTGGCCTTCGAGCGGATCATCAATGTGCCCAAGCGCGGCATCGGCGACACCAGCGTGCAGAAGATCCTGCAGATCGCCCGCCTGTCCGGCGTCTCGGCCATGTCGGCCGTGCGCGACCTGATCGGATCGGACGAGCTTCAGGCGCGGACCCGCACCGCCCTGTCCAACTTCGTGCGCGACATCGATCGCTGGCGCGGTTTTGCCCAGACCCTGCCGCACTGGGAACTGACCGAGACCCTGCTGGAGGAGAGCGGCTATACCGACATGCAGAAGGCCGACCGCGCGACCGGCCAGACGCGGCTCGACAACCTGAAAGAGCTGACCCAGTCGATGCAGCAGTTCGAGACGCTGCAGGCCTATCTGGAGCATGTGTCGCTGGTCATGGACCTGGATCGCGGCGACGCGGATGCCGACGGGTCGGGCGCGGTCCAGATCATGACCCTGCACGGGGCCAAGGGGCTGGAGTTCCCGCTGGTCTTCCTGCCGGGCTGGGAAGAAGGCGTCTTCCCCAGCCAGCGCAGCATCGACGAAAAGGGCGAAAAGGGTCTGGAGGAGGAACGCCGCCTCGCCTACGTCGGCGTCACCCGCGCCAAGTCCGACGCCCGCATATCCTTCGCCGCCAACCGGCTGGTCTATGGCCGCTGGACCTCGCAACTGCCCAGCCGCTTCGTCGACGAACTGCCCATCGACCACGTCGAGGCCGAGAGCGACACCGGCTACTATGGCACCACGCCCGGCATGAAGGACGCCAAGTCCCGCTGGGACGAAATGCCCAGTTTCGGCAGCGGCTATTCCTCCCCCGGCTGGAAACGCGCCCAGTCCTTCACCGCCGCCCACACTCCGACCGCGCGCCCGGCCCGCCACACGGTCATCGAGGGCGAAGGCCGACTGGTCGCCACCGCAGACCCCAAGGCCGCCTCCGGCTGGACCCGCGGCCAGCGCGTCTTTCACCAGAAATTCGGCTACGGCTCCGTCCGCGCCATCGAAGGCAACAAACTGGTCGTGGCGTTTGAGAAGGCGGGGGAGAAGAAGGTGATCGATACGTTTGTGGAGAAAGCCTGATCAGGCGGACGCGCGAAGTCCCTGCAACAGGCTCGGGTTTTTCCTGAGGTATTTGACCGCTTGCCGCCGCAATCCCTCGATTTCCGGCTTCAGATAATGCGCTACCTCACCTTCGTCGCCGCGCAGCTCCCCAAAAACAGCCAACGCAAAGGCCCAGCTTCGCGGTGAGAGATAGCCCGAAGATCGGCTGCGCCAGCCCTGGCCGAATGCGTCGCCATGTTGCTCAAAGCTGAAGCAGGAGTTGGCACCGAAAAGGCCAAAGCCCACGAAGGCCACCGTCAGGTCGGTCATGAGCTCGTGGGTTTCGTCTTCAACAAGATCAGCTTCCGAGGCCAGCAGATAGTGCGCCAGTTCGTGGGCAAAGGTCGCTACCAGCCCGGTGGGGTCGTCCAAGAGCTCTGGTGCATAAGAGATAACGACATCGCCGCCCGCTTCGATTCGAAATGTACCGTTTGGTGTCTCATCGCCACCAAGGTGAACGAATTCGGAAACTTGCTGACCCGACCTTCGGCGTCCTTGAGGCTCGAGACTGCAGGGCCAGTCTGAAAGCCCCATGATACCCTTCACACACTCAAAGATATGTTCGGCCTTCGCATGACCGATAGCTTCTGTAGGCGGGAAATATTGCCTGGTCGGGAGCACAAGCGGCGTATCAGCGATCGCGACTGTGTCGCCATAGCGTTCAATCAGCATTGCCCACACGTCGAGATGCCACGCCTCAATGTCCGGATCCAGAAAACTGCGAGCGCCGAACAAGGCAGAAAGCATTAGTTGTCTCTCTGAAATCGGCGGTCGGACCCTCACCAACCGTTCGTTAAGGCCGTTCAACGACCCTGCATCGGTGCGCTTGTCCCGTCCAGATCACAGTTTGATCGAACCCGCCCCCGCCTGGTGGGAGTATCTGACGTGTGGGCTGATCATCGCCATGCTGACCGGGGCCCTTATCGGTCCCGTGTTTGCACCCCTGCAGGAAGAGACGCCGGTCCTCCGTCTGGTCTGGCTACCGGCGTATGCGGCTATTGCCGTGCTGGCGGTGGCGCGACTAGATCGGGTGTGGCGGGCCTGGCCGGCGGCGATCCTGGTCGGGGCCATTGTGGCACTCTGCTTCGCCTCCAAATACTGGTCGATCGACTATCACACGACCGACCGTCGGGTGATCGCCCTGGCCATCAGCGGGGTGTTCGCCCTGTATCTGGGGGCCGCGTTCCGGGGGCCGCATCTGCCGCGCCTGCTGATGTATACGACCCTGGTCATGGCGGCGGGCAGTCTGGTGATGATCTTCGCCTTCCCCGCCATCGGCGTGCACCAGTTGGAGAACGCCGGCCTGTGGCGCGGCCTCTGGTACGAGAAGAACCAGATGGGGGCGGTCATGGTCATCGGGGCCACAGCCTCGGCCGCCTGTCTGGCCTCGCCCGATCCGCGCAAGCTGCTGCCGCTCGCCGCCCTGATCCTGTCGTCCGCCCTGGTGCTGGCGACCCAGTCCAAGACGTCGCTGCTTTGCCTGGTCGTCGGGGTCGGTCTGGTCGGAGGCTTCTGGGCGATGCGCAGGGGTGGACCTGCGTTCGCCGTCTTTGCCGCCTGGATGGCCGTCGTCCTGAGCGGCCTGGGCCTGTGGATCTGGGACACCCACTCCGTCGAGGTGCTGGAGGCACTGGGCAAGGACCCGTCGCTGACCGGCCGTACCGACATCTGGGCCAGTCTGATGCGCCGCGTCGCCGAGCGGCCGATGACGGGTTATGGCTATGGGGCCTTCTGGGGCCGCATCGGCGAATCGCCCCCGGCCGACTGGGTGCGTCAGGAGACCGGCTGGCTGGTGCCCTCGGCGCACAACGGCTGGATCGACCTGCTGGTCCAGCTCGGCTGGCCCGGTGCCATCCTTGTCGGTTTCAGCCTGGCCCTGACGACCGTAATCCTGATCTTCCGCTCGGGGGCTTCGGGCATGCGCGAGGGCTGGTGGGGCCTGGGCTTCATGGCGGCCTTTGTCGTGCTGAGCCTGTCCGAGAGCATCCTGCTGACCCACCAGAACCTGCCCTGGGTGCTGTTCATGGCGGTGATGACGCGCGCGATGCTGCCGTCGTCCACAGCTGCGACCGTGCCGCTTGCCGTAAAGCGTCGCCGGGCCTACCAGACCCGTCCCCGAATCGCCGCACAGTATGCAGATGGGCCAGTCCAGCAACCTTCCTTCCCTGTTTGACGACATCCCCGAGCCGAAAGGCCCGGCGACGCCCCCTGCCCCGCAGCCAGAACCCGCCCTGTCGCCCCAGGCCGCCGCGCCGCGTCCGGAACCGGTGCCTGCCGCTGCACCCAGGCCGGAACCCTCGGCCCCGCCCGTGCCCGGCAGCTATTCCGCCAGCTCTATCGAAGTGCTCGAGGGGCTGGAGCCGGTCCGCAAACGCCCCGGTATGTATATCGGCGGCACCGACGAACGCGCCCTGCACCACCTGTTCGCCGAAGTCCTGGACAATGCCATGGACGAGGCCGTGGCCCGCCATGCCAAGCTCATAACCGTCGATCTGGACGCCGACGGTGTGCTGTCCGTTCGCGACGACGGGCGCGGCATCCCGGTCGACCCGCACCCGAAACACCCCGGCAAGTCGGCGCTGGAAGTCGTGATGACCGTGCTGCACTCGGGCGGCAAATTCTCGGGCAAGGCCTATGAGACCTCCGGCGGCCTGCACGGCGTCGGCGTTTCGGTCGTCAATGCCCTGAGCGACCGGCTGGACGTCACCGTCTGGCGCGACGGCTTCGAGTGGAAGCAGTCGTTCAGCCGCGGCCTGCCACAAGGGCCGATCCAGCAGATCGGGCCGTCCAAGAAGCGCGGCACCCTGATCCGTTTCCACCCGGACGAAGAAATCTTCGGCGTCGGCGCGGCCTTCAAGCCTGCGCGCCTGTTCCGCATGACCCGGTCCAAGGCTTATCTGTTCCGAGGCGTCGAGATCAAATGGACCTGCGCGCCGGAACGGATCACCGACGCCACGCCCACCGAGGCCACCCTTCACTTCCCCGGCGGCCTGGCCGACGCCCTGGCCGAACGGATCGGCGAGCTGGAAACCGTCACGCCTGCCTTTGCCGGCCGGGTCGAGCGCAAGGGCGAGACCGGGGCCATCGAATGGGCCGTGACCTGGTCCCCCATCGGGTTCGGAGAGGCCGACGGCTTCGTCCAGTCCTATTGCAACACGGTCTCGACGCCCGACGGCGGCACGCATGAGGCGGGTTTCCGCGCGGCCCTGGTCAAGGGGCTGAAGGCCTACGGCGAACTGACCAATGAAAAGCGCGCGGTCCAGATCACGGCCGAGGACGTGATCGCCAATGCCGGGGCGCTGATCAGTGTCTTCATCCGTAATCCCGAGTTCCAGGGCCAGACCAAGGACCGGCTATCCTCGCCCGAGGGTCAGCGGCTGGTCGAGCAATTGCTGCGCGACCCCCTGGACCATTGGCTGACCGAAAGCCCGAAGCAGGCCAATGTGCTGCTGGGTTTCGTCATCGACCGGGCCGAGGACCGTCTGCGTCGCCGCAAGGACAAGGAGGTCCAGCGCGCTCAGGCCACCCGCAAGCTGCGCCTGCCCGGCAAGCTGTCGGACTGCTCGCGGCAATCCGCCAACGGCACTGAACTGTTCATCGTCGAAGGCGATTCGGCCGGCGGCTCGGCCAAACAGGCGCGGGACCGGACCACCCAGGCCATTCTGCCGCTGCGCGGCAAGATCCTGAACGTCGCCTCGGCCACGGCGGACAAGCTGCGGGCCAATATCGAGCTTTCGGACCTGGCTCTGGCGCTGGGCGTGCAGCCCGGCAACCGCTTCAACATCGACGACCTGCGCTATGAGCGGATCGTGATCATGACGGACGCCGACGTGGACGGCGCACACATCGCGGCCCTGCTAATCACCTTCTTCTATCGCTCCATGCCCGAGGCGATCCGCCAGGGCCGGGTCTATATGGCCCTGCCGCCACTGTACCGCATTCAGGCAGGCCCCCTGTCGGAATACGCCCGCGACGACGCCCACCGCGACGAACTTCTCGCCACTGTCTTCAAGGGCAAGAAGACCGAGATCGGACGGTTCAAGGGCCTGGGCGAGATGATGGCTTCCCAGCTCAAGGAAACCACCATGGATCCGAAGAAGCGCACCCTGGCCCGCGTAACCCTGCCCGCATCGGAAGACGAGATAGAGGATCTGGTCGAGCGGCTGATGGGCAAAAAGGCTGACGCCCGCTACCAGTTCATCCAGGAAAACGCCCGGTTCGCGGTGGCCGATCTGGACGTGTGACACTAGGCTGCGGGCGACAGTAGGAGTTTAACCATGCGTTTCGCCGGTCTGGTCACGACCTTTGTGCTCGCCATCTCGACCGCCGGCCCCTCTCTCGCGCAGAAGCAGCGGGCGCCCGACCCTGTCCCGATCACCGAATGGTCTCGCGACAAGATCGTCGCCATGGGGCAGGAGATCCACCGACAGGATGTCGCCGCCTGGGTCGCTACCGACGCCCTCATGGAAAAGTTTCGCGGCACGCCGCCTCAAGGCCTCGCCGGCTGGATTGTGATTCCGGATGGCCGCGACCAGAAGGTCCGGTTTCTGAAAGCCGAAGGCAACGTCGTCACCGCGGGTTGGGACGTCGTCGTACGCAATGGCCGGGCCGGTGACGTTGTCGATGCGACCGGCGGCGTACTGTCCGATCAGGAGCAGGCGCGCTTCCGGGCCCGAATGACGGCAGCATCCAATATCGGACGCCTGCGGTGCTCGGCCAATATGAACGCGGTCGTTGCCGATGATCCCGACAGCGACGGCTGGCTGGTCTGGCTGCTGACCTCGACAACCGATGCCAACATCGTGCCGATGGGGGGCCACTATCGCTTTCTGATCAGCGCCGACGGCACCACGGTGCAACAACGTGACATGCTGAGCAACTCCTGCCTGCCCATGTCGCGCACCGTGCCCCAGGGCGGGCAGATCGCAGCGCTGAACGTCAGCCAGATCGTGTCGGACGGCCCTGTGGAAACGCACGTCTTCCTGTCGCTGCAGCAACGTCTGCCGATCTACGTCATCGCCGACGACAAACTGTTCGAGGTCAACGGTGCCCGCATCCGCGACGTTCGCCGCTAGTCAGCGGCGGAGCAGTCCGAGGGCGCGCCATAACGCGTGGTGACGCCAGACACGCTGTCGCCCTGAAGACGCAGGGTCAGCAGACGATCATACTCGCATTCCGACATGTTCGGCGTCGCCTGGCCTAGCGCACGAGCAATTAGCGGTACAGTGTTGCTGTGTCCGACGACCAGCACAGTTGTGTCTGGCGATTGTTCACGAATAAGCCGAACAACTTCATCGACGTGCTGTCGAAGGCTTCGGCCCTGGATCGGTACGACCGCAACCGTGGGCCTTCGCCCATCTTCGGTTTGCTCAGTGAGACCTGCAGCCGTCATACCGGTACGTCGTAGAGGCGTCCGGATGATCATTCTTGGCCGCTGATCTGAGAGCCGTTCCGCCAGAGCCCGCGCTCTCGCCTCCCCCGCCTCTGAAAGGACCGGATCGGTGCTCTGATCCGCTTTTTCGGCATGTCGAACCAGAATGACTGTCTGGGCCAAGGCAGGTGTGCCCAAGATCAGCGACAAGGCGACGGCAACCGGTGGGATAATGCGGGTCATGCCTTCACCGTCTCACGAACCGAACTGCCCCGGAAGGCATTCGCGCCACTGACTTCCGCATAGACGTCGCTAAGATCCTCAAACACGCGGGTCCAGGCGAAGCGTTCGACCATGCGGGCCCGCGCAGCCACGCCTATGGCCTCGATATCTCGCGCGAACAGGGCCTCGACGGCGGCAGCATATTCGATCGGATCGGCGCTGGCGGCCAGCTGGCCGACCTCGTGGTCCACCGTTTCGGCGACGCCACCGGAATTGACGCCCACGACGGGCCGCCCGCAGGCCATGGCTTCGAGCACGATCAGGCCGAAGGGCTCCTTGTCATTGGCATGCACAAACGCGTCGCAACTGGCGATGATCCTGGCTACAGCCTTGGGATTGGCCTCGTAGGGAAGCGAGATCACCCGCTCCTCGGCCGGCATCCCCGCGCCCGCGCCAACCAGCACCAGATGATAGGGCTCGCCCAGACGCTGCACCGCCTGGATCAGCACGTCGATATTCTTCTCTCGCGCCGGACGACCGGCGAAACACAGCAACCGCGCCGAGGCGGGCAGACCCAACTTCTTCAGCAACCAGTCGCGGTCGCGCCGGTCCGGACGGAAGGTATCGATCTCGACCCCCAGAGGCCGGATCACGATATTGCCGACGCCTGCCTCTTCCAGCCGACGCGCGATGTAGCGGCTGGGCGACACCACCTTGTCAAATTGGCCGAACAGCCGGGCCCAGCGTTTCTCCACCGGCTTCTTGGCCCATTCGCCGAAATGCAGTGCGGCCAGGCCGGCGGGGTCGGAGTGGCAGAAGCCGATGACAGGGCAACCCGCCCTCTGACCAGCCTCCAGCGCCCCCTGCCCCGGCGTATAGGGGTCGCCCGCCTCGATCACCGTGGGATGCAGCGCGGCCACCCAGGCCCCCCAACGCCGTACCGACGTGGGCCAGCGATAGCCGTCTCCGAACGGAAGCTTGGTCGCGTGAAGCTGCACCACGCCATCCTCGCCCGCCCTGTGATGCGCGCCCGGCACGACCAGCGAATGGGCCACGCCCGGCCGATGCCTCTCCAGCCAGGCCTTCTTGGACTGCAGATACCGCTTCACGCCGCCGGACTTCGGAGCATAAAGCATGGTCGTATCGACCAGACGTGGTCTCTCGTCCTCGGCCGCCGCTTTCAGGGCCGCCAGGGTGTTCGAAACCTCCTCGTCCCAGCCGGGGATCAGACGCAGTTCGCCCTCTTCCACCTCCAGCCCGGCCAGGCTCATCAGCTCGGCTTCCTGCGGGCTGACGGTGCCCGTGCGGCGCACGCGCTTCTGGATGCGGCGGGCCTTGCGAACCCGGGACATGTGAGACTTCACCATATCCGGGCCGTAGCGCCGCTGGATGGCAATCTCAAGCGTCATCCGCTGACGGAGGTTTCAAGGTCACAGCCCGGGCATGAAACGCAGCCTGACCCACCAGCCACGCTTGCCACACGGCCATTCCGTCCGCCTTCGGCCTTGCATTCGCCTCAAATTCGAGAAACTTGAGGCATGCTGGCGTGGTCCCTGATAGAGGATCGTCGGCGTCTCGGCGTGTCTCGTCCACGGGGTTTTCTTCGAATGCGTATTCTACTTGCGACCGCCGTTGCGATCGCTCCCCTGATGGCCGCAAGCGGCGCGTTGGCCGAGGTCGTGATCACCACGAGCCGCACCACGCCGATTACGACTGGCAATGCGACCGGTACGGGACCGGACAACGTACGGATCGGCCAAGGGGGCGTGATTTCCCTGACTTCGGGGACAGCTGTAACCGTTGATTCGAACAACACCTTCACCATGAATGGCAACGGCACGATCAGCATGGCCAATGCCGCCAATGGTGCGACCGCAGTCCTGGTGAATCCAGGCGTGACCACGACCCTGCAACTCGACAACACAATCTCGGTCACGGACTCGATCGAGACCTATCCTGACTCCGACAATGACGGTGACATCGACGGACCATGGGCGACAGGATCGGGTCGATACGGCGTACGCCTCGCCGGCGGGACCCCCGTCACCGGAAACATCACCATCGCCCCCAGCACCGGCAGCATCCTTGTCGAGGGCAACGAGTCCTACGCCGTGTCCATCGAGTCGGGACTGATCGGTAATGTGCAGAGCCAGGGCAGCATCCGTGTGTTCGGCGACAACTCGATCGCTTTCAGAACCACGGGTGACGTCACCGGCAATGTCGCTCTGCTCGGTCAGGTCCAGGCACGCGGCCAGGGTTCGTCGGCAGTGTCGATCGGAGCGGACATCAGTGGCCGACTGACGCTCCAGGGCAGCCTCAGCGCCACAGGTTATCGCTACACGGCACGCGGAACAGACGAGTTCATGGCGAAGCTGGAGGCCGAAGATAAGCTTCAGGGTGGCCCAACCGTGATTGTGGCCGGCAATGTCGCGGGGGGCGTGGTGGTCGATGGTCCGCCTACGGCCAGTACAACCAATCCTGACGTTGATGGCGACGGCATCCTCGATGCCAACGAGGGCACCGCGCAGATCGACAGTTACGGGTCGTCGGCAGCCATCCAGGTGGGATCCGCCACCGAGTCCATCACCCTTGGCGCCATAGGCACCGGTGACGACGCCTACGGCTTCATCAACCGCGGCACTTTAAGCGGTCAAGGCGTCTATGATCAGATCGACGCCAATGCGGTGGTGTTCGGCGGTAACGCCGGACAGACCGTCAATCTGATCGGCGGCATGCGTAACCAAGGAACGATATCGGCCCTCGCGACCAAGGCTGACGCAACGGCCGTTCGCTTCGGGACAGGCACGATCGCACCAGCCATCCTCAACTCCGGAGCGATCGCAGCGGGTATCTCCAGCGACATTGCGGCGACGGCCGTAGCCATCCAGATTGATCAGGGTGCCAATGTTCAAAGCCTGACGAACAACGGGTCGATCCTGGCCAGCACGGGGGGCGGCGTAGCAGACGTCATCGCCATTAACGACGCGAGCGGCACACTCACGTCGATCATCAACCAGCGCTCTATCCAGGCCAACATCAGCCCCAATGATGCGGGCGATCCCATCACCGGGACCAGCACCGCTATTGACGTAAGCGCCAATACGTCCGGTGTGACGTTGATCCAGCGCGGCGTCGCCGCGACGCCCACCGAAGTCAATCCCGACACGGATGGCGACGGCGTGCCGGACGACAACGAGCCGGCGATCCTCGGCGATGTTCTGCTGGGTTCGGGCAGCGACACGGTCAGCATCGAGAACGGATTTGTCATCGGCCGGCTGTCGTTCGGAGCCGGCGCCGACACGCTCGGCATCTCTGGCGGTGGCGAGGTTCGCGCCACCATCGCTGACGCCGATGGAGCATTGAGCATCAATATCACCGACGGCACCCTGGACGCGCGAAATACGACCGGTTTCGATCTGACGACGCTTAACGTCGGCGAGGACGGCAGGCTGCTTGTGAGTCTGGATCCGTCAGCAGGCACGGCAGGGACGTTGAATGTCGCAGGCAACGCCAACCTGGCCACGGGCGCGGAACTGGGCGTTCGCTTCAACTCGCTCCTGGCGGCCCCCACACGCTTCAACCTGATCGATGCGGGTACGCTGACGCTGGGCACAGTCGATCTCTCGACCATCGGCGAAAACTCGCCCTACCTGTATGTCGTCGAAGCGGGCACGGACCAGCCGAACGGCATCGTCTTTGCCGATGTCCGTCAACGCACGACGACCGAGGCGGGCATGATCGGCTCGGAAGCCGGCCTGTACGATGCCTTCTACAGCGCCCTGGGTCGCGACGAAGACATCCGCAACGCCTTCCTGGCCCAGGTCGGACGCGACAACTTCTTCAACCTGTACGAACAACTACTGCCGGAAAGCTCGGGCGGCCCCTTGCTGTCGCTGGCTTCGGGCGTCGACGCCGTCACTCGCGCCCTGACCGGTCGTAACGCCTCGGCCGCGCCGGGCGAAACCAGCGCCTGGGTGCAGGAGATCAACTTCTACGCCGACAAGGATCGCACCGATACCTACGGCTTCCGCTCGGAGGGCTTCGGCGTCGCCGGTGGCGTGGAGCGTGGCACCGGCCTGGGGGCTGTCGGCCTGTCGGTCGCCTTCACCTCGTCCGATCTGGAGGACCCGGAGTCCGAAGCCGAGGAAGTCCTGTCGGCCAATCTGCTGGAACTTGGCCTCTACTGGCGGGCCCAAGGGCAGTACTGGACGACCTGGGCCAGGGCCGCTGCAGGCTATGCCTCGTTCGAATCCGAGCGCCGTCTTGTCGGCGGTGGGCTGAACCTGCGCAATGAGGCGGACTGGAACGGTGTCACCCTGGCTGCGGCCGGTGGGGCCTCCTACGAACGCAACTTCGGCCGTTTCAGCGTCCGTCCTGAAATCTATGCCGAATATTTCTCGCTCAGCGAGGACGGCTATACCGAGACCGGGGGCGGCGACGGCTTCGATCTGGATATCGACGATCGCGAGGGACACCTGTTTTCGGCGACCGCGGCCATCAACATCGGCATGGGCATGGGCGAAAACAGCTGGCTGAGGCCGGAGGTTCGTCTGGGCTGGCGTCAGAATATTTCGGTCGATCCGGGCGACACCGTCGGCCGCTTCACGTCCGGTGGGCCGGACTTCCGGCTGGATCCCGCGACCGTCGAAGGCGGCGGGCCGCTGCTGGGCTTCCGCCTGAACGTCGGCAACGAGCTGGGCATGCTGTCCATCAGCGCCGACGCCGAACTGATCGAGGACTATGTCCGATACATGCTGTTCCTCCGGGCCAGCTTCCGCTTCTAGGACTGACAAAGGCCCGCCCGCTTCCGCCGGCGGGCCTTTTATCCGGAGCGATCACTCAGGCTGCGAAACGTCCGCCCTTGGTCGCATAGGCCTGGGTGCCACGCGTGATGACCTCATCGGTTGGCATAACGGCGTCGATGGCGATCGTCTCGGCACCCTGCAGGCGATCGTAGATCGGACCGAAGTCCTGAAGCGTCACCGCTTTCAAGGCATCGATACTGTCGATGACGAAATAGACCTGCTGAAAGTCGTCGATGCGGTAGAGCGTCTTCATCACGCGCTCCAGATCGAACGCGATGCGATTGGGCGACGGGTCCTCGACCGCGAACACGCTCTCCGTGGCCGAGGACACGATCCCGGCCCCATAGATTCGCAGGCCGTCCTCTTCCCGCATCAGTCCGAACTCGACCGTATACCAGTACAGGCGCGCCAGATTGGGTAGCATGCCCAGCGACGCCGCCCGCTGCCCACCCTTGCCATAGGCTTCCATATAGTCGGCGAAATCCGGGTCAGTCAGCATGGGCACATGGCCGAAGACGTCGTGAAAGATGTCCGGCTCCTGGAGATAATCCAGTTGGTCCGGCTTGCGGATGAACTGACCCGACGGGAACCGGCGGTTGGCCAGGTGATCGAAGAACACGTCGTCGGGTACCAGGCCGGGCACGCAGACGACAGTCCAGCCGGTAAGCGCCTGAAGCTTGGGATTCATCACGGAAAAATCCGGAATGCCGCCGGTGTTCAGATCGAGCGCCTCCAGCCCCTTCATGAAGACATCGGCCGCTCGACCCGGCAGGATCTTCATCTGGCGGGCATAAAGCGTGTCCCAGGTCTGGTGCTCGACCGACGTATAGGACGACCAGTCTTGGGGGATGGTCCAGTCCGCAGCCGCGCCGTCAGGTGGCGTTTCGAACACATGGGCAAAATCGGACATCAACGCGCTCCTCGCACCGTGGCCCTTGAGGGCTCTATGGAGGCAATCTAGGCTTCAAGCCAATCCACGCCAATGCCCGTCAGTGAAGGGCGTGATCGACCGGCGTGAAGCGCCCTTCGGCATGCACGGTAAAAAGCCTGCGTGCATCGTCAGGGTGCAGAACGGCCTGATTGGGATCGGCGACCAGCTCATCTTCCCGTGTGTAGGCCGTGAAGCCCCCATCGGGGCCGACAGCCAGAATGTGATAGAAGGGCTGCATCGCTTCTGACGAGCGGTCGTCGAAAGATGGATCGATGTCGATCACTACGCCGCGAAAGCTGGCATCGCGTCGCTGAACGACATCGCCGAGACGAAATCTGGCTATGGTCAGGCATTCCATAAGACAGCTTTGCCATGGGGCGTGTGAGCGCCGACCGGCTGTCCTGTTCATTTTCATGACAGGATCGCTTGGCGCGGAGCAATCGGCGGGCCTAGAGTGATCGGGACGGGTGCCGCGATGGACCACCCACCTTGAAAGATTCGGCCATGCCGGAGACCGACAACGCGCCCGTGCGCGGTCAGCGGTCCCAGCCCGGTCGCCCCAGCGGAGCGCGCGCCGGCAGCGGCGAGCGTCACGGCGCGAGGGCATCGGGCCGTGAGGCGCCCCTTTACGCGGCGCTGGACCTTGGGACCAACAACTGTCGGCTGCTGATCGCGCGGCCGACGCGGGAAGGCTTTCGCGTCGTCGACAGCTTCAGCCGGATCGTGCGGCTGGGCGAAGGGCTGGGGCGCACCGGTCGGCTGGCCGACACCGCCATGGACCGCGCCTATGAGGCCTTGAGCCTTTGCGCCGAACGCGTGGCCAGGAAGGACATCGACCCCTCGCGCCTTATGGCGATCGCCACTCAGGCCTGCCGCCAGGCCGAGAATGGTGCGGCCTTCCTCGAGCGCGTGCGGATCGGCACGGGGTTGAAGCTCCGCATCATCGATCCGATCGAGGAAGCCCGCCTGGCGGTGCAGGGATGCCTGAACCTGTTCGACACGACCGCACAGGCCGTGCTGGTCGTCGATGTCGGCGGGGGTTCGACAGAGTTGAGCTGGCTAAAGAAGACCGGATCGGGCTTCGAGCTTTTGGGCTGGATGTCGGCACCGGTGGGGGTCGTCACCCTGGCCGAGCGACATCCGGAACCCGTCGGGGGGACATCTCAGACTCTGGACGCGTGGTACGAAGCCATGGTGGCTGACATGGGCCGCGCGATCGCCTCCGCTCCGGTCGATCTGGCGTTGCGGGACCTCTTTGTCGCCGGTCGGGCCCATATGGTGGGAACGTCGGGCGCGATCACCAGCCTGGCGGGCATTCATCTCGGCCTCAGACGCTATCAGCGCAATCTGGTCGATGGGCTCTGGATGACGCGCAGCGATTGCGAGCGGGCGGCGCAGACGCTCAAGAACCTGGGTCCGGGCGGACGAGCGTCCGAGGCCTGCATCGGGCCTGACCGAGCCGATCTGGTCCTGGCCGGGGCCGCGATCATGGAGGCGATCCAGCGGGCCTGGCCCTCGGAGCGCGTCCGCGTCGCCGACCGGGGCCTGCGCGAAGGTCTGCTATTACAGCGCATGCGTGAGGATCACCGCCCGGCGCGCCGGCGCCGGCGTCGCCGCCGCAGCACCGATCAGGCGGCCGGACCCGCGACCTGAACCGGCAAGCTGATGTCACAGACCGAAAAGTCCGCGCCGCGCGCGGCTCGAGTCTCTGCGACCAGGGCCTGAAAGCGCGGTGACGCGGTATCCAGCACTTGAACCGACGGCCGCTCGGCTTCCGGCAGGTCGGAGGCGACACGGACGCGGGTCATGCGGTCGGGTTCTGTACCCACCATGCCGTTATCGCCCTCGCCGACCTTGAGGGTGCGGACGACGTCCAGCCCCGCCACCGTCATGCCCCAGACGGAATAGCGTTTGTCCAGCGCGGGATAGGACTGGCGCATCAGGAAGAACTGGCTGTTGGCCGTGTCATTGCCCTCGTCGCGCGCCATGCCCGCCACGCCCGGACAGTACAGGCCCCATCCGTGCACCTTGCCGTCGCCAGTCAGGGCAAAGGCGGCGTCGGGCTGGGTCTGGATCGGCAGCGACTGGAGAAAACCCACCTGAGCCCCTGAAGGCGCGGCCACCGGCACAAAGGGCTGGCTCGGGTCGCGGCGGAAGGTGAACTCGCCCTTCAGGTCGGGATAGGGGCTCTGACCCTCACCGTTGCCCAGAGGATCACCGGTCTGGGCCATGAACCAGTCGATGACCCGGTGCCAGGCCAGATTGTCGTAAAAGCCATTGCGCGACAGCAGTCGTATCCGCTCAACATGCAGGGGCGCGACCTGAGGCATCAGTTCGACCATCACCCGACCCTTGGTCGTGTCGATGACCAGCAGGTTCTCGGCCGGGATCGCGCGCCACTCCGGGGCGGGCACAGTCGTCTCCGGCGTCGGTGCCGGAGGGGGTGGCGGAGGACCCCCGACATCCTGGGACACAGCGGAACTGGCGATGGCCAGCGCTGTGACAACGATAAGTCCTGAAAGATAACGCATGCTTTCCCCCGCCCCCTGCAAGCCTCAGCCGCCGACCAGTTGAGCCGGTGGCAGGGCGTCGCAGATCGTAAACCGCGTGCCCCGCGCCGTCCGACGTTCGGTGACCAGCGCGGCATAGGCCGGATGGGCGACATCCATGACCTGCACCGAAGGGCGCTCGGCCTCGGGCATGGCGGCTGCCGTTCGCACGCGGGTCATGACGTCGGGATCGGTCACGCGACCATTGGCGGCCTCCGGCCCGACCTTCAGCGCCGCCACGACCTCCTGACCGACCAGCACACGACCGAATGGTGTGTAGGTCCCATTCAGATTGGCGCTTTCGGCAAGGGTCAGGAAAAACTGGCTGTTGGCGCTGTTCGGGTCGGTGTTGCGTGCCATGCCGGCGATGCCTGTGCAGAACAGGCCAATGGCATCAGTCCGCCCGTCGGCATTGAACATCATCTGGGCGTCAGGCTGGGTTTGCAGGGGCACAAACCCCATGATGCCGCGCGTCCCCGCCCCGCTTTCCGGCACGGTCACGAAGCCGGCGTCACGCCCGCGCCGAAACTGGAACTCGCCCGGCACGTCCGGCAGGTCGCTGCTACCTGCGCCATTGCCCAGCGGATCGCCGGTCTGGGCCATGAAGCCGGCCATGACCCGATGCCACGTCAGACCGTCATAGAAGCCACGATCAGCCAGGGTCCGGATACGCTCGACCGATTGAGGGGCCAGCCGCGGGTCCAGCCCCACGAGGATGCGGCCCTTGTTGGTGTCGACGACTAGCAGGTTCTCTGGCGCTACAGTCCAGGTCGCATCGGCGGGGATAGGTGTCGCGGCAACTGTCGGCGCAGGAGCCGCCGCGCTCTGCGCTCCTACCGGACCGCCGAACAGGGTAGCGCAGCACAGAGCGGACGCCATCAGAAGATTGAACTGCATCGAGGTTTTCATACGCTAGTCTTCACCTTGGCCCGCACCGCCTCGGCGACCGTGGGGCTCACGAAACTGTCGATCGCACCATCGAGTCGGGCGATTTCCTTGACCAGGCGCGAGGCGATGGCCTGGTGCCGGGGATCGGCCATCAGAAAGACGGTCTCGATGTCGGCATTGAGGCGCTGGTTCATCGCCGTCATCTGAAACTCGTATTCGAAATCGGCCACGGCGCGCAGCCCCCGTACGATAATATTGGCGTCCAGTTCCTCGGCGAAATGCATCAGCAGGCTGGAAAAGGGCCTGACCTCGATCTTGTCGCCGAACCGGGCGACTTCGCGCCGGACCATTTCCACCCGCTCGGCCGTAGAGAACAAGGGGCCCTTGTCGTCGTTCTGGGCGACGCCGATCACCAGACGATCGACCAGCTTCACGGCCCGGCCGATGATGTCCATATGGCCGTTGGTGACGGGATCGAATGTGCCCGGATACAAGCCGATCTGCATGGTGTCCCCCTGCCTTTCCCGAGGTTTAGCAGGTGCCACAGGCCCGGCCTAGATCGTCTGGATCGGCTGTGAAAGCCATGTTTCGGTCAGTCGGTCGATCAAGGCTGAATCGGGCTCGAACGTCCGGTCGCCGACGGCGACAATCGACGCGGCGGGCGTCGCGCTGTTGCAAAGAAAGGCGGCCGTGAAGTGGGACAGGTCCGCCACTGTAACGGGCCGGGTCGTCTGGGCGACGCCTCGGACAAGCAGGCCCTCCGACAACAAAGCCTGTGTCACTCCGGCCAGCATGGGGGCCTCGGGCCAGACGATGGTGTCGCCTGACAGGAAGCCGATGTTCCAGAGCGAACCCTCCGAAATACGCCCGTCGCGGCCCACGAAAAGCGCGTCGTCGAAGCCCGCCGCCCTGGCGGCCCGGCGCGCCCGCAGCAGACCGAAGGTGGCGACATGTTTCAGGTGCGGAGCCTCGCGCTCATAGGTCTGAAGCTGAAGCCGGACTGCGCCTGCGAGAGCTGACGGCGGATCGAAAACCCCGACCATCACGCGCGGCGCGCCTTCTGCCGTTGGGTCGCGGTTGGACAGGGCATCGGAGAACAGGCTGACCCGCAGCCAGGCGTCCTGGCGCGGGCCCAAGGCGGAGCGCATCAGGGCACGCAGTCGCCCGCCCTCCACCGCCTGACCGAACAGCTCGACGGCCGCGTTCTCCAGACGCTCCAGATGCAGGTCGAGGCCGCGCACACCCCCGTTCTCGACGCGGAAGGAGGTATAGGCCCCATAGTTCACGAGGGCCTGGTGCGCGAGGTCGGCCTCGGTGGCGGGGGAACCGTCGATGAACAGATTGGGCATGGCTATCCCTCCCGCCGGAAGCCGGATCAGCCCTCACCACCCTCGCCGCCATCGCCTTCGACCTCGTCTCCGCCGCTGTCGGGGAGGCGTTCGACCGAGACGACCTTCTCGCCGTCGCTGGTCTTGAAGATCGTCACGCCCTGGCTGGCGCGGCCCACGACGCGGACCTGATCCACGCGGGTGCGGATCATCTGGCCACCCGAAGTGACCAGCAGCAGGTCGTCGCTTTCCTCGACAGGGAAGGCCGCAGCCAGACGCGTCCCCGCGCGTCCGCCCAGCCCGTGGGCCGTCAGCCCCTTCCCGCCCCGTCCGGTACGGCGATACTCATAGGCCGACGAGCGTTTGCCGAAGCCCGTGTCGGTGACCGTCAGGATGAACTGTTCGGCGGCCCCCAGTTCGGCGATCCGCTCGACCGACAGGACGGCGTCGGCCGACACCTCCTCGCCTTCCTCTTCCGACGCGACGGTTGTCGGCTCGTCCTCACCCTCACCGGTCGCGGCGCGACGCATGGCGTTGGCATGACGGACATACGCTGCCCGTTCCTCGGGCGTCGCATCCACACGGCCCAGAATGGCCATGGAAATGACCTCGTCGCTGTCGGCCAGACGCACACCGCGCACACCGGTCGAATCGCGGCCCTTGAACACCCGCACGTCGTCGGCCTTGAAGCGGATGGCCTGACCGAGCGCCGTGGTCAGCAGCACATCGTCGTCGGCCGTGCACAGGGCGACGCCGACCATGTGGTCGCCCTCCTCCAGCTTCATGGCGATCTTGCCGGCGCGGTTGACCGTGGCGAAGTCGCTGAGCTTGTTACGGCGCACGTCGCCTGAAGCCGTGGCGAACATGATGTCGTAGTTGTCCCATTCACGCTCGTCCTCGGGCAGCGGCAGGACGTTCATGATGCTGTCGCCCGGCTCGATCGGCAGCAGGTTGACGAAGGCCTTGCCGCGCGAGGTCGGATTGCCCAGCGGCAGACGCCAGGTCTTCAGCTTGTACGCCTTGCCATTGGTGGCGAAGAACAGCACCGGCGTGTGGGTCGAGGCGGAGAAGACGCCCGTGATGGCGTCCTCATCCTTCATCGTCATGCCGGACTTGCCCTTGCCGCCGCGATGTTGGGTCCGATAGGCGTTCAGCGCCACACGCTTGACATAGCCGCCGTGGGTCACGGTCACGACCATGTCCTCGCGCGGGATCAGGTCCTCGTCTTCCAGCTCGAAATCGCCGTCGCCGATCATCGTGCGGCGCGGCACGGCGAACTCGGACTTCACCGCCAGCAGGTCTTCGCGGATAATGGCCAGGACATTGGCCCGGTCCGACAGGATGGTCAGGTGGCCCTGAATGGTGTCGGCCAGCCCCCTCGCCTCGCCGAAGATGTCATCGCGGCCCAGACCAGTCAGGCGGCTGAGCGTCAGGCCCAGGATGGCGCGCGCCTGCTCGTCCGTGAGATTCAGCTTGTCGCCTTCAATCAGCATAGAGCGCGGATCGGCGATCAGCTCGATCAGGGCGATCATGTCGCCGACGGGCCATGACTTGGCCTGCAGCCGCTCGCGCGCCTCGGCCGGATCGGCCGAGGAACGGATGATGTGGATCACCTCGTCGATGTTGGCGACGGCGACGGCCAGACCGACCAACACATGGCCGCGATCGCGCGCCTTGGCCAGTTCGAACTTGACGCGGCGGATGACCACCTCTTCCCGGAAGTCCAGGAAAACGTCCAGAAGCTTGCGCAGGCCCATCTGCTCGGGCCGCCCGTGGTTCAGCGCCAGCATGTTGACGCCGAATGAGCTCTGCATGGCGGTGAAGCGCCACAGCTGATTCAGGACGACGTCGCCTGAGGCGTCGCGCTTCAGCTCGATCACCATCCGCATGCCGTCGCGGTCCGATTCGTCGCGGACGTCGCTGATGCCCTCGATCCGCTTTTCACGAACCATTTCGACGATGCGCTCGATCAGGGTCTGTTTGTTGACCTGGAACGGCAGTTCGGTGACCACGATGGCCTCGCGGTCCTTGCGGATGGTCTCGATCGTGGCCTTGCCGCGCACGATGACCGAGCCACGCCCCTCTCGCAGGGCATTGCGGGGCGCGGTGCGGCCCATGATTTCGCCGCCGGTGGGGAAGTCGGGGCCCGGTACGATGTCCAGCAGCGCCTCGTCGCCCAGGTTCGGGTCGTCCAGCAGGGCGACACAGGCGTCGATCACCTCGCCCAGATTGTGCGGCGGGATATTGGTCGCCATGCCGACGGCGATGCCGCCCGCGCCGTTGACCAGCAGGTTCGGAATCCGCGCCGGCAGGACGACGGGCTCCAGCTCCTTTTCGTCGTAGTTGGGCTGAAAATCGACGGTGTCCTTGTCGATGTCGGTCAGCAGGGCCGCCGCCGCCGGGGCCATCCGGGCCTCGGTGTAGCGCATGGAGGCCGGCATATCGCCGTCGACCGAGCCGAAATTGCCCTGGCCATCGACCAGCATCAGCCCCATCGAGAACGGCTGGGCCATGCGGACCAGGGCCATATAGACCGAGGCGTCGCCGTGCGGGTGGAAGCGACCCAGCACGTCACCGACCACACGCGCGCATTTCGAATAGGCGCGGTCCGGCGACATCTTCAGATCGTGCATCGAATACAGGATGCGGCGATGCACGGGCTTCAGCCCGTCGCGCGCGTCCGGCAGGGCCCGGGACACGATCACGCTCATGGCATAGTCGAGGTAGGAGCGCCTCAGCTCGTCCTCAATCGTGATGGTCGAAATGTCACTGCCGCCCGATGGGGGTGCGGCATTGGTATAGCTGTCGTCGGTCAAGGAAATCGGGCTTTGAATGGCCGGAATCGGAACGTGATCCGCTACCGCATTTTCTAGCAGTCCGGCCGGCCCAAGGCAAAGTCGCCGCGACCGGGCACCCGTTCAATGCACGAAGAATTTTGTCCGTGTGCATGCTCTCATGCGCTGCGGTCTCATCGTTGGCTGAAGACGGGCCTGTAATTTCGTCCCGTCACTCGCTGACGGGACGTGTCAGATCGAATTCCACGCGGAAGTGACGGTTGGTCCGCCGCAGTTCATACGCATAAATCTGCCCCGGATGGACCTCGACGGCCCAGACATTGGTGGTCGAGACGGCGGCGTTCCCGGCGTTGAACAGCTCGATGGAGAAATCATCGACAGGAAACTCCTGGCGATTGCCGGTTCCGGTGCTGGTCGTGTCGCCACCGTACCAGTGCAGGCCATCGGGATTGCCCTGCGGGTCGCGATGGTCGTGCTTCAGCGTCAGGCCACCCTGTTCGTTACGGCTGATCACCCAGGTGCGGGATCGGTCCTCGCCGACCCAGAACGGAATACGGACTTCCTCGGCCGTACAGTCGCGCACGTGCATCAGCAGGCGCTGGCTGGCGAAGTCGGCATCCGCCGCGTCGGTCGTCACGACCCGCCCCACGAATCGCTGGCCACACAGGGCGTTGAGGTTGGCCATGAAGGCGGTCTGCTGAGCCGCAGGCCTGGGTGTGGTCGCGCAGGCGGAGAGTGTCATCAGCGCGACGGCGGCAAGGGCGATCTGTTTCATCGGCCAACCCTAGCCGTTAGGCTCCAGATCGCCTAATCGCGGCCAATGCAGGTCGCTGCGCAATGCGCGTTGACTTCCGGGCGCGCCTGAGTATGTTCCGCGCCTCATATTTTAGCGGCTTTCGCCGTCGCAGAGGTAATTTCGATGGCCAAGCCAGCTTCAATCAAGATCCGCCTGAACTCGACCGCCGACACCGGCTTCTTCTACGTCACCAAGAAGAACGCCCGCACCATGACGGAAAAGATGGTCGTCAAGAAATACGATCCCGTCGCGCGCAAGCACGTCGAGTTCAAGGAAGGCAAGATCAAGTAATCCCTTGATCCTGATCCTTTCGAAAGCGCCCGGTCGAAAGGCCGGGCGTTTTTCGTTGGCCGGCACACAGCAGACGCATGCTAGGCTTGCGCCATGAACGACGCTGAACGCGACCCGATGGCTGCTGCCGAAGAGCCAGCGAGCGAGACACCCATCCAGAAGGCCCTGCGGCTGAAGCAGGCGACCATCAATGCTCGCCCGACACCACCCAAAGGCGGCAAGTTTCAGCGCGAGCAGGCTGCGCGGATTGCTGCGGGCAAGTCCAAGCCCTGGATGAGCCGCTGACGGCAGCGGCACAGGCTCGGCCTTCAGCCCACATCGCCTGGGTCAGCGCGTGCGGCTGCCCCGGTCGTCTCCGCCGATAAACCAGCCGGCGATCCAGCTGACGATGCCCGTCACGATGGCCGCGCCGATCCCCGCCCACAGGCCATCGACCACGAAGCCTTCCAGGAACATGGCGACCAGCCCGATCACGGCGGCATTCACGACCAGCAGGAACAGGCCGAAGGTGATGACCGTCAGGGGGAAGGTCAGAATGGTCAGGATCGGCCGCACCACCGCATTGGCGATCCCCAGCAGCAGGGCCGCGATCAGCAGCGTCGTCGTCGACGCGACCGCGACACCCGGCACGACCTGGGCTGCCAGCCACAGCGCCAAGGCGGTCACGGCGAACTGAATGATGAAACGCAGCATGGCAAAGCCTCCGGTCAGAACCTTGACCATAACGCGAACTGCTTGATCCGGCTCCCCTCATTCGCAACGATGGGTCAGGAGATTTCGATGACGCTTCACGCCCCCTACGATCCCGACAACATCTTCGCCAAAATCCTGCGCGGAGACATTCCTTCCGTGAAGGTGTGGGAGGACGAGCACATTCTGGCCTTCATGGATGTGTTTCCCCAGTCCGAAGGCCACGTCCTGATCATCGCCAGGCAATCGACAGCCCGCAATCTGCTGGAAATCGAGCCGGAGATTCTGGCCCGTGTCGTCGCCGCGACCCAGCGTACGGCACGGGCGGTGGAAAAGGCGCTGAAGCCGGAGGGCTTCCAGATTTTGCAGTTCAACGGTGAGGCCGGCGGCCAGACCGTGTTTCACCTGCATTTCCACATCGTCCCGCGCTGGACCGACCGGCCGATGAAGGGCCACGGCCATGCGCTGATGGCGGATACGGCGGTTCTGCAGGCGCTGGCCGAACGGATCGCGGCTGAATTGGAGCCCATCAGGTGAACCGGATGGCCGGCCCCGGGTTCGGAGAGCCCGCACCGACGTTTTCCACGCCGGGGGTCAGCAATCCGCGCTACGTCTTCGACACGGCGGCGGGACGATATCTGCTGCTAGCCATCGTCCATGCCGGACCGGCCGTCGATGCAGCGGTCCGAACGCTCCAACAGCGGCGCAAGATACTCGATGACATCCACGCCAGCGCTTTCGTGCTGATCGTCGGTACCGATTCGAAGCGCAACAGCCGCACGGATGAACTGCCAGGCCTGCGTTTCCTGTTCGACAGCGAGGGCGAAATAGCCGCGCGCTATGGGGCCGCCGAGACGGATCGCTGGTTCCTGATCGATCCGGCCTTGCATGTGCTGGCTGCGGCACCGCCCGATCAGGCTGAGCGGATGATCGAGCGGCTGGCTCAACTCCCGCCGCCGGCCCATCATTCCGGCTCGGACGGGTTGGCACCGGTACTGATCACCCCCCGCATTTTCGAGCCTGCGTTCTGCGACGCGCTGATCGCCCTCTATCGCGACAAGGGCGGCGAAACCTCAGGCTTCATGCGAGAAATCGACGGGGTGACCACGCTGATGGTCGATGACAATCACAAGCGTCGCAGTGACGTCATCGTCGAGGAAGAACCGCTCCAGAAGCAGATCATGACCCGCCTGCGTCAGCGTCTGGTGCCGCAGATCGTAAAAGCCTTCAACTTCGAGCCGACCCGGATCGAGCGCTATCTGGTCGCACGTTACGATGCCGAAACCGGCGGCTTTTTCCGCCCGCACAGAGACAATACGACCCGCGGCACGGCGCATCGGCGGTTCGCCGTCTCGATCAATCTGAACGCGGATTACGACGGCGGCGACCTGCGGTTTCCGGAGTTTGGCGACCGGACCTATCGCCCCCCGCCGGGCGGAGCCTGTGTGTTTTCCTGCTCGGTCCTGCACGAGGCGACGCCGGTTACCCGGGGCGAACGGTTCGCCTTTCTGCCCTTCCTGTATGACGAGGCGGCGGCGGCGATACGCGAAGCCAATCTGAAGTATCTGGACCCGGCCCTGACGGCGTGACCAGTCAGGTCACTCTGAACTGCAGGTCCGCCAGCCGGGCATAAAGACCGCCCTGTGTAATCAGCGAGGCGTGGGTCCCCTCCTCCACGACGCGCCCGTCCTCCATCACCACGATCCGGTCGGCCCGCAGCACGGTGGCCAGGCGGTGGGCGATGACGATGGTGGTGCGGGTCTCCATGGCCTGATCCAGCGCCATCTGGACCAGCTGCTCGCTCTCGGCGTCGAGGGCGGACGTGGCCTCGTCGAGCAGCAGGATAGGCGCGTCGCGAACCAGCGCTCGGGCGATGGCCATTCGCTGACGCTGCCCCCCCGACAGGCTCTTGCCGCGTTCGCCTAGAGGCGTATCGAATCCTTCGGGCAGGGCCTCGACGAAGGTCAGGGCCTGGGCCTCCCTAGCGGCCTCGCGGACTTCGGCATCCGAGGCAGTATCGCGCCCGAAGCGGATGTTTTCATTGGCCGAACCCGAGAACAGTGGGGCCTCCTGCGACACCCAGGCGAAACGATTGCGCACGGCGACCGGATCGGCGTCGCGGACATCGACCCCATCGACCGACACCACGCCCGACTGTGGGTCGTAGAAGCGCAACAACAGCCGGAATACCGTGCTCTTGCCCGCGCCAGATGGACCGACCAGGGCCACGGTCTCGCCCGGCCGAACCGTCAGGCTGAACCCGCGCAGCGCCGGCAGGTCGGGACGGCCGGGATAGGTAAAGCCCACATCGGTCATCGAGACCTGCCCCACCGGTGGCTCCGGCAGAGTCACGGGCACAGGCGGCGCGGCGATGGCGGCCTGGCTGCGCATCAGTTCATCGATCCGCTCCATGGCCCCGGCGGCCTTCTGGACATCGCCCCAGCTCTCGCCCAGGGCACCGACGGCGGCCGCAGAGAAGACCGACAGCAGAACGAACTGAAGCAGCGCCCCCGTGCTCATCCGCCCGGCGATCACATCCTGGGCTCCTAACCAAAGCACCAGGGTGACCCCGCCGAACATGACGATGATGATCAGGGCCGTCATCAGGGCCCGGGCCCTCATGCGAATCAGGGAGACGCCGAACGCCTCCTCCACCGCCTGGCCGAAGCGGGCGATCGACGACGCCTCGCGCCCAAAGGCCTGAACCGTCTCGATGGCGTCCACGCTCTCGCCTGCAAAGCCCACGGCTCCCGCAAACCGGTCCTGCGACCGGACCGTCAGCTTGCGGACCGTACGTCCGAAGACGAACAACGGCACGATCAGCACCGGCACGATCAGCAGGACGAACGCGGTCAGCTTGGGGCTGACGATGAACAGCAGGATCGTCCCCCCGACCAGCGTCAGCGCATTACGGATCGCATAGGAGACCGAGGTCGTCATCAACGTCTCGATCAGGGCGATGTCGGTCGTCAGACGTGACAGCACCTCGCCTGTCCGCATCTTCGCATAGAAGGACGGATCGAGCGTCAGGATGCGCTCGAACAGCCCCTTGCGCAGATCGGCGATGACCCGCTCGCCGCTCTTGGTCACATAGAAATAGCGGATCGCCGTAGCCAGGCCGAGGAACAGCGCATTGGCTCCCAGCACCAGGAACCACAGGTTCAACTGGCTGCCGCCGTCCTTGAAACCGTTGTCGATGGCACCCCGTGCGGTCGCCGTCAGGCCCAGAGACGCCGCCGTCGAGGCCAGCAGCCACAGGCTGGCCATGACCAGCTGGCCCTTGTGACGCAGCGCATAGGGGACCAGCCGCAGCAAGGGACGCACATCGCGCGACTTGGTGCGACGCGCGGCTGCCTCCGAAATCTGTTCGCTGAGCTGAGCGCCCGCACCGGGTCGCGCCCTCAGGTCGGCGGAATCGGTCTGGGCGGCAAAGGTTTCGGTCATCGTGCGCGCCTCTTGCCCCGGAACGCCCCCCGGTGTAAACGCCGCCGCTCATTCCCGCCGGGTTCTGTTGTCACAGGCACGGCGGGTTTCTCATTTTCGCGCACCGACGGTCGGCATCGTCACCGCGCCAGAGACTACGGACGACGACCATGAAGCCCGACACCCACCCCGACTACCACTTCATCACCGTCACCATGACGGATGGTACGACCTATCAGACGCGCTCGACCTATCAGAAGGAAGGCGCTGTCCTGAACCTGGACATCGATCCCCTGACGCACCCCGCCTGGACCGGCGGCAACCAGCAGATGCTGGACCGTGGTGGCCGCGTGTCGCGCTTCAACAACAAGTTCGCCGGCTTCATCAAGAAGTAGGCCCTACCCGCCGGTGTGTGCGCCAAAGCCACACCCTGAGGTTTGCAGATCACGAAGGCGTTGGGCCCCGGCCCAGCGCCTTTCTGTTTGGCCGGAACGCCGGTAATATGAACGCGTTGACCGTCGCGGGGCGTGGACGTGGTGTCCGCATCGACGGCCGAAAGATGCGACTGAGATGAACCGTAGGGAATTGGGTCTGGGCGCGGCTGTGACGGCCATGGCCTCGGCGGCTGGTCTGGCCGCACAGGCACAGACCCGCGATCCGGCCGCCGTCGCCTTCTACAACGGCTTCAACGACCAGCTGGCCCGCCTTCCGGAGGCGATCCAGCCCGACGTGCGCGCCTTTTATGAACTGAACGGCTGGCGTCCCGTCTGGACGGCCGATCGTCTGCGCGGACTTCAGGCCGCCTCGATGCGGGCCGAGCGCCACGGCCTGTCGCCCGCCGACTATTTCGACTTCCAGGCCATGGCCGCCGACCGCAGCGCCGCCGAGATCCGTACCACCGCCGCCGCCCTGACCTATGGCCGCGTGCTGGCCGAGGGCCGCGTCCGGCCCGAGGATGTCGAAGACCTTTGGGAGATGCAGAAGAACCGCGTCGATCTGCCCACCGGCCTGAACGACGCCCTGGCCCAGAACCGTCTGCTGGACTGGTTCGAGGGTCTGGCCCCGACCGACATCGGCTACACCAATCTGTCGGCCGGCTACGTCCGCTATCGCCGTCTCAGCGCTTCGGGCGGCTGGCCCACCTTCCGCCAGGGCGGCACGATCGAGCCGGGCACCAGCGATCCGCGGATCCAGCCGCTGATCAAGCGCCTGGTCGCCGAGGGCGATCTGAGCCCAGAGGCGGGCGCGCGTCTGGCCTCGGCGGGCAATGTCTACAATGCCGAGATTCAGGCCGGTGTGCGCAGCTTCCAGACCCGGCATGGCCTCGGGGCCGACGGCCGCATCGGTGCAGGCACGCAGCGTTCGCTGGGAGCCTCGGTCGAGGATCGCGCGCGTCAGATCGCGCTGAACCTGGAGCGCCGGCGCTGGCTGAAGCGCGACGTCAATCCCGAGCGGATCGAAGTCAATACCGCCGCCGCCATCATGGTCTACTGGAAGGACGGACGCCCCGTTCACTCCAACCGGGTGGTCGTGGGCAGCCCCGAGAACCAGACGCCCAGCCTTGAGAAGCCGTTCGCCTCGGTCGTAGCCAACCCGCCGTGGTACGTCCCCGCCGGCATTGCCCGGCGTGAAATCCTGCCGCGCGGGCCCGGCTATCTGGCCAGCCAGAACATGTATGTGACGCCGCAAGGCAATGTCATCCAGCGCGCGGGCCCGCAGGCGGCCTTGGGCTATGTGAAGTTCGAACTGCGCGACAGCTACGCCATCTTCCTGCACGACACCCCGACCAAGGCGGCCTTCAACCTGTCGGTTCGTCAGCGGTCGCATGGCTGCGTGCGGGTGCAGAATGCGGTCGAGTTCGCGCGCATCCTGCTGTCCCCCGACCCCGCCCTGCTGAGCGAGTTCGACACCGCCCAGGACACGCGCGAGACCAAACGCATCCAGACCGGCCGCGAAATCGGTGTTCGTCTCCTGTACTGGACCGCCTTCGTGGACGGTCAGGGCCGCGTCGCCTTCCGCGAGGATGTCTACAGCCGCGACGCCAAACTGGCCGACGCCCTGGGCATCGCCGTCAGCCTGCCGCGCGTTGTGGCCGATGGCCGTACCGACGCCAACGACGTCGGTCCGTAAGACCTAGCGCCCGAACGCCGCCGTCAGCCGGTCCATCTGGCTCTGGACCGGATTGGTCGGAGCCTCATCGGGCGCGTCCCTGTACATACGACGGTCCAGGTGCAGGACGCGGTCGTACAGCTTCTCGGCCTGAACGAGATACTCGACCAGGGCGATCGGCAGTTCCGGATGGCTGGGCTCAATCGAGGGCTTGCGGTCGGCCAGGCGATAGCGGGCATCGCAAGCGGCCAGCGCGCTCATGTCGCCCTCGCGCACGGCCCGCTGGACCAGCAGCCAGGACGCGATTTGCATCAGGCGCGTCGTCAGGGTCATGCTCTCGCTGGCATAGGCCAGCGCCGTGGCCCGCGACAGCAGCCGCGATTCGCGCCGCCCGTCTCCGTCCAGATAGGCGGCGGTATCCTCGACCAGCTCCATCCCCTCGCGGAAAGTTCGGTCAAACAGCTCCGAGCGCGCGAAATCGTCCACCACGGCGGCGCGATCCCGTCCGGCAGGCATGACAGGCATGGGGGCGGCGGGGTCTTCGATCGGCATGACTTCAGTCAGATTCATGGAACAGGCGCACTCGTATCACGACCGGCACGATTTCGCGCGGCGAGAGAGCGGTCTGCAACGGCCATGCCACAGACTGTCCGTCATCGGCCAAAGTTGAACAGGGCGTCCGCCGCGTTGCGCTGGCTGGACTTGCCGTCGATGGCCGCACGGCAGCGTTCGATCTCGGCTTCCAGCGTCTCGATCCGCGTCTTCAGGTCTTCAACGGAATAGAGGTCCAGATCTTCCCGCGTCACGGCGATCAGGGATGCGTCGCGCGCGGGGCGGGGCTCGTTGCTGTCTTCGAACATGCTCACCTCCTCCTTGGCCAGGGCCGTCAGAACCGACTAGGAAACGCCGGGACACGGACATTTGCAAGGACGACGGGCAGGATGAAGGCGATCGACATCGACGGCAGTTCCGGACCGGCCGAGGCCCTCCGGCTGGTTGAGCGGCCCGATCCCGTCGCGGGGCCGGGCCAAATCCGCATTCGGGTGCGGGCCGCAGGCGTAAATCGTCCCGACCTGCTGCAACGACGGGGTCTCTACCCTGCCCCGCCCGGGGCACCCGAAGGTTTGGGGCTGGAGGTGGCCGGCGAGGTCGATCAGCTCGGCCCTGGCGTGACCCGCTGGGCCATCGGCGACCGTGTCTGTGCCCTGCTGGGTGGCGGCGGGTATGCAGAAATGGCGGTGGTCGATGCCCGGCATGCCCTGCCGGTGCCGCAAGACATGGACTTCGTTCAGGCCGCGGCCATGCCCGAGACCGTATGCACTGTGTTCGCCAATGTGTTCGAGGCAGGCGAACTCAAGGGGGGCGAAACCCTGCTAATCCATGGTGCGACCAGCGGGATCGGCGTCACGGCCGTTCAAATGGCCAAGGCTGCAGGAGCGAAGGTCATCGCCACCTCGCGCGGGGCAAACAAGACGACAGCGGCACGCGCGCTGGGCGCTGACCTCAGCCTTGACGCCACGGCCGACGACCTGCAAGCCGCCATCACGGGCTTCGGCAGTGTGGATGTCGTTCTGGACATGGTCGGCAGTGATTATGCCGCGCTGAACCAGGCCGTACTCAACCGGTTCGGTCGCTGGGTCGTCATCGCCACGCTCTCGGGCGCGAAGGCAGAGATCGACCTCGCCGCCTTGATGATGAAGCGCATCGTCCTGACCGGCTCGACCCTGCGCGCTCGCCCGGCCGATGAAAAAGCCAGATTGATCGCTCAAATCGAAGCCGTGGCCTGGCCCTGGATCGCCGCAGGTCAGGTGCGCCCGCCTGTGCAGGCGACCTATCCCCTGGCGGAGGCCGCAGCCGCCCACCTCAGGCTCGAGGCGGGCGACCATGTCGGCAAGATCGTACTGACGGTCTGACCGTTACCAGCGACCGCCGCCACGGCGGGCGGGACGCAGCGAGGAGATGCTGTCGTTCAGCCGCCACTGGGCCATGTTCTGCACATCCACGTCGAACACCGTGCAGCGCCCGCCGAAGTTGGCGTCGGTGCACAGTTCCCAGGCACCGCGAAGCTGGAACGAGCTGATCGCATCGTTCATGCCGGTGTTGCGCAGATTGGCGACCTCGCCGTTGAACTGCATCGCCTGACCCCGATAGTTGGCGTCACGGTAAACGACGATGCTCTGGCGCCCGCCGTTCCAGCCGCCGCCGGGACCGCCGGGGTTCCAGCCGCCGCCAGGACCGCCCGGATAGCCACCGCCGCCGCCGGGCCGGCCCTCATCATCACCACGATAAGGACCGCAGGTCAGAAAGCCGTCGTTGTTCCTGATTTCGTAGCTGGAACAGCGCGCCAGCTCGATCGAGGTCGCGCGGATGTCGTTCCGACGCGTCCGACAGTCGGCATACAGACGTCCGCGGTTCACGTATTCGCCACTGCAGCTGTCACGATAGTCGCCGCGTGGTGCGCCACGTTCCTGTATCGGGGCCTCGACCCCGGACATCATCGCCGCGGCAGCCAATGCTTCAAGCAACATGATACCCTCCCAATGTTCAGTCTCAGACGCCCAACGCGCCACTGACCCCAATGTTCAACACCCGCGATGAACCTTGGCTGTACGAGATTGCAGGCTTTCGTTTTCTTTTCCAGAGAATGCGCTTATATCCGGGATATCAACGCCCGGTCGAAAGGCCGGGCGCCGTCGTATCCGGAGCCCGACTTTCTGGCCCCGTCCTAGAACCGGAATACTCGCATGACCGACATTCTGATGCCCAAGGCCACTGCGGTCTGGCTGGTCGACAACACCTCGCTGACGTTCGAGCAGATCGCCGACTTCTGCGGACTTCATCCGCTGGAAGTGCGCGGCATCGCCGATGGCGACGTGGCGCGCGACATCCGGGGTGCCGACCCGCTCGTCAACGGCCAGCTAAGCCGCGAGGAATTGGACAAGGCCCAGAACGACGAGAACTACCGCATGCAGGCCGTGGTCAGCCGCCATGCCGAAATGATGAAGGCCGCCAAGCCGGCCCCGAAATATACGCCCGTCTCGCGTCGTCAGGACCGTCCGGACGCCATCGCCTGGTTCGTGCGCAACCACCCCGAGGTGACGGACGCCCAGATCGCCAAGCTGCTGGGCACGACCAAGTCCACGATCGAGAGCGTGCGCAACCGCACCCACTGGAACAGCGCCAACATCAAGCCCGTCGATCCCGTGACCCTGGGCCTGGTCGGTCAGATCGTTCTGGACGACCTGGTCAAGAAGGCCGCCGACAAGAAGGCCAAGGACGACGCCAAGAAGGGCGGCGCAACCCTGCAGCCCGCCGATGCCCCTGTCGAGCCGGTCGAGGAAGAGTTCGTACCCGAGGCCCGCGAACGCCGCGGTGCCGAGCCCACGGCGGAGTCGGTGTTCGGCTCCAAGGACTGATCGTCTTCTCGCCAAGGAAAAACGGCCCCGGAGATCGCTCTCCGGGGCCGTCTTCAATTTCGGACTTCGGAGACGCCGCTATCCGGCGCGCGCCTCCAGACTGGTAATCTGTTCCTTGAGCCGGAGCTTCTGCTGC
Organism: Brevundimonas sp.; assembly: GCF_016463295.1. Lineage (GTDB taxonomy): Bacteria > Pseudomonadota > Alphaproteobacteria > Caulobacterales > Caulobacteraceae > Brevundimonas. Next base: position 192,842 of record NZ_JAEMRO010000001.1, read on the forward strand.
TTCAGCTCGCGTACCCGAAGCGAATCCGTGGCCGGGTGGGTGATCTCGCGCCGGATGGTCTCATCCAGATTGCGATGACGGTTTCCCAGTTCGCGGATACGGGCTTCGATGGTCATGGCTTTCGCCTCCATGTCTAAGGACCGATAGCGACACCCTGGCACCGACCCGCTGGCTTGCGCATCGGACCCGGTATCGCCACTAGTGAGCGCCCAGCTTGACCGGCTGTAGAATCACATTCCGGTGATCGCCGATCCGACCGGACAGACAGAGCCTGGAGCCCGAATTGGCCGAAGTTGTGAACACAGCCATACGGAACCCGCCCCAGCGACTGGTGGTCGGGATTTCCGGTGCATCCGGCGTGACTTATGGCGTGCGCGTGCTGGACGCCCTGCGCGAACTGGGCGTCGAGAGCCATCTGGTCGTGACCCGCGCGGCCCTACTGACGCTGTCACAGGAAACGGATCTAACCCCCGACGATCTGACCGGCCGGGCCGATGTGGTGCACAAGCTGGCGGATGTCGGCGCCACCATCGCCTCGGGCTCCTTCCGCACGCTCGGCATGATTATCGCCCCCTGTTCGGTCCGAACAATGAGCGAGATCGCCACGGGCGTGACCTCCAACCTGCTGACGCGTGCCGCCGACGTCGTGCTGAAGGAGCGGCGGCCGCTGGTGCTGATGGTGCGCGAAACGCCGTTTCACCTGGGCCACCTGCGGACCATGACGGCCCTGACCGAGATGGGGGCCATCATCGCGCCCCCCCTGCCCGCCTTCTATGCGCGGCCTAAATCCATCGAGGACATCGTCGATCAGTCGGTCGGGCGGGCGCTGGACCTGTTCGGGCTGGACTGGTCCGCCGTACGCCGCTGGGACGGTCTCAAGGGCGCGCCAGAGGCATGAGCGGCGGCAGCGACGGCCTGTGGCCCTGGGTCATGACCGCCTACGCCGCCCCCGGCGTGGCCGAGGTCTGCCTCGAACTTCAGGATAGCGCCGGTCAGAATGTGCCCCTCCTGCTCTGGGCGGCCTGGACCACTGCCACGGGACGCGCCCTGGACGAGGACACCCGCGAAGCCGCCTGCGATACGGCCCGCGTCTGGGAAGAGACCGCCATCGCGCCGCTGCGGGTGGTCCGCCGCGCCTTGAAAATCAAGTCCGTCGATATGGATGACGACGACCGCGAGGCTGTCCGAAGTCAGGTCAAGGCCACCGAACTGGACGCCGAGCGTCGCCTGCTGCTGGCGCTTGAGGCCTTGAGCCCCGCTGCGTCAGGACCGGCTCGCCCCGCGATCGATGCGCTGGTGGCCGTCGCCCGCACCTGGTCGTCATCGATTCCGCGGCCCGGCCTGATCCGTCTGGCCGAACGCCTTCCGGCCTGAGCGGTCGCACGATATAAGCGCCCGTCCGGGGACCACCATGAACGACGACGAACCGTTTCTGAGCGAAGAAGACAAGGCCCTGGAGGCCCGGCTTAAGGCCCTTCAGCAGGAGCATGCCGACCTGTCGGCCTCCATCGAGGCGCTGGGCCACATGCCGATCCCGGACCAGCTGATGATCGCGCGGCTGAAGCGCAAGAAGCTGACGCTGAAGGACGAGATCGTCCGGATCGAAAACCTGATCCTGCCCGACATCATCGCGTGACGCGGTGATCAGGCGGCGCGGCTGACCGCGAAATCCGCCAGCTGTTCCAGTGCCGCGCGCCATTCGCCCGCAGGCAGGGCCCTCAGTGCGATCTTGGCGGCTTCGGCATAGGCATAGGCCGTGTCCAGCGTCGTCGTGACCGCACCGGTGCCGATGATCAGTTCGCGGGCGCGGCGGAAGTCGTCCTCGGTCCGTTCGCCCTTGTTGATGGTGCGCTCCCAGAACGCATCCTCGCGGCCGCGCGTGCGGGCGGCGGCCAGCAGCAGGGGCATGGTCACCTTGCCCTCGTGGAAGTCATCCCCCGCATTCTTGCCCAGAACGTCGGACGACCCGCCGTAATCCAGCGCGTCGTCGGCCAGCTGGAAGGCCAGGCCCAGGTTCAGGCCGTAAGACCGCAGGGCCTCCACAGCCTTGTCGCCCGCCCCTGCCCCCACAGCTCCGGCCTCGGCGGCAGCCGCGAACAGTTCAGCGGTCTTGGCCGAGATGATGCGCAGATAGGTTTCCTGATCCAGGTTCAGGTCGTGGGCCCGGGTCAGTTGCAGCACCTCGCCCTCGGCGATCACGCTGGAGGCCCGCGCCAGGATGCCGAGCGCCCGCATCTGGCCCGTTTCGACCATCAGTTCGAAGGCGCGGGCGAACAGGAAGTCGCCGACCAGAACGCTGGACGGAGCGCCCCATATCAGGTGGGCCGCCACCTTGCCGCGCCGCAGCTGGGACGCATCGACCACGTCATCGTGCAGCAGGGTGGCCGTGTGAATGAACTCCACCGCCGCCGCCAGCTTGATCGGGGCCTCAATATCGCCCTTTGCACCGGCTGCCCGCGCCGCGGCCACAGTCAGCAGGGGCCTCAGCCGCTTGCCGCCGGCAGCGACGATATGGTCGGCCAGAAGGGGAATGACCGGCACCTGCGACTGCATGCGGGCCACGATCAGCCGGTCGACCGCCGCCATGTCGGCACGCGCCAGCCGAACCAGGGGCTCGACGTCACCCTTCATGCGGGGTTCGGCCAGGGTGACAGCGTCCAACAGCTTACTCGTTCGGCATGCGCGAGAAAGGATCGCGCCGGAAAATCCTGACGCCGCCTTGCCTGACGACGACGCACCGCACAATGGTGATGGCCCAAGAAAGGGTCAAGCCGCGTGACCGTCGCACCACTGCCACACCTGACAGCCGAGGTCGTCGAAAATGCCCTGCTTGGTGGGCGTGTGCGACTGCGTCAACCGGCCAAGGGCTATCGCGCGGGTATGGACGCCGCCCTGTTGGCCGCCGCCGTTGCGGCCAAGCCCGGAGAGCGTCTGATCGAGGCCGGGTGCGGGGCCGGCGGCGCACTGATGCAGATCGCCGCGCGTCAGCCAGACATCGCGCTGGTCGGGCTAGAGCGCGATGCCGCGATGGCGGAACTCGCGCGCGCGAACGCAATCCTTAACGGCACCCCGGCCAGCATTGTCACGGGCGATGTCGTCACCGGGTTTCGCGCGCTGGACCTGCCGCCATTCGACTGGGCCGTCAGCAATCCGCCCTTCTTCGACGATCCCGCCGCCCTGCGTGCTCCGGCACCGGGCAAGCGCGATGCCTGGATGGCGGACGACGGTCTACGGCCCTGGACGCATTTCCTGCTGAAGGCGGTGCGCGAAGGTGGGCGGATCGTCATCATCCACCGGGCGGATCGGCTGGAGGACCTATTGTCGCTTCTGGGCGAAACGGCCGGCTCGTTCTCGGTCAGAGGCATTCACCCCCATGCGGACGAGCCTGCCAAGCGGGTGTTGGTGCAGGCGATCAAGACCGGTCGCGCGCCCTTGCGTCTATTGCCGCCCCTGATCCTGCACGACCGCAGCGGGGCCAAGCATACGCCCGAGGCCGAGGCCATCCTGCGTGGCGAAGCCGCCCTTCCCTTCTAGCCCGGGCCTTCTGATAGGCGACCGCTTCGTCTAAAGCGGTGCCATGTCCCTGCGCCCCCTCTTCGTCACCCAGGTCTATGAGGCCAGTCTGGCCGATACGCCCGGCTTCGACGTCTTCAACGCCGAGCTGACCGAGGCCTGCCGCATGCTGGCGGTCGAGGATCATGCCGGTCGTGCCTGGTGCAAGGCGCAAGGCTATCGCGGCTATACCTCCTACGGCTCCCTGACCGACCTGCCCCAACGCCTGCCGGAATTCGCCGACCTGAAGCGGCACCTGGATCGCCACGCCGTCGCCTATGCCAAGGCCCTGAACTTCGATCTGGCCGGCAAACCCCGGCTGGACAGCCTGTGGGTCAATATCCTCAAGCCCGGCGGCAGTCATTCGGGCCACATCCACCCTCACGCCTTCATCAGCGGCACCGTCTATGTCGAGGTCCCCGACGGCGCCTCGGCCCTCAAGCTGGAAGACCCCCGAATGCCCATGATGATGGCCCGCCCCGGCCTCCACGCCGACGCCCCGGAGGCCGAGCGCCCCTTCGTCTACCTGGCCCCCCGCGCAGGCACGGTCCTGATGTGGGAAAGCTGGCTGAGGCATGAGGTGCCGGTCAATGCGGCAAAGACAGAGCGCATCTCGATCAGCTTCAACTACGCCTGACACCTTGTCGGCGAACAAAGACGTGGCCGTCGAATGTCAGGTCTTCTGCGCCAAAGGTTATGGTCTGGCCCTGCATCGGGACCAGTTCAACACGAATGCTTTCGGCGTCCGTCGCCGGCTCGCTGATGGCCGACATGACGCCGGACTGCACGACCAAATGCCCATTTTCCTGGTCGATGACGAGGGTTCCCATCGCCGGATTGTCATAGATGCCGACATAAGCCGCCAACGGCCGCGACAGCATTGAAGGCCTCGCCGCCCGCTCTTCGCGCGCTGCGGTCAAGGCGGCCAAGCGGCGATCGCGTGTCGCGACCATCTCGGCCAGAAGGGCGTCGTACCTCGCATCGATGTCAGGCAGATCGGCGAACCGATCATAGACATAGTTGGCTACCAGATCGGCCAGTTCGCCGGTGACCAGGTCCTCGTTCACCATCACCGCCACGCCCAGCCGCCGCTCGGGCATGAAGGAGACGTGTGCCCGGGAGCCGCCGAAGTTGCCGAAATGGTGGATCAACACGTCATCCCCATAGCGACCGGTCTGCCAGCCCAGGCCATATCCGTCGCGATGGTACCGGCCGAACGTGCGGTCCTGAGCGACGCGTGCACGATGGGTGCTAGCGACCAGACCTGGCGGGAAAACCTGTCGGCCGTCCAGTTCTCCATCGTTGATCTGGACCTCCAGCCAGCGGGCCATGTCACGCGCCGTCGACACGAGCCCACCGGCCGACTGCATCGTCTCGTCCACCTTCTGCAACGGACTGGGTGACGCTGCGGCGGCGCTATAGGCGAGATGGCCAGTGGCAACTGTGTCCGTCTGGCGGGCTTGGGATATAAAAGCTGTCGTGCGGGTCATGCCTGCGGGCACGAGCACTTCATCACGCACCAGGGTTTGCCAGCTCTGTCCAAAGCGCCCTTCGATCAGGGTCGTGGCGATGTTGTAGCCGATGTTGGTGTACTGGAAGGTGCCGCGTGGAGCCTCGGCATTCATCGTGGTCAGGGCGAGCAAGCCTTGCAGTACGGTCGGCGTATGCTGGCCTGAGAAGGCCAACCGGTAGCCCATGGCCTCATTGCTCAGCCCGGATTGATGGCTGAGCAGATCAGTCAGCGTCACGGTTGCGGACTGATCGGTCGGTAGAGCAGAGTTGCCCGCCCAGCGGCTGAGTGGCTCATCAAGGCTAACTTCGCCTCGCTCGCCCATGCGCGCGATCGCCAGGGCGGTGAACGACTTGGTCGCAGAGGCGATGTAGAAAGCGGTATCGGCATCGACAGGATGGCGGCTCTCGACATCAGCCACGCCATAGCCACCGACGATCACCGCATCTTCGCCGGCGACCACGGCCAGTGACAGACCTGGAACTGTCCCGACCGTCGCCATGGCACGCCGCACGAAGGCATCGATATCGGCGGCCTGACGGGTTTTGCCCGGCTCGGACCAGGCCGGAGTGGCCACAAGAAAGCTGGTGAGCGCCAGCAGGCTTAGGGCGGTTCGATACCGGGACATCAGGGCCTCTATGATCATCAGAAGGATGACGATCATTGGCACCGCGGTCAGCCTGGGTCTTGAACGGATGAAGCGTCGGCTCAATGCGCGAGGACCCGCCTCAAATCCGCGGGCGTCCACCCCGTCATGGCCTTCAGCGCCCTTGTCATGTGCGCCTGGTCGGAAAAGCCTACATCGAAAGCGATGTCAGAAAGTTTATGCGAAGATCGCACGATCTGATCGATCGCACGTGCGCTGCGTGCATGCTGTCGGACTTCGGACGGTGTTTCTCCAAACGTCGTGCGGAACTGTCGGGCCAGATGGACCGGATGTTTTCCCAGCGTCCGAGCCAGTGTCGTTACGGCGACTTGCGGGTGGTCCAGCAGACGCTGGCGCGTCTCCGTGAGCCAGGGCTGAGCTAACGAGGGGATACGAGCCGACCCTTCGGTGTCCGGAGAAGGACCGCCAGTCGATGCGTGGCCGACCCCCTCCCCCACCGTCATGGCTAGAGGCGGCATGGACTTGGGCCAGGCCGAAAGATGGTAATCGCTAGCTCCCCCTTCACCGGCTTCGTGCTGGACTGACAGAATCAGCGCCCCTGCACGCCCGAACTCGTCCTCATGTTCGAAACCCGCAGGCTTGATACTCAGGGTCCGAAACCGCACTTCGCGCCGCCCGGCCTCGCTGTCTTCGACATAGCTTCCCGCCAGCAGCAGCGAGCGCTGCGCCTGAGGATGGCGATGCGCCCGGCATTCCTCACCGGCCGCATAGTGACTGAGCATCACCGTTCGGCCGCAGCCTGCGGAAAGGACTTTTCTGATCGGCATGACGGGCGCACCTCCAACCATGGCAGAGGCCGCCAGCGGTGAAATTGGATGCGCTCGCGGTCAGGGAATTCGCAGCAGCCGGTCCAGGCTGAGCGGGCCCGCGCCGAAACGGACGAGATAGAGCAGCAGCGCGCCCCACAGCAGGTGGGTCGGCCAACCGAGCGGATAGACGAAGATCTGGATCACCAGCGTCATGCCCAGCAGGGCCAATGCGGAAACCCGCGTCATCAGACCCAGCACGATCAGAATGGGAAACAGATGCTCCGACCAGGTCGCCAGCAAGGCCGCAATATCGCTGGGGATCAGAGGCACCTGATATTCGGTAGCGAACAGGCTGTAGGTGCTGTCGGTGATATCCAGGAGACCCTCCACCTTGGTCCGGCCGGACAGGAAGAAGACGGCGGCGATCGCGACGCGAATGATCAGGCTGATGACGGGCGCTGGAAGAAGCCGCGCGATCAGGTCGGGGATGAAGGCCAGGGCGGGACGCACGGCGGCATGGGCGACAGTGTCGGTCATGGTCGGACTTTCAGATCAGATGGGTGAACAGGCCCGCACTCAGCAGGCCGGAGAAAAGGCGGGCGATGTCGGTATCGGGGGCTTGTCCCTGGACCTCCAGCGCCACCCGGCCGAGCGGCAGCTCGCGGCGGCAGCCGTCGAGGAACAGCCATTCGACGCGCGACAGCCGCCGGTGAAGCACGGTCATGTCGGGTCGATGGATGACCAGGCCTTCGGGACTGTCGGTCCAGTCGACCACCTGATCCGGCGCGCTGTCCGGTCGGTTGGCCAGCCAGATTGAGGGCGCGGTCCAGTCGAACCAGAACAGCTGGACCGAGGGATGCAGTGTGGCGCGTGAACCGAACAGGTCGCGCCCGTCCAGACCGTCAGCCGTCAGCACGGGTCCATCGGCGGCGCGATGGGCCCGGCTCCAGGCCAGATCCATCCGCGCGACCGTCGGCAGATACGGCAGGGATTGCGCAGGCTCCAACCGGGCCAGCCAGGCCGGAAACGCCTGCCCATAATCGTCCAGAACGGGACCGGTCGGCGGATGCTCGGCGGCGAAGATCAGTGCGGCGTCACGGAACCAGTCCTCCCCGACCAGCCGCTGGACCGTGGGGAACAGACCGGCCAGGGCGTCGACACGCCCCTTGGCGACGGTGTTGCGATAGACCGCCAATCCGGCCCCATCGCCTGCCAGCCATGGCACAAGCGTTTGATCCGGTCCGGTGACCGCGGCGTCGAGCGCTCGGTGAAATGCTTCAGGCACGCAGCGCCTCCTCTACCGCGACCAGCACGGCGTCGGCGCGGTCCCGCTCGATCATCAGATCTGCAAAGGCCGGAAGGTTGTCGTCGCGCTCGATCAACGTCGGACGCGGCCCGATGCGGGCGATGGTGCGGGCGTAGAGTGCCCAGACGGGTTGGGAGACCGGAGCGGCATGGCTGTCGATCAGCAGTCGCTCGCCGTGCTCCGGATCGGGGTCATGCCCGGCCAGATGAATTTCGCCGATCGCCTCGACCGGCAGGGCATTCAGATAGTCCAGGGCCGAGGTGCCCAGATTGTTGGCGCTGACATGGACGTTGTTGATGTCCAGCAACAGGCCGCAACCTGTGCGCCGGACCATCTCGCCCAGCAGTTCCGGCTCCGACATCTCGTGACCTCGAAGGTCCAGATAGTGGGAGGGATTTTCGATCAGGATTTGCCGCCCCAGCACGTCCTGAGTGCGCGAGACGTTGGCGCAGATCTGGTCCAGCATGCCGCGGCTGCGCACGAAGGGCAGCAGATCGGGATGATAGACCTCGCCACGCCGCGACCAGGCCAGATGTTCGGACACGACGAAAGGCTCGAACCGATCCGACAAGGCCTTCAACCGTGCCAGATGATCCTCATCCGGCGCCTGATCGCCCGCCAGCGACAGTCCGACCCCGTGCAGGGACAAGGGCTTGTCCTGACGGATGGCGTTCAGCCAGGTTAGCCGGGGCCCGCCATCGACCATGTAATTCTCCGCATGGACCTCGAACCACAGACCGGCCGCCGACGCGGCCAGGGCTTCTTCGTAATGGACGGATTTCAGCCCCAGCCCCGCCGTGGGGGCAGAAGGGGGAACCGCAGCCGGCCTGTGGGTCATTCGCCTGATCCGATCAGCGGGTGATCGGGGTCAGCGAACCATTGCCCGCCGGCGTGCGGATGGAGGTGCAGGTGCCGCGCGGGACGTTCTTCCAGGCGTTGCCCTGATAGTTGCGCACCGAGGTGCCGGCGCAGGTCGTGCCGGGGCCGGCGGCACAGTCGTTCTTGCCCGCCATGGCGACGCCATAGCATTTCTCGACGGCGGGGGCCGGGGCCTGGCGGTTGTTGTTCTGCGAGGATTGGGCATAGGCGGCGCTGGCACCGGCGGCCAGGGCGACGGCGACCAGGCCGGTAGAGGTCAGGGTCTTGGCGTTCATCAGAAGGCTCCTTTGAAAGGGTGGTGGCCGGTCGTCCGGTCACACCTCCCCATTCGCCGGGGCCCGTCCGGCGGTTACAGCCACGCTGGAAAAAATCGCGTCGAATTTTCGGCAGACGGACTGTAACCCTTTGCTCGACGCGCGCGTATGGACCCCATGACGTGACAGATCGCGAAGCTCATCTGAAAGCCTTGATGGTGCGTGGCCTTGCGGGTGACGCAGGGGCCTGGCGCGTGCTGTTGACGGACATGGGCGGCCATCTGCGGCCGTTCTTCACCCGACGCCTTTATGACGGAGCGGCAGACGCCGAGGATCTGGTGCAGGAGACATTGATCGCCATCCACGCCAAACGTGCGACCTGGGATACCAGCCAGCCCTTCACGGCCTGGGCCTTCTCGATCGCTCGCCACAAGCTGATCGATCACCTGCGCCGTCAAGGTCGCCGCCCGACCGCCCCGCTGGACGACGCCGGCGACCTGTTCGCCGATCACACCGTCGAGGATGGCGCGGCAAGGCACGACCTGACCCGCGTTCTGGCTCTCCTGCCCGTGCGCCAGCGTCGCCTGATCGAGGACATCCGGGTGCAGGGCCTGTCGGTCGCAGAGGCCGCAGAACGCCACGGCTATTCCGTCGCCGCCGCCAAGGTCAGCGTCCACCGCAGCCTGAAGACCCTGACCGCCCGATTTGCACCCTCACAGGTGCATGAAGGGATTTCCGATGAAGACTGACGACCTGATCACCGCCTTGTCGGCCGACCTGCCCCCTGCCCGGCGGCCGGAGCGTCGGCTGCTGCTCTGGCTGGTGCCCGCAGCTGTGCTGGTCCTGATCGCCGTCGGCCTCTGGCTGGGCTTTCGCTCGGATCTGATGCTGGCCATGCAGGGCCCGACCTTCTGGGCCAAGGCGGCCTATACGATCGCCCTGGCCATCTCGGGCTTCTGGCTTCTGGACCGTCTGGGCCGGCCCGGCGTCAGTGCGCGCGCGCCTCTGGTCGCCCTGGGCCTGATCCTGACCGCCGTTCTGGGCTTGGCCGCTTACGAGCTGATCGCCATGCCAATGCCCGACCGCATGCCCGCCGTCATGGGTGACAGCGCCCGCGTCTGTGCGCCCAATATCGTCTTGCTCAGCCTGATCGCGGCTCCGTTCGTCTTCTGGGCCGCACGGGCCTTCGCTCCGACCCGACCCATGCTGGCCGGGGCCGCCGCCGGCCTGCTGACCGCAGCCCTGGCCACGACCCTGTATGGCCTGCACTGCCCGGAGCGTACGGCCTCCTTCGTCGCGGTCTGGTACACCCTTGGCATGGCGATCGCCGTGGCCATTGGGGCCCTGATTGGCCGACGGGTCTTCCGCTGGTAGGGCGATCGCGCCTTCAAACCGCCCTGCCCGGTCGCTAGAGGTTTGCCACCCGGCGCTGGGGTCGCTACATCCCGCGCCTATCTCCCCATCCGATCGAACGACAGGGCGCGACGCACCTCATGGCGCAGCAATATATTTTCCAGATGCAGGGTCTGACCAAGACCTTTCCCGGCGGCAAGAAGATCTTCGAGAACATCTGGCTGAGCTTCTACAACGACGCCAAAATCGGCGTGGTCGGCGTCAACGGCTCGGGCAAGTCCACCCTGCTCAAGATCATGGCTGGCCTGGACACCGAGTTCAACGGCGAGGCCCGCGCCGCCGACGGCATCAAGCGCGGCTATCTGGAGCAGGAGCCCCAGCTCGACGACAGCCTGAATGTCCGCGAGAACGTCGAGGCCTGGTGCGAGGAGAAACAGTGGGTCAACCGCTTCAATGCCATCGCCATGGAGATGGCCGAGAACTATTCCGACGAGCTGATGGAGGAGATGACCGCCCTTCAGGAAAAAATCGACGCCGGCGACGTCTGGGACATCGACAGCCGCATCGAAATGGCCATGGACGCCCTGCGCTGCCCGCCTGACGACTGGGCGGTGACCAATCTGTCCGGGGGTGAGAAGCGCCGCGTGGCCCTGGCCCGCCTGCTGCTCTCGAAGCCCGACATGCTGCTGCTCGACGAACCGACCAACCACCTCGACGCCGAGAGCGTCGCCTGGTTGCAGCACCACCTGGAGGCCTTCCCCGGCTGCGTCATCCTGGTGACCCACGACCGCTACTTCCTGGACCTGGTGACCAAGTGGACACTGGAGCTGGACCGCGGCAAGGGCCACCCGCACGAGGGCAACTACTCCAGCTGGCTGGAAGCCAAGACCAAGCGCGTCGTGCAGGAGCAGTCGGAATCCGAAGCCCGCCAGCGCGCCCTGACCCGCGAACTGGAATGGGTCCGTTCGGGCGCCAAGGCCCGTCAGGCCAAGTCCAAGGCCCGTCTGGCCGCCTATGAGCGGATGGTGGACGAGCAGGAAAGCATGCGCGGGGCCCAGACCCACGCCGTCATCCAGATCCCGCCCGGCCCGCGCCTGGGCAATGTGGTGCTGGAGGCCGAGGGCCTGCAGAAATCCTATGGCGACAAGCTGCTGTTCAAGGACCTGTCGTTCAAGCTGCCGCCCAACGGCATCGTCGGCGTCATCGGCCCCAACGGTGCGGGTAAGTCGACCCTGTTCCGCCTGATCACGGGCCAGGAACAGCCCGACGCCGGTTCGATCAAGGTCGGCGAGACGGTCAAACTGGCCTATGTCGACCAGTCGCGCGACGACCTGAAGCCGGACGAGACCATCTGGCAGGCGATCAGCGGCGGCACCGACGTGATGATGGTCGGCAAGCGCGAGATCAACACCCGCGCCTATGTCGGCAGCTTCAACTTCAAGGGCGGCGACCAGCAGAAGAAGGTCGGCCAACTGTCCGGCGGTGAGCGTAACCGCGTGCACCTGGCCAAGACCCTAGCCACCGGCGGCAATCTGCTGCTGCTCGACGAACCGACCAACGACCTGGACATCGAGACGCTCCAGAACCTCGAAGAAGCCCTCGAAGGCTTCGCCGGCTGCGCCGTGGTGATCTCCCACGACCGCTGGTTCCTGGACCGCCTGGCCACCCACATCCTGGCCTTCGAAGGCGACAGCCACGTCGAATGGTTCGAGGGCAATTTCGAAGCCTATGAGGAAGACAAGAAGCGTCGCCTGGGCGTCGAAAGCCTGATCCCGCACCGGATCAAATTCCAGAAGTTCGGGCGGTAGCAACCGCCCGAACGGACTGTTCAGCCTGACGTTACGCTGATACCTAACCCGATGTCACGAGCGTCGGGGGGAATGTCGGATGCCTGCCTATCAGGGAAGTTTTCAGCTGCCGTTCGGCCAGCGTCTGTCGTTCTGGTGGCCCGACGTTTTTGGCGCATCCAGCGACTACAGCATCGTGGTAGGCGGGCCAGTGCCCCAAGGAGGGATAGCTTACCGGAACGCGGGAGCAATCCATTTATCAACACCTCAGAATCTTACAGGTGTTAGCGCCCGGGTTGCTCTGAACGATCTATCCGGCTTGCTGTCCGTCGTCAGCGAGTATGATGGTCCTCCCCTCGCCTATCTGCCGGTGACTGTAAAAGCGATAACTGCCGCCCATGCGGTGAACGATGGCCGAATTTTTGCGCGGTCTCGTCAGGACGCAATCGGCATTGATGTTCTCGAAGGTGTCGCCTTGAATCGGGGCCAAGTGGACATTGAGGCGGGCGAATTTGGTACCGGCATCTTTGCGAACCGTGCCGATGTCCACAACTCCGGCTCAATCAACGTGCGTGCGGGTTTTCAGGCCGTGGGCGTCAGCGCGCTGGATTATGGAACTTATCAGAACTCAGGCGTGATCTCGGCCGTCTCAACGACGCCCGGCGGCGTCAGCATAGGCTGGCTGACCAACGCCTATTACACCGACCGCATGGACATGCTGAACACCGGCGTGATCCAGGCAGACTATGCCTACTTCGCTTATGACGGCGGAACCCGGGCATCGGTGAGAGGTATTTTCGACGTCGTCACAAACGGCAGCGACGGGCAGATGCGAGGCGCAATCTATACGGCCTTCGGGGCCGACGCCGTCATCAATCACGGCTTGATAACCGGACCCGTTCTTTTGGGTCACGGCGACGATCTGTTTTTTGGAACAGGCATCCAGCAGGACGCGATAGAGGGCCAAGACGGCAATGATGCGCTGATCGGCTCCGACAATACTGATTATCTGTTCGGCGGCGAAGGTGCGGATGCCATCCATGGCGGCGGCGGCGACGACATCATCGGTGGGGGCCGCGGCGCGGATGTGCTGGACGGCGGCAGCGGCTTCGACACCCTGTACTTTCTGGATGCCACACGGGGTGTGGTTGTCGATCTGGCCGCCGGTACCTCGGATGGAACGGGGGCCGACCGCGTTCGAAACTTCGAAGGCGTTTATGGCAGCACATATGGCGATCGGATAACCGGTACTGCTGGCGAAAACGTGCTCGAGGGCATGGCCGGCAACGACATCATCGATGGCGGCAAGGGTGACGACATCATTGTCGGCGGCACCGGCGATGATCGGCTCACCGGCAATGTGGGAGCAGATGTCTTTCTGTTCACGACCGGCGATGGCCGGGACGTCATCGAAGACTTCGACGCCGACGACCTTTTGTCCATCCACGGCTTTTCCTCGGCGCAATCGATCGTCCAGAGTGGTGCCGATGTCCGCGTGATGCTGTCTGACACCGACAGCATCCTGATACGCAACATGCAGGTCGCCGATCTCACGCCGGGACGGTTGACGTTCAGTTCGTCACCGCTGCCACGCGAACTCTCTGCTCCGCAGACCCAGCCCGTGCTGACCGGCGAAGACTTCGTTTTCGAAGCCGGTGAACAACTGATCCTGACCAATCCGCGCGTCGCCTATTCCGGCGGGTGGGCCGTCAATACCGGCATTCTCCTCTACGACGCCCAGGACGTCGGCGGCTATCGTCCCTCTGTCTGGAATGCCGGAGAGATCCGGTATGAGACGACATCAGAGCGCTTCGAGGTAAGCGCGATTGCGAGCTTCTCATCCGGCTTCAGCGATAGAGACACGTTCCATAACAGCGCGACCGGGGTTATTTCCGTCGTCAACCACGGCACCGCCCTCACTTATGGGACGGCCGGTGTCGCCGATAACGCCTTCAACGACGGGCTGATCGAGGCTTCCGGTGGGGGCAATACCTACGGCATCTTTGGCCAGAGCATCGTCAATACCGGTCGCATCTCGGTCACGGCCGACGGATGGGGCCGCGGTCTCCATTCGGGTGGCAACGGAACGATCTGGAACACTGGCACGATCGAGGTTCACAGCCACGACGCGGGTGCAGGAATGTATTTCGCGAACGCGAGAACGGCCGTCAACACCGGCACGATCACAGTCACCGACGACACCGTCGAGATGGACAGCATTGGCGTCAGCTATAGCTTCTCTGGGTATGCCGGCACGACGGGCTTTACCAACACGGGTATCGTCGAGGCCGACTATGCGATCTTTTTTGGCTCGATGAGCGACAATCACAGCCCATCTGGACTCCCTATCCAGACCTTGAGAAATGGCGGTGAGTTGCGCGGTATCGTCTCGCTGAGCGAGAACGGCGATGCCTTTTACAACACGGGCCTGATTACCGGCGAGGTCCGGCTACGTCATGGTGACGACCTGTTCGACGGTCGAGGCGGCTACCAGGCGGCCGGCGTGTTCGCAGGCGACGGGCGGGACACCGTCTATGGCGGTTCCGGCATTGATCGCATCGACGGTGGCGGCGACAACGACATCATCGCAGGGGGCGGCGGCAACGACGTCCTCACCGGCGGCAATGGCTCGGATGTTTTCCTCTTTGCGACAGGCGATGGGCACGACGTCATTACCGACTTCAACGTCAGCACGGACCAGTTGAGGCTGATCGGAAACGGTCGGTGGCAGAGCATCGAGCAGGTCGGCAACGACACGCTCTTACGCCTGTCCGGGACCGACTCCATTCTTCTGAAGAATGTCCTGGCCACATCGGCCATCACGACGTGGTTCAACTATGAATCGCTCCCGACATGGAGCGGTCCGGTAGTCGCACCATCCGGCCCGCCCGTTCCCGTCGCACCGCCAGGTGCCACTACGGCTGACCTGGTTACCGGAAGCGCCGGCAACGATACGCTGACAGGAGGTTCCGGCCTTGATCGTCTTATCGGCGAGGGCGGCGACGACATCCTGATCGGTGGGGCCGACAACGACATTCTGATGGGTGGCGACGGTGCGGATCGGCTCACCGGCGGCTCCGGGCTAGACATCCTGTATGGCGGTGCTGGGGCTGACATTTTCATTTTCGGCGACGCCAGCACCGATGGCACGGGCAGCGACCGCATTGTCGATTTCAATCCGGCCGAAGGCGATCTGATCTATCTGACAGGTTCTCAGAACTGGCAGATCAGCGGCTCCCAGCTCGTGTCCGGCCTGCGAGTGATAAGCCTGAACCCGGTAGAAGGGTGGGAAGCTGCCATCCGTTACGGAACCCCGCCAGCGACCACCCCCACCGCCAACACTGGCGGTCTGCAATACCAGGGCACCGCCAATGCCGATATTCGCCTCGGTACCGACAGGGCCGATACGATGAGTGGACTGGGTGGCGTCGATATCCTGGACGGCAGAGATGGAGACGATCAGATTGACGGCGGAGAAGGCGACGATGTCCTGCACGGCGGCCGAGGCACAGATTCGCTAAACGGAGGAACGGGCGACGACACGCTGCGCGGTGGTGCGGGGGCCGACAATCTGAACGGCGGCGGCGGGCTAGACACGGCTGACTACGGCGATGCCTTGTCGGCTGTGCGCCTCGATCTCAGCCTGACCGGTGTGCAAAACACATTGGGCGGCGGCATGGACACTCTGAGCGGCATCGAGCGCCTCGCTGGCTCGGCCCACGACGATGTCCTTCTGGGAACCTCAGGAGCCAACATCCTCTTCGGTGCCGATGGCGATGACCTACTGGAGGGTCGAGGCGGTTCCGATCTGCTGGATGGTGCAGACGGTGTGGACACCGCCGGATTTTCTGGGGCGCGCGCCAACTACACTCTCAGCTGGACGGATGATGCCGACGACGGCGTCACGGTCACCGGTACCGACGGCACGACACGGGTCATGAACGTGGAGTGGCTGCGGTTCTCGGACCAGACCGTGTCCGCGGCGCGGCCAGTGTTCACTTTTGATGGCACCGCCGCAGGTGAAACCTCGACCGGCTCCAACTTTCACGACGTCATGAACGGCAATGATGGCAATGACATTCTAAATGGCCTGGATGGCGACGACGTCATTCATGGTGGTGAGGGTGCAGACCGGCTGAATGGCGGAGCAGGCAACAGCCAGCTTTTCGGCGATGGAGGCAACGACATCCTGTCCGTCCGGGCCGCAGCCAATACCGGCAATAACACCGCGCCTTCACGCGACCCGACACGAACCTTGCTGGATGGTGGGGACGGCAACGACATCATCGATTTCGCCACCAGCGGTGTCGCGATCGACAGGGTGACGGTGCGCGGCGGCGAAGGCAACGACGTGATTTCGGTGCGCGGAGCTTACGAAGTCACTGTCGATGGTGGTGCGGGCGACGACATAATCGTCATGGACGAAACGCATGCGGGTGGTCGCTTCACGGGCGGCAGTGGTCAGGACACGTTTCAAGTGGTTCCGAACAACCCGGAGATGCCCAATATTGGTGTAGGAACGATCACTGACTTCTCGCCCGGTGTGGGTGGCGACCAGATTGATCTCTGGCCCTATATTGCAAACCTGTTCCCAAATGTGGCGCGTGGAGAAAACCTGTTTGAACTGGGTCTGGCTTTCCTGGCTGAGGGGGGACAGACCAACAGCGTCTCCATTCGGGTCATGACCGGACCCGGAGGATATCTGGAAGAAAAAGTTTTGCTTCTTGACGTCAAGATCGAAGACCTCCGCATCGAAAATTTCTCAGGCATGATGTCGGGTGGCTTTGGTGCCTATTTTGTAGGCGGCAGTAGTGGCGACAACGTAATCTACGGCAACGATGCGTCTAACGAGCTGTCAGGATACGACGGTGCAGACACACTGTATGGACAAGGCGGCGACGACAATCTGTACGGCGACGCGGGCGACGACACCCTGATCGGTGGCAGTGGCAACGACAGGATCAGTGGTGGCCGTGGCGGAGACCGGGATGTTGGAAACGACATAGCGGTCTTCTCTGGTCCTCGCTCGGCCTACACCATCAGCACCTTGGGCGGCATGACGACCGTCATCGGTCCCGACGGCACCGACACCTTGACCGGGGTCGAACGGCTGCGCTTCTCCGACGGTCTCTATGACATGGCAGGCTTGCTGCTCCCTCCCACTCAAATATCTGGGACCCGCATCGATGATAATCTTGTCGGGACAGCGGACGCTGATGTGATCCGTGGTTACAGCGGCACGGATATTCTGTCCGGCAAAGACGGCAACGACCGGCTGATCGGAGGAGCCGGCAGTGACACGCTGATCGGCGGGGCCGGGGTCGACACGGCGGACTATGGCGGCGCGGCGGGTGGCGTGGTGGCCAGTC